>JAAXQD010000018.1 GCA_012974475.1 Desulfobacterales bacterium
GATCCCTGTTCTATCGAGACACAGTCGCCAGTCCTTATATCCTGCTGTTCCGTGTTGATGATGGTTGTGCCGCCGCTTACCAGGCTCACAGTATATTGTTGCTGTGTACCACTGGTTGCAGCTCCCTGTACGGCAGCGCCGATGCCGGCACCGGCCAGGACCCTGATACCTCTGTGACGGCGAGGGCCTATCAGTCCACCGATAACGCCGCCCGCCAAGGCACCGCCGGCATGCTTGGCATCCTTGCTTATGGTCTGAACGTGTTCAACCGTGCCATAATGAATCGTCACCGATTGTGCGTAAAGACTTGTAATTGGAAAGCATATCATTGCAGCACCGATTATGAGCAAATTGACTTTCATTAAATTGATTTTCATTAGCAGACCTCCAATTTTGATAAGAATTTCCTTTTCGAGACGTGTGTATAGACGCCTGATATCGGCACCACTCATCACCTTTTTTGGGCCTTCCAGGTCCCGTTATCTACATCCGGTGTCGTCACATTGTAGGATCCGGTTAACCGGTTGCCGTCTTGTGATAGTGTGCCGGTTAAATTACCGGAAAAATCCCCTTGCATTTTTCCTACCAGTGAGTTCGCCGTCATTTTTCCACGAACAAAGTAAGACTTGCGCACAGTAGGGTCCGTTATGTCTCTAAGAAAATTAGCTTCAAACAGCTTATCTCCTTCAGGCGTTTGAAACAGATGAATTCGGAGGGATCCTTGATACATATCACTGCTGAAAGATCCTTCATAAACGCCTAAAGACTGAGATCCTTCTGGAATAAATTTTGCGCCCGCACAACTTATCAGTAGACAGGCCACTCCTATAAAAATTAAAATTGTTAAAGATTTCTTTTTTATATGGATCACCTCCTTTATCATCTGTTGGCTATTCATGTTGTTTGAAAAATATACGCAATTTATTATCTCGCTTTTGATTGATAAATTATACAACAGTGACTTCCATGTCATGCAACGAATTAAGGGGCCGGCGGAATAAGCTTTTCCATGACCTGGTCGATGGTGAAACTGGCCGCCTTCTGCCGCGGCGGAAATTCCTTGAACGTTGCCAGGAACTGACCGACATAGGCCTGCGCCGGCACCAGAAGGAATGCCCGATCCAGCCACCAGTCCCAGTACGTGTTCGACGTGATGGACGCCCGCTCATACGGATCCGTGCGCAGATTGAAGAGCCAAGGAACCCGTGTTTGTACATACGGCTCACCCCAGACCAGCATGGTGCCCGGCGCCCTTTGCTGGGCGAAGACAATTTTCCAGTTGTCGAAGCGCAGCGCCGTCAGATCACCGTCGTCAGAAAAATAGAAGAATTCCTCACGGGGGCTCTTTTTCGCCTTGCCGGTCAGATAGGGCAGAAAGTTGTATCCGTCCAGATGCACCTTGAAATTCTTTTTACCGGCTTTGTAGCCTTTTTTCATGCGGCTTGCACCGCTACTGCTAGTTGCTTGGAGCGACCAAAAGTTTTTGACCCGGGTGAATAGGATCAGTTTTGGTTATGGTGTTGAGGCGACATAATTCATCCACTGAGATGCCTTGTTGTTTTGCGATCCCATATAGCGTATCCCCACTGCGGACTACATAATAACGCTCTTTAGAATGAGAAATTGGTTCCTTTTGCATGACGGTTGCGGCTTGGGTCACCGCTTTAATGAGGTCGGATGAATTGGGATTGCTGACGGAACGCTTTACAAGAATGTCCACCGGGGTTACCGACTTTCCATAGTAAGCATTGTTCCATTTGTCCTTGGTCGAAACGACAGCGCCGTCCAGGGCGATTCCGGCAAAAGCGCCTTTGGATCGCGAAAAGGAAAAAATGTCGGCCACCACATTCGATTTGGCACCTCCACCCACCGGCCCAGCGGCAATAGAGGCATCACCCCCGAGCTTGAAAGAGGATGTGAGCAACTTGTCCACAGCCTTTTGGGTTCTAACCATCATAATCACTTCCGCGGCCTCCCCTCCGAACTGAATTCCAAAGCTTACGGAGCCTAAGGTGTAAAACGCCGGTTGGCTCCATTGCCCTGTTTTCGCGTCTTTGACAATGAGCACGCCGCTGCCACCGGATCCGCCTATCCAAAATCCGGCTTTTAGCATGCTCGGTACGATCAAAAGACCTTTGGCCTCGCGCAGGTGATCTTTTAAATAAGCCATGTTGGAATCCACCATGAAGCTTTGGAAAGTCGCGTGCGCCTTATCCACAAGGCCCTGCTGATCAACGGGCTCGCCCGCTTTTACCGGCATGGAAAATCCGACGATCAACGCGCCGACAATAACAGCAAACAGAATGTTTCCGAATCTGTAACGTGTTTTTTTCATTTTGCTTCTCCTTTTTGCGAACTTAAAATTATTGTGACCTATTTTGACGACGGAGGCGGAAAATTTTTCAAAATTTCTTGTACCGCTTTGTCGATCAGCTTTTCACTTTTCTCCGGAGTGTTGGTATCGTCGATTTGGGCTTTTGCGACGCCCCGCCAAATCATTTTCTTCGATTTGGCATCCACAAAATCCAGAATGAGCGATCCTTCTTCATATTGATACGTATCAACCCCTTGAGGTCCCCAGTATCCTCCCCGGTATCTTCCATACGAGCCGTAACCGTATCCCCAATTTGTGACTTTCACTTTATCCTTTTTCCCAAGATGTTCAGCAATGAAAAAGTCCGGATTGTTTGACGTCATCGTTAAACCTTTGGCTTGCAGTTCCGCATTGACTGCATTTTTAACACGATCTACAACAAGACTGTCCATGGTTGCTTTTTCAGGTACCGGCATCCAGTCATACGTCTTAAGGTTTTCGAAATTGACTTGTTTGTCGTAGTCATACTGTACACCATAGATACTGGCACAGCTGGCAGTAAAACCGATGAAAAATAGAACCAAAAAAGTATGAATGGCTTTCATTATAACACCCTCCTAACAATCGCTGCGAAGCACTGCCGCAAGGCAGAACATTCCCTGTAGCGTTTTGGAGCCTATCGGAAATCCCGCCTTGCGGGGCTGCAGAAAGATTCGATGCGTCGTTGTCTTCGGCAACATGAACCCGATCGAGCACTTCAAATGAATTTATTTTAATCCAATCCCATAACAATACTTTCAACCCGCCTGTTTTGCTGTTGGCCGTCTTCAGTACTGTTGCTGGCAACCGGATCTTTTTTGCCGTACCACTGGGTGATGATTCTCCCGATACTCAAACCCGCGTATTTGGTCAGGTATTCTTGGACACTTTCGGCTCTGCGTCTGGAAAGCCGCAGGTTATATTCATCCGATCCGGCACCGTCGGTATACCCCGCAAGGATAACATACGTCTTAGGGTGCTCTCGTAAAAAATCCCCCAGTTCGTTCAGTTCCCCATAGAACCCAGACGGTATGGCTGAACTGTTGAAATCAAACTGGATGTTGTCGACCTTGAAACCGGCAAGATAATCTATGGTTTCGATGGTTTCGATGGTTTTAACATCGATTTCGAAAAGGGCTCCGGTCAAATATTCCGGTCTGCCCAGCAAATAATCGAACGGAACCACGCGTGAGCATTCGTTAATCGATGCCACAGTTTTCAATATCTCTTTCTGATGCGCAGCCTTGGCAGTGCTGATGACATAAAAGCAGACATCGTGTTTCCCGGCGAGTTCTCTGGCTATTTCCACCGGTTTTTTCATCCCGGGAGTGGGCTTATAGTAGCCGTCGGTAAAGAGGAACACCACCGTTTTCCCCGAAAGCCCTGCCAAAACGCCGCGAAGTTTACGCATCCCTTCCATCATCAAGGTCGGTCCACCGGCCTTTGCCGGGAGTTGTTCAAGGGCGGCAGCAAATTTTTTCCGGTCATATTTCTGGATCATGTAGACCGGCTTGAAATTTGAAAGCAAATACAACCCGGCATTGTATCCCAGATCCGGCAGGGTTTCATTTTTTTCCTTAAGGATTTCCTTGGCGGCCGCTAACTTTGTCATGCTGGTATTCCGGTAGGTATCATTCATAGAGCTGGATGAATCAAACAAAATGATAAAATTATCCGCCGTTTTTACAATATCTACTTCTTCGGTGACCGACTTAACCGTATCTTGCTCTACGACCACTTCGGCAGCCATCACATTCATCGCAAAAAAACCGAGAAATACCAGACCCATGACACTTGAAATCAGACACATTTTTTTCATAGCATTGCCTCCTCATTTAAAATATCGGTTAATGTTTGAAACTTGAGTTTTTCTAAAGCCCGGTTAATCGCTTTTCGGATCGTCAGTGCGAGTGTTCTTATGTCCCCTGGTGTTTAGTTGTCGATTGAAGACCGTGATGTCCAACTTATCCGCAGGGTAGGCGATCAGAGGGTTCGGATTTTGACGCGGCGGATTCTATATGTATATCCTCTTATTATAAGCCGATATCTTTTGCAACCAGAATATCTCTTTCATTTAGGGCGTGGACAGATTTTTTTCAATAAGTTTCATAAGGTTATGCCCGATACGATTGTCTGGATGTTTCGCAACCATTTGTTTTGCAATACCCTTGGCTTTATTAAATTTTCCCCTTTTCAAATAGTAATCCGCAAGGGCATAGAGATAATCCATGCTGTCCGAATCGAGCGCCAGCGCTCTGAGTAACGCTGCTTCGGCTTTTTCATCTTGCTGAAGGTGTTGTGAAAGCAACCCGAGATTGTAATGAACCCGGGGATGCTCCGGCATACCCTCTGCCGCCTTTTCCAGGTAGAAGATCGCTGGGTCGTATTTCTTCATTTCTGTGAGGAGGAGGCCCAGGGAATAGGCTATTTCGTGCATCTCCGGATGCTCTGTGGTAACTTCGCGCAGCAATACTTCCGCCCGGTCATTCTCTCCCTTTTGATTGAAGAGCATCGCCAGGTTGACTTTGGCCGGGTAAAACAAGCTGTCGATCTTGATGGCCGCCCGGTAGTTTTGGATGGCTTTTTCCGGCTGATTAAGGGCGGTGTAGAGATTCCCCAGGTTGTAACGGGCAAAGGCGAAATCGGCCGAATATTCCATGGATGCTACAAACTCCATCAGAGCGGTCTGAAAAACCTTGACCTGATCCGAGTCCAGGTGTCTGGAAGATTTTTCGGCCAGCACTCGGGCAGCTTCGATGCGCACGGCTTTGACAGGGTCGTAGAGCATTTGAGCAATAAGTTCATCTTGCGCTTTTGGATCGGACAGATGAATATTTGCTACCGCCGTTCGACGGATCAGGGCCTCATCTTCCATCAATGCGAGTTTCATGGCCTGTTCAGTGTCCTCGCCGGGATAGTCGGGTAAAAGTGAGAGGGCCGTGGCCCTTACAATTACAGGGTAGAGGGGATCCCCGGCCAATCGGATCAGCGACTTCCGAGCCTCGGGACGTCTTTTGCGGCCGGCGTCGATCACCGTACCGAAATGTAGCCTGCGGCTCGGTCCGTACCATTGAGTGATGGTTTCGTCGGACCATGGAGAAGTTTTGTCCGTGTGGCAACGGGTGCAGGCATCGGGCGTCCCGATCTTGCGGCTGAGATCGGGACGGGGGATCCGAAAGCTGTGGTCCGGCCGGTAATCTATGCCCATGTAGTTTCGGCCGGGCATATGACACTGGACGCACTCGGCACCGGTGCCCACGTGGAACAGCACCTTGCCTTCTGATGATCGGATGGGTTCCCCTTTTTCGCCCGCCTTCTTATGAAAATGATGCGCTTTTGTATCGTACTCATGGACCCTGTGACACTGAAGACAAAGGTCATTGTCCGCTTTTACCAGTTTGAGACTGTGGACGTCATGGCAGTCGTTGCATCGCACATCGCGATGATACATCTTGCTCTGTGTGAATGACCCGTAAACATAGACCTCTTCCAAGATTTGACCGTCGGAAAAGTACAGATTTTCGGTGAGAAGGCTGGGCAGCAGGCTGTCCATCAGATCGGGTTCGGCGTGGGTGTAATCGCCCAAAGCCGCTCGCCTGGAATGACATGGCGCACACAGCTCCACCAGCTTGCGGGAGCTGATCCCGGAGGTTTTCACCGTCAATTTAAAGTTCTCCGATTTAGGACGCGCCATATCCGGCATTTCAGACCATTCTACATGTTGGGAACCCGGTCCGTGACAGCTCTCGCAACCCACATCGATATCCGACCATGTTGTCCGATAGGTATCGGTTTTGAGATCATAGTTCTTTTTAAGATTGGTGGAATGACACTCGGCACACATACCATTCCAGTTCTGAGCGGCGTTGGTCCAGTAGAGCCAGTCCTTCGGGTCCATAGGTGCCTTCGGATAGAGGTGATACCATTTTCTTTCTTCCACATTCCAGGCGATGGGAAGGCATTGCAGACGGCCTCCTGGGAATGGAACGAGGTATTGTTGAAGCGGATACCAGCCGAAAGTATGGGTAATCTCAAAATCACCCATCTTGCCCCCCGGTCCCCGGGTATGGACAAAAAACCGGCCGTTTTTTCGATAAAAGAGTGACCTAATTCCATGAAACTCAAAAACAGCGTTGTGAAAATCTCCCAGGACGGTATCTTCATTGGCCACTTCCATCGCATGATCATGGTGGGAGTTTTGCCAGCTGTCATACTCCTTCTTGTGACAGTCCATACATTTTTGGCTGCCCACGAACGTTGCTGCCGGCTGCAGTCCTGTTTTGTGGTGTGGTGTTTGGCCATACTCCACCTTCAGATAATATGCCGGAATAGACAGGATGATGACAATGGTTGCGATAAATCCGGTTAGTTTCCAGTTTTTCATTTCTAATCAGACGCTTTCGGGGTAGACGATATGTTCTGAGCGAAATTCAGTCCGCTTGATCTTCTTGGCGGTATCCACCTTGACAACCGTGTTTTCGATAAAGACATGATAAATATCGAGGGCCCGTGGCGCCGGAGGACTGACCACCGCGCCTCGAATGTCGAATGTCGAGGAATGACAGGGGCACACAAATTTTTTTTCCTTGGATACCCAGGGTACCGTACAGCCGAGATGAGTGCATTTTCGGGATAAGGCCAAAAACCCGCCGTCGTCCAACCGGACAAGATAAAACTTGCCTCTGACAAATGCCGTCACAGAATCGAGGGGGAATTTGTCCGCCGGACCGGCTTCGATAACGGTCTTAAAATTGTCGGCTGTTACCCGTCTTTTGCCGGGAAAAAGAAATGCGGTTGCCACACCGATGAACTCTAAGAGTGCCACAAAACCCAGCCCGATCCAAATTTTGACGAGAAATGAACGGCGAGATCCCCTGGATAGCGCATGTTGGTTTTCTTTTTTGTCAGACATAACGACCTTTCGATCAAGCCACTAAAGAGTTCATGAATTATTCGACATGGAGCAAGCTCTCTTCATTGGCGTGCACCCCATTAGTAAAACGGCAGCATCAATTTCATCCCGGGGCCTCTGAACCACATTCCAGTTGCGGTCAATATGAGAAATGCGACTAAAAAAAGAACGAAAAGGGCCTGGATGGCTTCATTGTTCGTAGCAGCATATTTGCGTTTTATGAGCACGTAAAATCCAGCGCTGGCAGCGAAAATTATCACAAAGGGTATCAAACCGTTGGTGATCAACGGCGGGATGTGGTCGGCCCAGTTGGCAAGATCGATGAAATGCTCATCTGCTAAAATTCCTACCGGCGTCGCTACAGTTGCCGTCAGGGCCGCAACAACAGCCGTTTTCCGTCCTGTTGGTGAAGCAAACCACACACCTCCTGTGTCGGTGTTATAATCGATATAAGGAAGACCGAGCAAAGCGGTCATCATCAGAATCGGTATCAAAAAGAGTGAAAAGAATGGATGAAAATGCATGAGCATCTCCTGAATGCCCAGGAAGTACCAGGGTGCTTTCGTGGGGTTGGGACTCAGGCCGGGATTGGCCTTGCTTTCCAAGGGTGCGTTGAAAAGCACTGAAAACACCAGAATGCACGCGAGGAGAACCAGGGCGACCACCACTTCCCGGAGGATGAGGTTCGGAATTGCGGGAACGGATTCCCCGCGGGTTCCCTTAATCTCCCCCGGCGCGCCGGGAATGACAAGGCCCCCTGCCTTTCGCACTCGCCAGAAGTGTAAGGGCATGAGCGTGATGACAAGTGCCGGGAGGATGGCCGTGTGAATGGCGTAGAAATTGGACAGAGTGGCCGACCCGACAGCAGGTCCACCTTGTATGAGCTTCTGCAGCCAAAGTCCCACACCGGGGATATATTCCAGCATGCCGGCGCAGATGGTGACGGCCCAGAAAGCGAGTTGATCCCAGGGCAACAGATATCCAGTGAAATTTGAGAGAAGAACGGTGAAAAACAGACCCAATCCGATGACCCAGTTGAACTGGCGTGGCGGGTGGAAAGCCCCTGTGAAATAGACCCTTAGAAAATGCAGAAAGACAACGATCAAAATAAGGTTGGCGCTCCAATGGTGGATGTTTCGGATCAGCTGTCCAAAGAGAACATCCCGTTGGAGGTGAAGGATGGAATCATAGGCTTTGCCCGGAAACGGCTCATAAACGAATTTGAGCAACACGCCCGTCCCAATCAGCAGGAATATCAGCACGACAGCCATACCCCCGAGACCCCAAGAGAGGGTCAATCGGAGCGTTCGATCCGGCACGGTACGGGGGCGAAAGTGCAGGATCAGGCTGTTGAAAAACCTTCGATAGCCCCTTTGATCCTTCACAGGGCGTTGCGTACCCGGAAAAACAGAGTATCGGATTCGTTGAAAGACGGATAATTTTTTCGGTGCCACCTCGTGCTGTGTCATCGTTCAATCTTGTCAAATCAGGTGTTATTTAAAAGCAGATCTTTTTACAAAAGGCCCAAGCAAACGAATGGGAAATTTTGAAATGGCTTCAAAAGACAGCCTCGCAATCGATAAAAGCTATCTTTCACTACTTGCTTTTAACATCATTCATTCCAAGCTTCAAGAATTAAGCGATAATTATCTCTATACGAACGGTGTTGATAGACCTGACAAAAAGACAAAATAAAAGAAAATTTCTTTTCCGTTTCAGTATAGTTCCTTTATGAAAGTCTTC
>JAAXQD010000019.1 GCA_012974475.1 Desulfobacterales bacterium
TATTATATTCGAGCCGTTAGCTTCCCTCTCATATATAGGCGAGCCGTCATGCAAAATGAAGGGATCCTGTACGTTACGGACCGGGCGACAGCCAGTACAGACAAACATTTTTACAAGAACAAAAGTGGAGACCTGCTCTGTCTCGGCGCTGGGAAGATTAAGGTTGGAAATGAGGGCAGCACTTGGGAGGAACCGCGGCGAATTTCTTTGTCGAGGCCGGCCCTGAACCCACAGAAAGCCGTAAATGACCGACCGGGTTCGATTCAGGGCATCATGGATAATTGGCGTTTGAGCGGGAATTCCTGTTCAGACAAATCCCGAAAGAATAAGTAGAGGTTCCGGTGATGATGGACGCTAAGGGTTTTAACGAGATTTTTACGCCGGGTGTTTTGAAAAAGCTTTTTCCCGAAGACCGCTCAGACCAGTTCTTTGATGCCCTTTACGGAGATGCCACCGAGGGGTCTTACGATATCTGTCTTGAATTCAAAAACCACCGAGAAAACCGACTTGAGTTTGACCTGTGTCTGACCCAGCGGCCCGGACAATGTATTAGCTGCAGTCTTACGTATGGATTGCCGGAAGTTTTTT
The DNA here is from genome assembly GCA_012974475.1 of Desulfobacterales bacterium. Taxonomy (GTDB): domain Bacteria; phylum Desulfobacterota; class Desulfobacteria; order Desulfobacterales; family UBA11574; genus JAAXQD01. Next base: position 589 of record JAAXQD010000019.1, read on the forward strand.
CCCGCCATCCGGTCATCAATATAAATGGCCTGGTTCAGAAAGTCGAAGGTTTGCTTGACGGTGGCGCCAGGTGTGTTGACTGGCAACTCGGCGCTACCAGAGAAATTACCGATGAGATCCATGTGGTTCCGCTGGTTATTATTCTGGACCACTAGCCCCGGTCAGACGAGGTTATAGAGGGACAAACGCATGTTTTCCATTAAAGATATTGTTGATATCGCCATACAAATCGAGGAAAACGGAGAGCGTATCTATAGAGACGCTGCACAAAAAATTAAAGACCCATCTCTGAGTTCTTTGCTCCAGTGGCTGGCCGATGAAGAAGTTACACATGTGAAATGGTTTGCAGCACTGAAAGATAAGGTCCCCGATACCGGGGACCACCCTGAACAGGAAAAAATCGGCAGGGCTTTATTACGGGACGCTGTGGGCACTCAAAATTTTACACTCAAGGATGCCGATTTCTCCACCCTGGAACAGGTCGAAGATCTCATCAGACTGGCCATTGAATTCGAAAACGATACGATACTGTTTTATAAGATGCTCCAGCCGCTGATCGATGACCGGGAGACCCTCGATCAATTGCATAACGTCATTAAAGAAGAAGAGAAACACGTACAAAGTTTTAAAGAACTGTCAAAGCAAGGATGGGTTCGAACGTAAAAAAATAACGCATCGGAACGAACCTGCCGTATCGGCCGTTCGGTCAGACCGGAGTTCATTTTAAGAGGGCGCTCCCATAGACATTTAACGTTACCGATGCCGTTGTTCCAGATCCAGGAGGGCCTGTTTTACCTCCATTCCCCCGCCGAACCCGGTCAGGGTGCCGTTGCTGCCCACGACCCGGTGGCATGGAATTACAATGGGAATCGGATTCCGGGCGTTTGCCTGCCCTACCGCCCGGCTCGCAAAAGGATTTCCAATCCTTCCAGCCACTTCACCATAGGATGCCGTCTCTCCGTAAGGGATCTGTTGAAGCGCCGTCAGCACCTTTTTTTGAAATGGTGTGACGGCCAGACGCATGTTCAGGAAAAAAATTTTCAGTTTTCCGGCAAAATAGGCTTCAAGCTGAAGGACAGCCTCTTCAAGGGGCTTACGGGCTTCCACCCAATGGGATTCCGGCAAATCGGGTCGGTTCCCTTTGGGAAAGCGGATTCGACACAATCCCCCATCGTCTCCGGCCACCAAAAGCCTGCCCACAGGACTATCCATATACCGATAATACGTCATTTTAAAACCGCCTTTTCAAATAAAATTTTACTCAAGTTTTGCAGCCTATACGACTAAAATGAGATAAAAACATCACCGGAAGATGCCTTTGCGCAACCGTTCGGGTACAAAATTTGAGTTGATTGGTTAAAAAGATTTTAGAACGGGTTAAACCATCATATTCGAGTTTCACATCCTTTTGTCAAATAAGGTGCACAATTTTTAATAAATGACTTGACCTGGGATTCCAGAAAGTGTTAATAGTAATCATTCTCAATAGAGAAGTTGCAGTACAGCGGTTATGTTAAAATTACATTAAACAGAATCTATTATCATTTCAATAAAAAACACCAGAAGGAGGAACTTCTAATGGCAGAAGAGAAAAAGTTAACAAAAGTTGTAAAGCCGAAAAAGATGGCGGATCCCATAGCGGCTTCCATCGATCCTGCGACTCAGGAAATGATCGCG
>JAAXQD010000020.1 GCA_012974475.1 Desulfobacterales bacterium
GGATAGTGCAGAATAATAGTACCGTTTAGATGATAATCTCAATGTATCACCAGTTCAGCCATGAAAAGGCAAGCCACAACATCTTGTGCCTTTTTTTATGAATATTGACAACTGAAGTTTCCGGCCTAATTATAAGATTTGCAATATCTGGCGGTGGTCAAAGGCGGCTGAGCCCTCACTTAAAATGGGTTGTATTTAGAAATGCAATATAGCATTTTACCAACGTATGTATGGACAGGTAAATTATTTTAAATTTGATTAAGGAGGAAGAATTATGAAACATGTTGCACTTTTACTGAGTATAGTCTGCCTATTGGTTTTCGTTGCGTGTGGGCAGGGCGATAAAACTGAAAAAGCTACTGTCAGTGAACCTGAAAAAGCTACTGAAATGGCAAAAGAGAAGCCCGAAGAAACTGCTGAAATGACAAAAGAGAAGCCCGAAGAAACTACTGTGATGGCAACTGAACAGCAAGGGCTTGTGGACAAAGCGCGTGTAACGTTTGAAAGCTTCATGACAGATAAAGACCAGTCATGGTTAAAGGAAAACTTAAACCAAGCCAAAGGTCTGATCATCATTCCGAGTTTACTTAAAGCAGGATTTGTTGTTGGGGGTTCTGGAGGCAGTGGTGTGCTCATCGTTAAAGATGATAAAACAGGTCAATGGAGTCAACCGGCGTTTTACACTCTCGGTTCTGGAACCTTTGGGCTTCAGATCGGTGCCGAGGCAGCGGAAGTTATTATGATGGTGAGGACCCAAAAGGCTGTGGATAAACTTTTTACTTCATCTTTCAAGCTCGGGGGTGATACTTCCATCGCCGTTGGGCCGGTGGGTGCTGGTGTCAAATCGAATGTCGTAGCTGACATTTTTTCCTTTTCGCGAACGAAAGGTGCTTATGCAGGTGTTTCATTGGAGGGCTCTGTTATTAAGACGAAGGACAAGTGGAATGAGGTTTATTACGGGAAAACAGTAAGTCCCAACGATATTATTGTGAAACGCTCTGTCAGCAACCCCGGATCAGAGGCTTTGCGTACAAGCGTGGCCAAGGCTGCAGCTGGGAAATAAAATGCGGTGGTTCCAGGACACTAATTGCTGCTATCTATAAAGTGACTGTCGTAACGATGACCTTTCTGGAATTGATTAGCGACACTAAAATTGCTCTTTTGTAAAATTGATATAAGAAAAGCGTGGAATCGAAATAAACCGCGCTTTTCTTATTTAAACGGCTACACAATATATTGGGGTTATGGCATTTGGAATGAAACCTGTGATATCTCCAACTTATCGAAAATGGCCTCAATTGTTGATAGATACTTAAAACTGTATTTATCAGAGGCTCGAAAATTTTGTGATACCTGCAATTTATCGCTGCGACATAAAATCCCTCAATAAATTTGATATGTTATGAGTATCACACTTGGATAAAGCCTCATTTTTCAGACTGGATTGAGGCAGGAGAAATCAATATATTGTGGTCTGAGTTTTAACCGGTTTGCCGGTTTTATTTTGAGTCTGCCTCGTTGATGAATGAAGGTGATCCTAAAGATCGTGAGTATGGGTTCAAATCATCACTACGATTCCTGAAATATCATCTACAGATCACAGCCGCATCCAAACCACTGATAAGAGAATAATATCGTAGTAAATCAAAATTCTGGAGTTCTGAGGCATTTTACCATGAGGTGAAATCTGTTAAACTAACAAATCGATTCAAGATCATTTTTCTGGAAACCATTCCCTATTTCAATATGTCATGTTGCCCGATCAAGTCACATCTCCGATTTGATGATTGAGGTATAAATATTGACCAACGCAGCTTAATACGTTACATCAAAACTGCTGAACTCGCCTTTGTAATCTTCCCATGTCACATCCACGTTCGTTACCCTCGCAATGGGCGGCCCCTTTTTGCACCATTCAAGGATTGACATAACACTTTTTTCAGATCCTTCAAACATGGCTTCAACCGTCCCGTCTCGTTTATTCCGCACCCATCCGAAAACCCTAAATCCATCCGAAGCATGTTTTGTCTCCAATCTAAAAAAAACACCCTGAACTCTCCCGGAGATAACCGCATGGGCCCTTACTTTATTTTCCATTCTTACCCCCCGGTATAAGTTTTAATTTTACTCCTGACCTCCGATCCCTGCCTGGTGTATTCCTTCCGTCATCAATTTTTTTAGTGTTTCCTCATCGATGATATTCACACCGAGTTCTTCTGCCCGCTTAAGCTTGGAACCGGGGGAAGCCCCGGCCACAAGATAATCTGTGTTCCGGCTCACGGAACCGCTAACCTTTCCTCCGGCTTCCTCAATCGCTCTTTTTGCTTCACTTCTGGTCAACGTTTCAAGTGTGCCTGTGAGAACAAAAATCTTACCTGCAAGCGTATCTTGTTTGTCGGCATTGTCTTGAAAAATCTGAACCCCGCTGGTCATCATATCGTACACGATCTTTTGATTTTCATTTTTTTTGAAAAATTCCACGATGCTTTCGGCAACCACAGGCCCCACCCCGTCAATGGCTACAAGTTCATCCGATTTCGCGCATCTAAGTTTATCGAAACTCTTCAAGGCATTTGCAAGAATCCCGGCCACATGCTCTCCCACATGACGGATTCCCAGCGCATAAATAAAACGATGTAGTGTTATCCGCTTGCTATCTTCAATTTCACGAACAATATTGCCGGCAGATTTTGAACCCATTCGTTCCAGGTTCTTAAGCATATCTTCTTTTAGCTGAAATATATCTGCATAGGAAAAGAGCAGATCCTTGTCCACCAGTTGTTCGATCAGTTTTTCCCCCAATCCATCGATGTCAAAGGCCCCCTTTGAAGCGAAATGTTTTATTCGTTCCTTTACTTGGGCGGGGCATGACGTGTTGATACACCTCAACGCCGCTTCATTTTCGGATCGGATGACCGACGAATCGCAAACAGGGCAGCTAAGAGGCATGTTGAAGGTTCTTTCTTTTCCTGTCCGCTTTGAGGTTATCACTTTAACGACTTCGGGAATCACATCGCCGGCTCTCTGAACAAGGACTGTATCACCGATTTTGATGTCTTTTCTTTTTATTTCATCTTCATTGTGAAGCGTTGCCCGGCCAACGGTCACACCGCCGATTTTAACCGGCACAAGATGTGCCACAGGCGTCAAGGTGCCGGTCCTTCCAACCTGAACTTCAATGTCAGCTATCTGCGTCGTTTCTTGAATCGCTTTAAATTTGTAGGCAATGGCCCATCTCGGACTCCGAGATGTCGCCCCCAAAATGCGTTGGAAACGAAGACTGTCCACTTTGATCACCATGCCGTCAATATCATACGGCAACAGATTCCGCCGTTCGCTGAGGTCTCTGTAACAGTCGATGGCCGCTTCAATGGTGATTTTCGATCTGATATTCGGGTTGATTCTGAATCCAAGTTCTTTCAAGGCTTGTAATGTATCCCCGTGCGACTCCAAGTCAAGATCCCCAATTCTACCGATACCGTAAAAAAAGACCTCCAGAGGACGTTCCGCAGTGACCCGTGAATCGAGCTGCCGCAAGGATCCGGCGGCGGCATTTCTTGGATTGGCAAAGGGGGGCAGATTCTGGTCGAGGCGACGGTCGTTTAAACGCTTGAACCCTTCCTTCCCGATAAAAACCTCCCCTCTGACCTCGATCAGCGAAGGATTTTTACGACCTTTCCCCGTTTCAAGGACCATGGGGACCGAGCGAATGGTTCTGACGTTTGATGTGATCAATTCACCTCTGAAACCATCACCGCGGGTGGACGCAGAAATCAGCCGGCCGTTTTCGTAGACAAGCTCCACGGCAACGCCGTCCAACTTGGGCTCAGCGGTATAAAGAATGGCGTCGTCCGTATCGAGACCTCTTTTAACCCGAAGATCGAACTCAGAAATATCGGCATCGCTGAATCCATTATCCAGGCTGAGCATGGGAATTGAATGCTCGACGGTTTCAAATTTATCCAGGGGCGGCGCCCCAACCCGCAGAGTGGGTGAATCCGGACTCGAAAGATCGGGGTAATTCGCCTCCATCCGGATCAGCTCCTGCATCATCCGATCATACTCGGCATCCGATATTTCCGGATCGTCCAGAACATAGTATCGATAACTATGACGATGAAGGGCCGCTCTTAATTGGGTAACGCTTTTTATGACTTCAGGATCGATATTTTTTTGCATACCTGAATCATCCACACCATCATACCGGTTTTGCCAGTTTCGAAAGTTCCTCTTTCACCGCGTCGATGATGTCATAAAACCACATAACATCCTCTATGGTGAGACGGCCGGCCTTGCGCTGGGACTCATTTCCGTCTTTTCTTTTAAATATCCTCGGACCGATCTGGAGCTTCGGCTCACCGTCACCGTACTGATTGATGGAAACAACGAGTCCGGTCTCTTCACATTCCCACTTCTTCAAGATTTTATCTTTTTCAGGGTCAAATGCCATATTCTCCTCCGTATTGTGTGATTAACCATATACCTGCATTCTTAAATACCATGGTGTATGATGTCAAATTCATTTTGACAGTTTGCTAAAGTCCCATTGGTCTGCCCCGTGACATTTTTCGGCGTTCATGAAACAATCCGGATAAATTCAGTCTCCATGACCTTTCGACCGGCCGTTATTCGCTGAACAGCGTGTCTCATTTTTTCCTGTACAGACGGTGCCTTCCGCCGAAGATTCACCTTCTGGGTTGGACACAGATGCCAGGTGCAGACCCAGGGTCTGGATATCCTGGGCAACATACAACCTCTGGGGCTCCAATAGCGGCAGGATTCCTTGAAATCCGACAGGAGCTGTTCAGGGGGAACCGGATGCCCTGCGAGATGAAGGAACAACAGGTCCTTAAAATCGATCCAGACCCTGGCGGCCAGACAGCAGGGATCCGGACACCAGGGACAGGTCACCCAACACAGATCGTCCAGAAGCGAAAAAATTGACACCATCCGAACCTGTAAATCCCGTGCCAGCATCACTGCATCTTTCAGTGCGTCATAGTGCCGATAGATGAGATAATCCAAGTCCCGATTGACGATTTGCCATTTGACTTTCGAGCCCCAAGGTGGTTCGGCCCCGTAAAAAATGTTCTTCATGATTGCACGCACGACCATTCGTATCAAAGCCATGGATACTAAACAACACCAAAGTATAAACCATTTTGACGACATACAGGCAACGTGACCTAACTTCACTTCGGAAAAGGATATTTTTTATTGCGGACAAAAAAATAGCTTGAAAGCTTTTTTGCATTGTGTTAGGCGTGTCCTTTGGTTTTTATGCCCGCCTGAATAAAAGAAAAACATCGAATATTGAAAGGATTGTATCGAGATGACTCCAAAAAGAGAACTGCAGATAGCTTACAGCCTCATCATTGTTTTCCTCTTTGTGGGGTTTATAAGCTATGCAGCCTTTCCTGCCAAAACACCGGATGAGCCGATAAGGTTAATGTACAAAACGGTTGCCGGAAAAGTTTTATTCGACCACAAAATCCATTTATCAGATTCAGGGTACGGCCTCGCCTGCCAGGACTGTCACCATCATCCTGAAGAACCCGAAGAATTAGAAGAAGCACTGGTGGCCTGCGGTGAATGCCATAAAGTTCTTGAAGAAGGTAAAACCTTCCCTGACTCTTGTCTTGACTGCCACGAAGCTGAAGATCTCGAAGATTCGGAAGTCATGAAAAAATCCGATGCATTCCATTCACAGTGTGAAAGTTGCCATCAGGAGGTTGACGCCGGTCCGGAAGAGGAACGATGCAGCTGGTGTCATGTCATGTAAACCGCCGGTCTTTTAGCACAAACGACGGTTTTTTTATGTCCGTTATCCCTATAACACTAAAAAAGGTTGAACGATGATAAAAAGATCTTTTATCGGTTTGACAAAACCAATGCTGAAATACGAAGCTCTGGACCTAAAAACGCCGGAACCTACCATCATTCAGGAACCTAAAAAAGTCTCACTTTTTTTAGACAAAACTTATGGTTTTAAAGACACGATTTTGTTAAAAATCGGCGATACGGTCAAGACCGGCCAAAAGCTTTCTGTTTCTGAAAACAGTGATGCCTATGTAATTTCTACCGTTACCGGAAAAATCTCATCAATTGAGACATTGGCCGGTGATTATGGCAAGACATTTACGTCCGTGTCCATCGAAGTTGATGAAAATGAAGAGATCGATGATCAGTTCAAAACCTTGGCCGCAGAACCGACCCTCGACAGTGCCATTAATTTTCTCTCGGGAGTTCCCGGCAAGCCGGCGTTTAAAATTTTTTCTGATCCTGAAAAACCGATAAATACCATCATTGTCAACGGTGTAGATCGCGATCTGTTGGTTGGCACAAACCAATATGTCATCAAATCGGATATCGATGCCGTAAAAAACGGCGTCCGTATTCTTAAAAAGATTACCGGCATCGACAATATTCTCATCGCCGTGCCCCAGAACATGATGCAAGATGCTATCGGCGGCGGTGCCCAAGTCGTCACCGTCGATTCCGAATATCCCGCAACCCTCCCAGCCATGATGATGCAAAGTATTTTAGGTCAGATACTACCTGCAGGTCAAAGTTGTGAAGACATGGGCGTGTGCTTTTTGAGCGCCGAAGCGGTTGCATCCATCGGCACGGCCATTGAAGAGGGCCGCATACCGTCTACCAAAACAGTTACCTTTATTAATAAAGACGGCGTTAAATCGCTGGCATCGGCAAAGATCGGGACACCCGTCCGTAACATTATAAACGCCTTTGGGGTCACCTTAAATGAAAAGGACCGTTTAATTTCAGGGGGGCCCATGACCGGCGCTACACTCTATTCCGAGAACTTCCCGGTGCTAGCGGATACGGATGCCATTATGATTCAAGATAGAGATAATATTCCTTTTATTTCCGACTATCCGTGCATCAACTGTGGCGAATGTGTCCGGGCCTGTCCGGCCAACGTTCCGGTGAATATGCTTGTACGATTTCTTGAAGCCGGACAATATGAGGAGGCCGCTGACCAGTATGACCTGTATTCCTGTATAGAGTGCGGTCTTTGCAGTTATGTGTGTGTATCAAAAATGCCGGTGTTTCACTATATAAAGCTGGCGAAATATGAACTCGGCCGGACCACTTCAGCGGAGGCAACGAATGCTTAATCAGAAAAAACTCATCGTATCACACGCTCCATTCTGGCACGACGGGAGCAGCATAACGGTTCGAAGTTATCACACAATGCTTGCGGCATTGCCTGCTGCCTTATTCGGCATATTTACTTACGGTATGCCTGCGTTGGGTGTCGTTTCACTGTCCATTTCCTTTGCAATTATATGGGAACTGTTGATCAACAAAGTGACCCAGCGGACCGTCAGTATCGGAGACGGCAATGCAGCGCTCATCGGCCTTTTATTTGCCATGCTTTTGCCGGCAACATCTCCGTGGTGGATGGTCGCCACCGGCACTTTCGTGGCAGTGGTTATTGGAAAGCATATCTACGGCGGCATCGGCGGCAATCCCTTCAATCCCGTTCTTATCGGGGTCGCCATCCTCATGGTGGCTTGGAAAGACTATTTCGATTTCAATGAAGCCCTGGTGAACTACGATCTCAGATTTGCCATGGTTTATCCCCTGGCCGCCGCCAAACACCTGGGAACGTCGGGCATCGAAGCCTTTAGCACGGCAGGTCTTTTATTGGGCCAGCACTCCGGCGGCATCGGAGCAACTTTTGGGCTCGGCCTTATTCTGGGTGGAATATATCTGATTATCAGAGGGTTCATTCGATGGGAAATTTCGGTTTCCTTTTTAGCCGGTGTATTTGTGACGGCACTGTTGTTTCATATGTCTGACCCATCCTTGTACGCAGGCCCTGTTTTTCACCTTTTAACCGGCTATACGCTGATCGGAGCTTTTTTTCTGGCAACCGAAGATTCATCGTCGCCGGTCAATTTCATCCCCATGCTCATTTACGGGGCCGGGGCCGGGGTAATGACGGTATTGATACGGAATATCGGCACCTATGTCGATGGTGTGGTGTTTGCAATTCTGCTTATGAATCTCATCAATCCAATTTGTGACAAAATCAGACCTAAAGCGCTGGGAAAGGTTGTGTAACATGCGAGATTTATTGTTAATGGTGGTAGTTCTGACGGTTTTAAGTGCCTTTTCGGGCGGTTTGCTTTCGGGGCTTCGAAACGCGACCGCTGCCCGGATCGAAGTACAGCAGCTAAAATTTGTAAAAGGCCCTGCCATTAAAAAGATCCTCCAAGGCGTGTCCAATGATCCCATCGCCGATCGGTTCACCCTTAAAGACGGCGACATAGAACGGAAATTTTTTGTGGGAAAGTTCGACGGCAAGGCCAACACGGTGGTTCTTGAAAGTTCGGGAAAGGGCTACGGCGGTGACGTGGGTCTGATGATCGGCGTTAATGTGGAAAACGACACCATCGTCGGTGCCGGGGTGACCACCCACAGTGAAACCCCCGGACTGGGAGCCACGGCAAAGGACAATCCCGCTTTTGTGTCCCAATTTAAAGGTCTGCCCATCGAAGAGACGTTTGAAGTCACCAATGACGGCGGTAAAGTCAATGCTATGAGCGGAGCGACCATTACATCCAGAGCGGTTTGCGCGGCCGCCACCCAAGCCGGCAGCATTTATAAAAAGCTGAAACCTCAGCTTTCGGAGAAGTTAAAGGAATTTAACAAATAGGGAGATCAACATGGCGAAAACACTCACACAGGAATTTACCAAAGGTCTGTGGGAAGAAATAGCGCCGTTTCGGCTGGTGCTGGGGTTGTGCCCGGTACTGGGTGTCACCACGACCATAGAAAACGGCATTGGCATGGGGTTGGCCACGACCTTTGTTCTGGTATTTTCGAATATCCTGGTTGCCTCATTGAGGAATATCATTCCGTCCAAAGTTCGAATCGCCTGTTTTATCATTATTATTGCGACCTTCGTCGTTGTTACCGAGCTTTTAATGCAGGCCTTTACCTACACCTTGTTTCTCAAATTGGGCGTGTTCATACCGCTGATCGTGGTAAACTGTATTGTGCTGGGTCGGGCTGAGGCATTTGCATCCAAAAACAGTCTAACCTTTTCAATCGCCGACGGACTGGGTATCGGTATCGGTTTTACCCTTTCTTTGGCGGCCCTCGGCGCAGTACGTGAGTTGTTCGGTGCAAATAATCTAACCATTTGGACGACCCCCACTTCCATTATCGGCATTCAAGAAGTGTTTGGTACGAATTTTGAACCGTTTACCTTCATGGTTCAAGCACCCGGGGCCTTTGTCTGCCTCGGGTTGATGCTCTGTCTCATGAACCTTGTGGGAAGCAAATAGGAGTCAATCAATGGGCTACATGGAAATTATTATCGGCGGCATTTTTGTAAACAACATTTTGCTGGCCCAGTTTTTGGGCAACTGCCCTTTTCTCGGCACATCCAAGAAGATGGAAACCGCCGTGGGCATGGCCATGGCCGTTGTCTTTGTTCTGGTGTTGGCCGGGGTGATCACCTGGGTTCTGTATACGTTTTTTCTCGTACCGTATAAACTGGTATACATGCGGACCATCGCGTTTATTTTGGTCATTGCATCGTTGGTCCAATTTGTGGAAATGTTTTTAAAAAAGAGCATCCCGGCACTGTACGCCGGACTGGGCATCTTTCTGCCGTTGATTACCACCAACTGTGCAGTATTCGGTGCGTGTATCTTAAACGTCGATAAAGATCTGAACTTTATGAAAACCCTGGTTCAGTCCGTTGCCTATGCCGTAGGATTTGGCCTGGCCCTGATTCTTTTCGCAGGTGTCCGTGAACGCATCATTCTGGCGAGGGTACCGAAACCGCTCCAGGATACATCCATCGGCCTGGTAACTGCGGGAATTCTCTCCCTAACGTTTTATGCGTTCAAAGGGATGATATAGCAACGGCCATTAGAATTAACTTAGGAGGATACTGTGTTATCATTATCAGCCGTTTTGTTTATGTTGGCTCTGGGAGCTGTCTGCGGCACTGTTCTCAGCGTGGCGTCCAAAATCTTTTATGTCTATGAAGACCCTCGCATTGCCATTGTAGAGGGATATACGGCCAGTGCCAATTGCGGGGGGTGTGGGTATGCCGGATGCTCCGCTGCAGCGGTTGCCGTGGTGGCCGGGGAAGCACCGCCCAGCGTCTGTATTGTGGCCGGGCCTGAAGCCACTGCGAATATCGCCGGCGTTATGGGTCTTGATCCGGGCACAGCCGAATCTTTGCTCTCTTACAACACTTGCACCGGCGGAGACCGGGCGGCTGACAAATTTTTATATATGGGAATTAATAGTTGCCAGGCACTTGCCACCCTTCACGGCGGACAGCGGGTCTGTCCGGTGGGCTGCCTGGGTTTTGGGGATTGTGTCAAGGCCTGTGCTTTTGATGCCATTAAAATTGGGGCACATGGATATCCGGTTGTCAACGAGATGAAATGTGTCGGCTGCGGAGCCTGTGAGAAAGTCTGTCCCAAAGATATCATGGAAATCAAAACCATGTCCCAAAAACTGCTCCATCTCAATCAGTATGACGATCGTATCGCCCCCTGCCAGCAGACCTGTCCGGCGGAAATCGATATACCCAAATACATTTACCAGACCAAAATCGGAGATTATGAAGGGGCGGTCAATACCATTCGGGAGCGTAATCCCTTGCTCCTGTCCTGCGGCCGAGTCTGCCCGCACCCCTGTGAAGACAAGTGCCGTAGAGGTGTCGAAGACGAACCGGTATCCATCAATCAATTGAAGCGCTTTGTGGCCGACCATGAAATGAACACAGGGAAGCGTCTTCCCATTTCCGTTGCGCCGCCCACCGGCAAAAAACTTGCCGTTATCGGGGGCGGTCCTGCCGGGTTGAGCTGTGCTTATTTTCTCCGCCGTTTGGGCCATGATGTTACGATTTTCGATGCAATGCCCAAACTTGGCGGTATGATTCGATACGGAATTCCTGAATATCGACTGCCCAAGGAGGTATTGGCCTGGGAAACCGACGGAATTTTGAACCTGGGAATTGAACACAAACCCAACGTAGCCCTGGGCCGTGATTTCGATATCGGCTCCTTGATCGCATCCGGATATGATGCTGTTTTCTTGGGCATCGGCGCATGGAAAGATTACACCCTCGGCGTTGAAGGCGAAAATTTGAACGGGTGTTACACCGGAATTAATTTTCTCACTAATTTCGCCGTATGGCAGCAGGAAAGGCCCCATGATAAACGGCCGTTTATCGGCAAAAAGTGTGTGGTCATCGGCGGCGGTAACACGGCCATCGACTGTGTTCGCACCCTGGTTCGTCTGGGAGCGGACGAAGTCACCATCGTCTATCGACGGACCCGCAAAGAAATGCCGGCCAACGAAGTTGAAATCGTTGCTGCGGAACATGAAGGCATAAATTTTACGTTTCTGGCTGCCCCCACACGGGTCCTCGGAGATGAGGAAGGCGGGGTCACCGGACTCGAATATCTCAAAATGGAGCTTGGCGAACCGGATGCCAGCGGCAGGCGCCGTCCGGTACCCATCGAAGGATCGGAAACCGTCATTGATATCGACATGCTGATCACGGCCATCGGACAGGGTCCGGATGTCTTCTTCAAAGATGAAAGCAAACGGCTCGATGAAGATCTGAAACTGACCCGCTGGAACACCATCGACTCTGAAGATGAGATCGCCCTTCAGTCCAGCATCCCCTATATTTTTTCCGGCGGAGACGCCGCAACCGGTGCAGATCTTGTAGTCTCAGCCATCGGTGCCGGACGACGCGCCGCCCGATCAATTCACTTTTACCTGGCCGACGAAGACATAACACCCCCATCTAAAACATTATTTGGGAATAATATACCGGTATCGATTTTCGAATCGGTTTCGGGAATTACCCAGCTGCCCCGAACGGAAATGCCGGAGCTTCCTGTGGATGAACGGATCAAATCCTTTGTAGAAGCAGACCTCGTGATCACCGAAGATGAGGCGCTGTATGAATCGAGCCGATGCCTGGAATGCTGTCTGATCTGCTATAACAAAGACGTTGCATAAAGCATATCCTGGGGGCACTGTTGCCCGCATTTTAGCATCGGGATATTATCCGAAATGACAAACGTCGTCGATATTCAAGCCTATCGAGCCAAGGTCATCGAGCAAAGAGCTTTCGGATCCTGGGAGAAACGGTTTGGCGATTCATACCATATCAACACCAAGCTTTCGGATCTTTCAGACGCCGCCCTCCATTTTCTGGCCCAGCCCGGTGAAAGCAGCGCTGTTGTCTTTTACGAACTGATCATGGGAATTCTGGACCTCGGGCCGGCCATTAAGTTCAATTATCTTCCCAATAGAGAGCAAATAGCGGTGGTTGACATCCACCTGTTTTTAGCCGACCAGGTGCGGTTTGAAATCATGCGCCGATTGAAATGGCTCATCAACCTTCCGTGTGAAAAATACGGCCTGGTAGAGATGGTTCAAGATTTCGACACCGTCAAGTCAGAATGCACAGGCACCTTCCCCGAACTCGCACCGGCCCACCCGGATTATCCCGCCTACGCGCAGCTCCCCCACAGCGAAAGAGAGAGCTTCATTCGCCGCATGCTGCGTGACGCCCTTGAATCATTTAAAGATCGCTTAGGATTTTAGAACAGTTCCCAAAAATATGTTCCGATTTATCCGCCTCTGGCGAGATTGAATTGCTTACGGCCGCAATTTCAGTAAGCCCCAGGACAGTTCCGTTTCCATCGGGAAGCTGTCTGAGCAAATTAGAGCGCGTTAAAGCGAACAGCATAGAGATTTTCAAAATTATAGATAATTATCGTATTCCCGCCGTGTAATCTTAACACCTTAGACCTGTTCGCTTTTACGCGGTTTTATTTGCGAGTTCTTGCCGATGGAAACGGAATTGTCCTGCGGCTGAAACTGAATGTTATTCTGAGAAAGGCTATAAATATAGGCCCGGGGAATTGAAACGGTTTCTAACCGGTTGACCGTAAAGCTGTTATCGTATCCAGCATGTCAGAGGGGATCGGTGCTTCAAAACAGAGATTTGTGTGTGTCGAAGGATGGGTGAACTCAAGGCGCCGGGCATGCAGCATCTGCCTTGGGACGGACAGGTGGTGATCGTTGCTTATTTCTATCTTTATCCTTTCCCTGCGGCCGCCGTAAACCGGATCCCCCATGACCGGATGGTTGATGGCGGCACAGTGAACTCTGATCTGATGGGTTCGCCCGGTTTTTAGATCAATATCAATCAAAGTGGCCGGAATAAAACGTTCTTTTACTTTCCATGTTGTTTCAGCATTTCGACTTTTTTTGCTGCGGGTGGACATTTTTTTTCTATCCACAGGATGCCTGCCGATGGGCAGTGAAATTGTGCCTGAATCCGCCTTCATTTTACCATGAACCAGGGCCAAATATTTTTTCTTGATGGTTCGACGCTTAAACTGATCGGACAAACGATGATGTGCCCCGGTATTTTTGGCCACCACAAGCACACCGGACGTATCTTTGTCGAGTCGATGTACGATCCCCGGGCGCAGCTCCCCGCCGATCCCTTCGATATTGGGGCAATGATACAAAAGGCCGTTCACCAACGTTCCGCTGTAGTGGCCCGGTGCCGGGTGTACCACAAGTCCCGACTGCTTGTTGACAACGATGATGTCATCGTCCTCGTGAAGGATATCGATGGGAATCGGTTCGGGTTTAAAGAGGACATGCTTTGGAGAGGGAATGTGTCCGCGGATTTCCTCCCCCGCTCTCACCCGATAACCGGGCTTCTTTAACTCGCCCTGAACCCGAATATTTCCGTCGCGAATCAGGGTTGCGGCAAAAGAGCGTGAACAATCCACAATCCGGGATGCAACCAAAAGGTCGAGGCGCTTGCCTGAATCGGTTGCATCCACACGTATGGCAAAGGAGTTCCGATGGTGCATATTTTAAGAAGGTGGGTTATTTGCCGGAATCATCTGTATCTTCAGTTTGCTTAGGGGGAAAAAGCAACTCCATCTCGGATATAATCGCCTCTTCGCTGGTATTTTTGACGGTTGAAAGTTCCATAACCAGCAGGGTTTGTGCGGTATCGTAAAGTTTCCGTTCGCCAAAGGATAGATCCTTTGTTAATTTCAGCAGGGAAAGGTCCCTGTACACTTCAGCCACATCATACAGTGAACCGGTTTTGATCTTGTCCATATATTCCCGATACCTTCGGTTCCAGGTCTGGGTCTCACCGGGCGACGGCTCCCGTTTTTCCATGACTTCGTATACTTTGGAGATATCTTTCTTGTCGATGACATCCCGAAGTCCGACCTGTTCAACATTCCATGTGGGTATCATGATGGTCATTTCGTTTTCGAGAATTTTCATCATATAAAAATCATGTTCTTCGCCGTTAATGATCCGGGACTCGATGGAGTTGATTCTCCCTACACCATGCGCTGGATAAACTGCTAGATCCCCGACTTTGAATTCCCGCACGTCTTGCTTGGGGGGTTCTGTTTTATCTTCAACATTTTTCTCATTCATTTTAACACCGGTTTATTTTTTATAAAAACCTGAAATCAATCTTCCCGACAAATCGGAATTTACGCCATGCGCCCCAACAATCTTTTAAAATGTATACCATACAATCAATAAACAATCAACCGGCAATACAATAAAAAAGGACCGGCGCATGGCTGCGCCGATCCTTCGTATTGTATCTGTTTCTATGAATGCTGTCTTACAGCAGGAATGGAACCATAAGCAGTGCAACAACGTTCAGTATCTTGATCATCGGGTTAATGGCTGGGCCTGCGGTATCCTTGTAAGGATCGCCGACCGTATCACCGGTAACCGCCGCTTTATGGGCATCGCTTCCTTTACCGCCCAAGTGGCCGTCTTCAATGTATTTTTTGGCATTGTCCCAGGCAGCCCCGCCGGTGGTCATGGAAATGGCAAGAAAAACACCGGTAACGATACTTCCGATGAGAAGCCCGCCAAGAGCCACCTTGCCCAGCAACAGTCCGACGACAACGGGCATCACAACCGGCAGAAGTGCGGGAACGATCATTTCTCTTAGGGCAAACTTGGTGACGATGTCAACACAGGCTGCATAATCGGGTTTAGCAGTGCCTTCCATGATGCCCGGAATTTCGCGGAACTGGCGGCGCACCTCTTCAACCACGGCCCCACCGGCCTCTCCCACCGCTTTCATGGCCATAGAAGCAAACAGGTACGGCAAAAGCCCGCCGATAAAAAGGCCGATGATCACGTTGACATCGGACAGGTCGAATCTCAAGACAGGAGCACCCTCTTTGGCGTGCAGGGCAAATTCCTGTACATAGCATGCAAACAGAACCAGAGCCGCCAGACCGGCAGAACCGATGGCATACCCTTTGGTCACCGCTTTGGTGGTATTTCCCACGGCATCCAGCGGATCGGTCACGGCCCGGACGCTCTCATCCATGTCCGCCATCTCGGCAATTCCACCGGCATTGTCGGTAATCGGCCCGTAAGCATCAATGGCAATCACCATTCCGGTCATGGAAAGCATGGACATGGCTGCCATGGCAATCCCGTATAGGCCGGCAAAGTGAAACGCCAGATAAATCGCCAGACAGATGGCAAGAACCGGAGCCGCCGTGGCCTGCATGCTCACCCCAAGACCGGCAATGATATTTGTGCCGTGGCCGGTGGTAGATGCCTGTGCAATCTGCTTAACCGGAGAATAAATGCCTGTATAGTATTCGGTTATGATAACAATGACAACGGTAAGAATAAGCCCGATAAGTGTGCAATAGTAAACATTCATGGCGGAAATGTCACCCAACCCGCCCATGAACTTTTTGCTGGCATAAAAGAACGCGACAGCCGCGATGATGGCAGCACCGAACATCCCCTTGTACAATGCGCCCATAATATATTCGCTCTTTCCGAGTCTCACAAAGAAAACAGCGATGGCGGAAGCGACGATTGAAATCGCACCGAGCACCAGCGGGAATTCTACTGCCATGGGGTTTTTCGGGAAAAGAAGAGAACCGATCAGCATGGCGGCAACCGCCGTAACTGCATAGGTCTCAAAAAGGTCTGCGGCCATACCGGCGCAGTCACCCACATTGTCTCCAACATTATCGGCAATCGTAGCCGGGTTTCTGGGATCGTCTTCAGGGATACCGGCCTCAACCTTACCGACCAGGTCTGCGCCGACATCGGCGCCCTTTGTGAAGATGCCGCCGCCCAGCCGTGCGAAAATCGAAATCAGGCTGCCGCCAAAACCAAGGGCGACCAGGGCAATAATGTCATGGGTTACGGTATAGTACCCGGCCACGGCTGTTAACGCCAGACCGGCAACTATCATACCGGTAACAGCACCGCCTTTAAAGGCCATAGAAAGTCCGGCCCCAAGTCCTTGTCTTGCAGCCTCTGCTGTTCTGACATTGGCGATTACCGACACCCGCATACCGATATACCCGGCAATAAATGATGCCGTTGCACCGATTAAAAATCCAATGGCGGTTTTTGCCCCCAGGGTGGCAAAGATGATAATAAAAATAATGGCACCGGCAATACCCATACTTTTGAGCTGGCGGTTCAGATATGCAATTGCGCCCTCTTTGATTGCGCCGGCGATTTCCTGCATTTTTTCATTTCCGGCAGGCGCTTTTTTGACAACTGCAGCCAGAGAAATCGCGAAAAGAACTCCAAAAGCACCAATCAGCGTGCAAAACAACGGTATATTGTTCAATACAGATTCCATTTTCCCTCCATCTGAGATACTTTAACTTAAAATTGAGATTCTTTTGTCGTTGAATCTGTTCATCCCTTCCTTTGTACCTTTACAAAGGGTCGTAACTACGGCGTCCTTTGCTGTTGTGATGATCCGGTCTAAATTTTTTCTTTCTTCTAAATTAAATTTTCCCAGAACATAATCAGCAGCACCGATTCCGGCCTCAGGTCGCCCGACGCCGATACGAAGACGTACAAAATCACCTCCGCCAAAGGCATCGATTAACGATCTTATACCTCTGTGTCCCCCATCCCCTCCTTTCTCTTTTATTTTTAATTTTCCAAAAGCAAGGTCGATGTCGTCATGAACGACCAACATGTCCTCACATAATATCCTAAAATATCCTGCAATTTTCTGAACCTGAGGCCCGCTTCTGTTCATAAAGGCCATCGGTTTAGCAAGGATGACCTTAATGCCGTCGATGGATCCGATGCCGAATCGGGCATCAAACTTTTGTTTTGCAAAAGGTATGGAGAAAGCCGCTGACACTTTATCCACTGCGAGGAAACCGGCATTGTGGCGGGTTTCTGCATAGGCTTCACCCGGATTCCCCAGTCCGACCACCAGGCGTAATCGTCTCTGCGGCATAAATAATACCTGTAAAAACTATTCTTCGCTACCAGCTTCGGGTGTTTCTCCTTCTTCTTTTTCAGCGTCTTCCTCTTCGAGCTCCTCTTCCTCTTCCGGTTCTTCTTCAAGCTTGGGACTGAGAACGGTTACCACCGTAAGATTGGATTCACCCATAAATTCAACGTCACCGTCCAGGGAAATATCTTCCAAATGGATGGAATCTCCCATATCCATATCGGTAACATCGATCTCTATGGATTCCGGAACCTCAAACGGCAGGCATTGCACTTCAAGCTCACGTCTTATAATCTGCAGAACGCCGCCACGTTCCACGCCCACGGAGCTGCCGACGGTTACAATGGGGATTCCAACCGTAATCTTGCGATCCATGTCGATTTCATAGAAATCGATATGCAAATAATTCCGTGAAACCGGATGAACCTGGAGTTCCTTTATCATGGCGGGTCGGGTGTAAGTTTCATCATTATTTTGAACGACCAGGTTCAAAATGATCTGACCGCTCCTTCCTTGTTTCAAAGCCAGATCGAAGTCATTTTTATTTACCGAAAGTAGAACGGATTCTGTTTTCGGGCCGTAAAGCACCGCAGGAATCTGTCCCGCCTCTCTGAGGCGTCGTGCAGGACCGTTGCCCACCGTGGTTCTTATATTCGTTTTTAGTTCTATTAATTCCAAAATATATATATCCTCCTTAATACACTATTTATACAAACAGAGATGTCACCGAATCTCCTTTGAAGCTGCGGATGATCGCCTCGCCAATCAGCTCGGAAATCGAAAGAACCTTTATTTTTTTACAGGATCTGGCATTTTCTCTTAACGGAATGGTGTCTGTCACAACCAAGGCTTTCAACGGTGAATTTTCAATCCTTTCGATGGAAGGTCCCGATAGAACAGGATGTGCACAAACGGCATAGACCTCTCTGGCTCCATTTTTCATGATGGCACCTGCGGCTTCCACCAGCGTACCGGCGGTGTCGACCATATCGTCTAGAATAACCACGACCTTTCCGGCAACATCACCCACCACGGCCATGGCCTTGGCTTCGTTGGGTGCATCTCTCCGCTTATCGATGATGGCAAGACCGGCATTGAGGCGTTTTGCAAAGGCCCTGGCCCTTTCCACCCCCCCCGCATCCGGAGAAACAATCACAAGGTCATTGTTAAAATTGTTCCGGATATGTTCGATAAGCACCGGAGCAGCAAAAAGATTGTCCACGGGGATGTCGAAAAAGCCCTGAATTTGTCCGGCATGAAGATCTAATGTGATGATTCTGGAAGCACCGGCAATGGTCAGCATGTCCGCCACCAGTTTAGCGCTGATGGGAACCCGGGGCGCAACCTTCTTGTCTTGGCGTGCATATCCATAATATGGAATCACGGCTGTTATCCTGGCGGCCGAGGCACGCTTTAATGCATCCAGCATCAGAAGCAATTCAACGAGATTTTCGTTGACCGGAGAACAGGTTGACTGAATTACAAAAACATCTCTTGATCTTACGTTTTCATCGATTTCTATCTGGATCTCACCGTCACTAAACCGTTTTACCTTTTCCCCGCCCAAAGCAACATTGAGGTAACTGCATACTTTTTTAGACAAGGCCGGGTTTGAATTTCCTGAAAATATTATAAAATCTTCCATCTAAATTAATATCCTGTATATTCAGCTGCATGCACGGGAAGCTGTCGCCAGTTTCACCGTATCATTTCAAAATTGACATTATTTGGCTGGGGCGGGAGGATTCGAACCTCCGAATGCAGGAACCAAAGTCCTGTGTCTTACCGCTTGACGACGCCCCAGAAGCGAAAATGTTGATAATCGACCACGATACACACTTTGCCCATAGCCGGGTGGCTTCATGTGTCTGATATGCTGTATCCATCATCCTGGGTTATCATATCTGCAAGATACAGGTGCCACGTATCATCGGAACGAACAAGGGCGTGTTTTGCCTTTGAGGCTTTATCTGAATCAGAAAAAAGACCGAACACGGTCGGCCCGCTACCCGACATTAAAGCTCCCAGTGCCCCATGGTCTAAAAGAGCCGTCTTAACAGTATTAATAACAGGGTATTTTGATGCCACGACTGCCTCAAGATCATTGCATAAATGGCATCTTGGATCAAAACTTCCCTTGTCCAAAAGAGAATCTTTAAGTTTTTTTTTACATTTTGTCAATCTTAAATTCAGATTTTTATAAACCGCTGCGGTTGAAACACTAAACCCTGGAAAAACCAACAATATCTTTAGCTTTTTAAGCCCTGGGTAAACTTTCAGTTTTTCACCAATTCCCGAGGCTGTTGCCGGTTTTCCGAAAATAAAAAAAGGGACATCCGCCCCGATTAAAAGTCCCATGGACATCAGTTCGTCCATGGAAAAGGGATCACCGTAATATCGATTTAATCCTAAAAACACAGCAGCGGCATTGCTGCTTCCCCCACCGAGACCGGCTGCCACCGGTATCTGTTTTTGTATCGCAATTTTTACCCCGTCATTTTTCTTCAATTTTTTATAAAAAAGATCGGCCGCAGCAAAGGCAAGGTTTGTTTCATCTTCCGGGACATGGGGATGATCGCACGAAACCGCCGTCTCTTCAACGCCGACGTCCAGTGAAACCGTGTCGTAAAGTCCGATACAACACATCAGCGAGAAGAGATCATGGTAAGCGTCGGGCCTTTTCCCGGTAATCTGTAAAAAAAGGTTTATTTTGGCAGGAGAAAGAATTTTCATCAAATGCCTGGATTAACCCTTTTCTTTCACATAGATCATCCTCAAATCATACAGTATATTTTTAAGCATTTTCGCTTCATCTTCTGTTAAATTCCCTTGGGTTTTTTCTTCCAGCATAACCAGAATATCTATGGTCTGTTTTGCGATGGGGAGGTTTTTAACCGTTTTACCGGTGGCCGGGTCGTCGATCACACCCAGGTGCATCAGCACGGAAGAGTTTAAAGAAAAAATAAAGGTTGCAAAATTTATTTGCGGCATCTGAAAGTCTTCTGCATCCTTTTCCGGTTCTGCATCCTTGTCCGGTTCAGCAGCCTTATCCGGTTCAGCAGTCTTTTCCGGTTCTTCGGTCTTGGCATCCTCCTTGGGAGTTTCAGCCTTTTCTTCCTTTATCTCCGTCTCCTCATCGCCTTTTGCGAATGTCCGCCTGTCTTTGACAGTAAATTCTTTTTTGTCCGGCATGTCCTGTCTCCTGTAATCTCCTGATGGTTAAGATAGATGAACCCGAAACATGGGTTTTCCCAGCAAAAATAAATTATAAGCCAAACGATAATATCTTCAAGAGCCTGAATTTTAACACGGCAAAAAAACAACAGAGATTTAACAGAGAAATTAGATTTTTTCAACAATATTCAAAAGAATTTAACCCGGATGTCCAGGACAATTTCTGATATTTCTTGAACAATGCCAGCGGGTATGTTTTAAAATCTCTTACCCGAAGCTCATTTTATAATATAAACCTAAATTTCCTGAATCTCGAAGGCAGGAAAGCCAAAAAAGTGACAACCCGATGACCATCGCCAAAAGTTCAACACAATCAAAAGGTCTGGCCTGGCCGGAACTCATACCCGGAACCCTCGTTAAAAGGTACCAGCGCTTCCTGGCAGATGTAAAATTGACCGACGGCCAAGTGGTGACCGCCCACTGTCCCAATTCAGGCAGCATGCAGGCATGTTGTGAGCCCGGCAGACCGGTCTATCTGTCATTTCATGACAATCCCAAACGGAAAACCAAATACACCTGGGAGCTCATAGAAATGCCCACCTCCCTGGTCGGCATCAATACACTGGTTCCAAATCGGCTGGTGGCCGAATCCATCGATGCCGGAATGGTTGCGGATCTTAACGGCTACGACCACATTGCCCGGGAAGTCAAAACCGCTTATAATTCGAGAATCGACATCCTTTTGAGCAACGGCGACACGGATCGCTGCTTTGTGGAAATTAAAAACTGCACCCTTGTAAAAGACGGAATCGCTTTTTTTCCGGATGCCGTCACCGCCAGAGGGCTCAAGCACCTGGTGGAACTTCGCACCCTTGTTTCCGAGGGGTTCCGATGTGTGATGTTCTATGTGGTACAGCGGATGGATGCAAAAACGTTTCGACCCGCCGATCTTATAGACCCTGCATATGGAAGAGAACTGAGGCAGGCTGTGGAACATGGTGTTGAAATGATGGTCTATGATACACGTATCGACCTGGAAACCATCACCTTAAATCGAAAAATACCCTACAGGCTATGAAATATAGACGGGGTCAAGCAGTTAAGCGGTTGAGTGGTTAACACGGGAAACAATAAATTCTCCGATCTTTTCCGCCGATATTCCAAAAAGTTCTTTCATCTCAACAAGCTCCAGGTATCTGTCCTCCCACACCACGCTGTTTTCCTGAACGATGTTTTTAATCCGTTCATATTTTCCGCCAAGGGCCTTTATCTTAATGTCGAGAAGCACATTTTCTTTAAACGATATATTTAGAAGCAGTATATTTTCGATCAGGTTCGCCGTGGCAGGAGATGCGGATATAATCGGGATAACAATAATGCTCCGGTCGTCTTTTCGGCCGATACCGATATAGACATTCCCCTCCCGTACGATAATTCGTTTGGTGCCTTTTAGCAGCGGGTCTGTTTCGACTCTGGACGATATCGGCTTTAGGACACCATCTTTCTTTACGATTTCGATAGTTGTTTCATCGGTCGGTTCTCCGAGAAGATTCAGCCCGCCGATTCTATACAGAATCGCCCCTTCTATATCAGCAACAATTTTTTGAAGGTATTTTAGAACGATAATATTTTTGTTGGTCAGCTGGAATGTTCTGATGTTATATTTTTCCAACGTATCGAACAGTATCCCTTCCAGCCTTTCGCTGATGCGGCTTGTCCCTACGGTGACCGTTTTGGCCTGGTGCCGGATGGCATCCACGGGTCGAGACAAGTTGTTAATCGATTCCCCCAGACACTCAAACAGCTTGTTCAGCATATTCAGGGGGGTACCCTTTTTACTGAAGTCCATTTCAAAATCAGACACCGGCATCCTGCCCGATAGATATTTAAGCAGAAGGGTTAGATCGGACGCGGCTTCGAGCCCCATGGCCGTGGGGAAATCTCCGGCGGATTTTTTTCTTCTGAATTCTTTATAGAAAAAGGCGATTTTTTCCCTGAAGGATTTTTCCAGAATGAGTTCATAAACGTCCATATCTTTTTTTGCATAATCATCTACGGTGTTCTGAATATCTTTATTGAATTCGTACAGGAAACGTGAACCCTCATTAATGGTAATCGCCGCATAGTAACCCCAGATATGTCCCACCAGGGTGTTCAAAATGGGCGCAAAATGTTCGCTGACCATGGGAACATGAAATACATCCGCCGCATAGGGTCCAAACCGGTCTTCACCCGCATCTGCGATGACCACCGGTGTCGCTTTATGGGCCTGAAATATTGCCGTATCTTTGATAATATCACTGATAACCGTACCCCTGGCGCCAGCGGCACACACAATGATCAGGGGTTCTGATGACAAATCGATGTGTTTCTTATCTTCGATAAAATCGGATGAAATGGTCTTATAGCAGAGTTCGCTCAGCTTGATTCTGATTTCATCCGCCGAAGCCTTGTTGGGGCCGCTGCCGACCACGGCCCAGTAGGTTTTGGCGGTTGCAAGCCTTCTGGCCGAATCCCCGATTTTAGTGCGCATGGAAAGAATTTTTTTCATGCAATCGGGGAGCTTTAAGAGTTCTTTTATTTCCGCTGTAATAAAATGTTTATCCCTTCGCCCTTTAAGTTCTGCAACCTTAAGCCCCAGAATAGCTCCGGCCACGATCTGCGAATAAAACGCCTTTGTGGACGCAACGGACATCTCGATATCACGACCGCTGCTGGTGTGCATGACGCCGTCGACCTTGAAGGTAATATCCGAATCCCTGCGGTTGACAATGGCCAGGGTGTAAGCACCCCTTTCTTTGACCATATCGACGGCACGATTGGTATCTGTTGTGGTACCGGACTGGCTTATGGCGATAACAAGGGCGTCGGCCATACTGTCTGCTCGATCGGTGTCACACAGTTGAAATCCGCTCAGCTCCGATGCTTTCAATGCACGGATATAAAACGACGGATCGTGCAGGTAGTAATTCATAATGTCTGCACATGCCTGTGCAGCCACACCGGCGGTCCCCTGCCCCACCAAAAAAATCCGTCGGACTTTTTCATCCATCAGGGCTTTTTTCAATATTTCAGGAAAGGTCTTTTCATCCAGGGTGATAACACGTTCTTGGCCTTTCTCATCTTTGATTTTCCAACGGTTCTGAAAGGTCTTCTCAACGGAAAGCGGGGCTTCTGAAATTTCTTTTAAAAAATAGTGGGGAAATTCCTGGCGGTCGATGTCTCTTGGAGTAATCTCAGTATATTTTATGTCCTTTTCTCCAAGGGCCAGAGGCGTCCGGTCATAATACATGGCTTCAATACCGTCCAAGCCTCCCCCGGCTTCCTGATTCAAGATGAAAATCTGTCCCCGGGTCACGCCGTGTCGACCTTCGACTTCTTTTTCCCCGTCCAGCTTAATAAAAAAGGGCGTCTCTTCGACCAATCCATAAACCTCGGAAGAGGGCACATAATGATCGTCTGCAATACCGACGAAGATAGCCTGACCGCTCCCTTTTTGAGCCAGGAAAAGCTTTCCGGGGGCAAGATCGGTATGCATGGATATGGCATGGGACCCCTCGAAGTCATTCACCGCTCTCCGGAAAGCTTCCGCCACGTCGAAGCCTTGCCGGATATATTTACCGATCTGAAGCGGAATGATTTTGGTATCGGTGGTGATATCTTTGTGGGTAACACACCCCTGCCGTTCATGTTCTTTTTTCAGTTCAAGGTAATTATCGATATCCCCATTCAGGCAGGCATGGATAATACCCCCTTCCGGAACACGGTTTCCTAAAATTGTATTATCCACCGGATGGCAGTTCGGTTCGGTGATGGCCCCCACGGAAGCCCAACGGGTATGGGCGGAAATCGTGTGGTATTCATGTGAAAACCCTGCCAATCTTTGCAGGATCCCATCGTCTTTGATCTGCTTGCGCAAGAAACGACCATTGTCCCCCAGACGTCCCACTACCGCAGCAATCTTATACGTCAAGGCCAGGGCAAAACGCTTTTGGCCGTTTTCATCTTGGGTCTGGTTTAGGTTTATTCCCGAGTTCACGAGAACGTCCTGGTCTGAACGCTCTGTTAACGGGTCAAGAAGATTTGCTTTTTTTAGGGTTTCTTTGAACCTCTCAACCTCTGAACCCTCCAGAACGAACATCATGGAGACACCCGCCGAATCGCGTCCTCTCACCTCAAGGCGGTCGATGCTGTTCAGCACGGCATTGATCTGTTTGAAAATATTGACAACCTCCATATTGGGATTTTGGTTTTCAGATCCCAGAAGATTTTTAATCTTTTTTATGTTGCCGGCAATTTCAGACGTCGCGCACCAAGCAATGTCTTTTAAAATGTCGATACGCCGGACCAGAATATCCACATCTTTCGATTGGAGCCGACCCAAATGATCGCTCAAAAATTTTGATTCCGATTCGATGTTTTCAGACAGGCGGCCGGCGAATTTTGAAAGTTCGTCTTGGCGTTGCGTGTCGACAAATAAATGGTAAAAAGCTTCATTTGACTTTAACGAACGGATCGCCGTAAACAGTTCCTCCACATGGTCTTTCCCGCCCAGATAATGGCTTTCAAAACACAGGTCATTTTGTTTGCAGTTCTGTAGCCGGTGGTCTTCGAGTTTTTTGAGCATGGGGTTCAAAACGGCGACATCCATACGGTCATCCGTTGTTTTCTTGTGTTTAAATGCGACAATCCCGGTCAAGCCGCAGCTGAGCCTGTTCCCGTGGTATGGAAAAAATACGATGGCCCGGTCCTGGACACCGGCCAAGGGCTTACCAAAATAGACGTTGCACGATAGACCCTTAAGGATTATGTTGCACAACCGTTTGACAATTATATATATTTTATCTAATGAATTCATTGAACTCCCGATTTCAAACACGCCGTTAAAAGTATTTTAGGCGTTACCTTCCCCTACATTTTCAGATACAGTTCTTTGATTCTGTCCCGGGTCATGGTCCTTTTCCAGTCGGTTCCCAGTGCATTTTCCCAGAGCGGCTCCAGGATGAGGGCGACATCCACCATTTTTTCCAATTGATCGTCCTTAATACCGGCCACAAGGTTTCGGGGAAGTTGAACCTTATGTTTGTCCATCATTTGACGGAATTCGTCGACCCCTTCGGTATAATAGTCTTCAAGGTAGTCAAAGACGATGCAGTTGCCGATTCCGTGATGAATCCCCAGCACAAAGGAAAGACCATATGAAAGGGCATGGCATATTCCCACCTGTGAATAGGCAATGCTCATACCGCCGCAATACGACGCCATCATCAGCTTGTCGTCACGGTCCGGGCCGCTGCCCAAAAAAACCTCTCTGCAAAGTTCAATGGCCTTTTCCCCGTATGCCTGGCTGAATGCATTGAGAAAGGTGCCGCTTAAAGATTCAACACAGTGTATATAACAGTCCATTCCGGTATAGAATCGCTGATCCGGCGGCGCGGATTCAATCAGCTCGGGATCGAGAAGAATCTGGTCAAATACCGTGTAATCGGAATTGATTCCAAGCTTCTTTTCAGGGCCCGATAGAACCGTTGTGCGGGATACTTCCGCACCGGTGCCGGAAAGGGTTGGAATGCCCACATGGTAAACCGCCGGATTCTTTATAAGATCCCAGCCCTGATAATCTGCAGAAGATCCGGGGTTGGTCAGCATCAGGGATACCGCCTTTGCAATATCCAAGGTGCTTCCACCACCGATTCCGACAATGCCGTCGGGCAATTCATCAGAATTTTTTTTCACATTCTGTGTCAACCGGTCGACATATTCGGTTTTGGGCTCATGATCCACGTTGACCCACATGAGGGTGTCGGGGTCTTTTACCGGCACCCGATCTTTAAATGGGCTTTTAAGAAAAACATCATCCACCAGAAACACCATATAAGAATCTTCGGATTTCCGTTTTTCAGCAAGAATATCGTCCAGCTGATTGAAACAGCCCCGGCCGAACACCACATGAGACACCATTTTAAAATTTCGAAACATAATTATATCCTCAGATCATAGACTATTAATTTCCATTACCGATCACCTATTTCCTATTTTTTTTAAATACATCTGCCATTTTTTCTATTCGCCGGGAAAGCTCCTCTTCAGTCCAGGACAGTTTGATCAGCATGGATAGAGTTC
>JAAXQD010000148.1 GCA_012974475.1 Desulfobacterales bacterium
CGGTCTGGCTGAACCGACACGTTTCGACCAGATCAAGAAACTGATTGTCTATGTGGAGATGGATCGTTGCACTGCCGATGCCGTGGCCCATGTCACCGGTGTTAAGCTGGGACGTCGATCCCTGAAGTTCGTTGATTACGGAATCATGGCCGCCACTTTCCTGAACCTGGAAACCAACATATCATTTCGGGTGATTTCCACAGAGGAGGCCAGAGATTTGGCAACCGTTTATGCACCTGAAATAGTGGAAAAATATCCCCAGCAGCTTGAAGCATATAAACGGATGCCGGACAGCGTCCTGTTTAGGGTTCAAAAGGTTCGGGTGGATATAAGCAAATACGACTTGCCGGGCCCCACCCGCAAAAAGGTTTCCTGCAGCCAATGCGGCCAGGTGGTTCGAGACAACCGGGAAGTTGTTAATAACAGTCATAATCTTTGCAAGCCTTGTGTTCAAGGGGCCTATTTCTCCGAAGCAGAGGAAGTAACCTGGCGGAACATGAACTGGGCTCCCGCTCAAAAAGAACAACAGACGGCTGTCGATAACGAAGCTAAAGTACAGGCATTCTATCATTTGCGCCTTCTTGCCAAAAACAAATAAGGAAAAAAAAGTGATTAAGACCATAAAACTAAAAGATGCGGTAGGGACGAAACTGGCCCATGACATCACCGAAATCCGCCCTGGAGAATTTAAAGGCGCTGCATTTCATAAAGGGCACACGGTGTGCAACGAGGATTTGTGTCGCTTACAAAAGCTTGGGAAAAATCATCTTTATCTTATTGATTTAGAAGCAGACGAGATTCACGAGAACGAAGCCGCCGCCATTATGGCCGAAGCCCTGGCCGGTAAAGGGGTGGTTTGGAAAAATGAACCCCGTGAAGGAAAAATCGGTTTAAAGGCGGATAGAGACGGATTGCTTACTGTCAACGTTTCGGCCCTGGCAGCATTTAACATGATCGAAGAGGTGATGTGCGCCACTTTGCATACCCATACGATGGTGAACGCAGGGGAACTGGTGGCCGCCACCCGGGCCATTCCCCTGGTCATGAAGCGGGCGCCCATCGAACGGGCCGCCGCCATCGCCGGGAAAAACGGCGGTGTGGTTTCCGTACGTCCCCTACGGAAAGGAAAAGCCGGCCTGATCATCACCGGAAATGAGGTGTATCATGGTCTCATCGAAGACCGTTTTGCACCCATTCTGACCCGAAAACTCACCGACCTGGACTGTGAAGTGGATCGCATCAGTTTTGCACCGGACAATACTGAAATCATTCGCCAGACAATCTACACGCACATTGAGAGAGGCTGCGATCTGATTCTTTTAAGCGGTGGTATGAGCGTAGACCCAGACGATGTTACCCGCAAGGGGATTCGCCTGGCAGGTGCTGAGGAGATGCATTACGGCGCTGCAGCGCTTCCTGGCGCCATGTTTCTAGTAGCGTATATTGGAAAAGTGCCGCTGATCGGAGTGCCGGCCTGTGGTCTTCATCACCGTACAACCGTACTCGATCTGGTCCTGCCCCGCATTCTGTCTGGAGAAAAAATCGGCAAAAAAGAACTGGCGTTTCTGGGCCATGGCGGACTTTGTCAAGATTGCCCGGAATGCACCTACCCGCAGTGTGCCTTCGGAAAAGGCCCCTAATCGACGCTTGGCTTTATCAACCGGATTTACTCTGGTTTGGGTTTTGAGCACATTCAGAATGAAAAAAATCCTGTGCTATCCTTTCAGCACAGCCAGTCCCCGGGTCAATTCCAGCAAAACGCCAAGACCATCCTTGATTTCCCGGTCGCCACCGGCCCATAGCATTCCGAAAGGTCCGACACTTTGTGCCTGGGAAAGATCTATTTTCGACGGAACTTCGGCCGCATTGTCCAAAAAATTTAATGCTTCGGGCGTGGTCAGTTTTTTGACAATTCCGAGTAGTTTTACCAACCCGTCTCCGACCTCATCCATATCTTCGGCGGTGTATGTGCCAGCGATCTTTTTCAGCATATCCACAGCGCTGGTGAACAGGTTAAA
Source organism: Desulfobacterales bacterium (assembly GCA_012974475.1). Taxonomy (GTDB): domain Bacteria; phylum Desulfobacterota; class Desulfobacteria; order Desulfobacterales; family UBA11574; genus JAAXQD01. The sequence goes on from JAAXQD010000148.1 coordinate 2,019, forward strand.
CACACCTTTTTGCTCCAGGTCATCCAGATAAAAGATAATCTGCGGAACGGTGGATTTAAACAACGGCTCGGCGATCAGAATAAAATCGATAAGGTTTTTTAGCTGGTCGAGGGTAAACGTTAGATTCCGAACATTTCTCATCGCCTTTTTAATAAAAAAAAGTAGGTCTTCAAGTTGAAAGTCAGCCTCCACATCTGCAAGCTCGACGATAAGGGCCTTTACCGCCTCATTGACCCTTGGAGCCAGATCTTCTTTCAATTCCCGGATTGATTTTGCTGAATCGGTAACCGGGGCGATCTCCTGCTCCAGTCGATGAAGTCGATCCAGAATCATTTCTTCATTATTCATGACCGTCACCTCCCTTTATGCAACTTTCCGTAATTTTCCGGCAATGTTCATTTGCGGTTCAAGCGGCATATCGAGACCTTTCATCATCAGATTCCAATACACCCATCTGAACATCATTTTACCCCAGTAATTATTCAGACTTTCCTGAAGCAAAGAAAACGGTCCCATCCCGGGAAAAGGAAACTTGCCGGGCAACGGCTCAACATCGTAATTAAAATCGAGCAGAATCGCCTTTTCAAAGCCGGATGCCAGAAAGCAGGTGGCATGGCCGTCAAAGGTTGGCTTGGCTTTGTGCCCGTCGATTTCCCTGATCAGATTTTCCACCAGGGTATAGGCCTGATAGTGAGCCACAGAACCGGCCTTTGATGTGGGCACATTGGTGGTATCCCCGACCACAAAAACCCGATCCAGGTTTTCGGCTTTCAAGGTGTGGTTGTCCGTGGGCACAAACCCTACTACATCTGAAATGCCCGAATCGATCAGCGCTTTATCTCCAACATTGGGGGGTATGGCTACCAGAAGATCGTATCCCACCTTATCCCCTTTGCCGGATTCTATGGTCTTCTCATTGGCGTTAACCTGGGCCAGATCAAAATGAGGCGTAACCTTGATATTCTTTTTTGCGGCAAACTCGGCCAGAATTTTTGCAGCAACCGGCTTGGTAAATACATTGTCCATCGGGGTTACAAATTCAATGTCCACTTTATCCCTTACACCATTGACGATGAAGAACCAGTCGGCCATAAAAACAAACTCTAGTGGTGCAATGGGACACTTGTATGGAAATTCGGCAATATTTAGAACCACCTTGCCGGAATCGAAATATTTCAGCTTTTTAAAGAGTTCAAGGGATCCGCCCAGGGTGTAGAAATCGAAAATATCCTTGCCCCATCCGTCCATCATGCCATCGATTTCTTCAGGTGCAATATCGCATCCCGTGGCGATCACCAGCCAGTCGTAATCGTACCGATCACCTTTTTCCGTCTCCACGCGTCTTTCATCTGTATTTATTTTGACAACATTATCCAGCACGAATTCGACGCCTTTGGGTATAAATTCCTTTTTAGGCTTTACCACATCGTTTTCCGAATAAACACCGAACGGTATGAACAGATACCCGGCCTGGTAATGGTGCCGCTCTTTTCTGTCGATAATGGTGATCTCCCACTCGGATTCAAGCAATTCTTTTCTGAGCATGTTGGCAACGATGGTACCGCCCGCACCGGAGCCTAAAATTAATATTTTTCTCATAATATCCACCTCCTATATTTTACGATTGATTTAAAGATTATCTCTCAAAGTTGATGGTTTAGAAAAAGTGAAAGAGCGGGGTTTTCCAACAAAGCGGTATCGATGCTTGAAAAAAATTGCCAAGAAAAAATCCCCGCTCCTTGCGGTGAAGGAGCGGGGATGCATTGTAAGGAGAAGCGTCGGTTGCGGGTGTTCCTTGAAAACAAGGGAACACCCGCTAAAAGAATTAATACGGTGCTGAACTTACAACCGTGCTGACTTCTTCAATTTTATTGTTTTTAATTCGCTGATTATAGATGGCTTCCATATCCTGGTACACCTGGAAGACCTGGAAGAAGCCGTGCCAGTGGGCATAATCCGGTGCATTCATGGCGGCACCCTGACGCGCGCGACGGCCCACATGGTGCCACAGGTAGTACGCCAGTTCCTGGAACCCGTCCTGCCAGGGATCCTTTCCCAGCAGGCCTTTTTCTTTAAGCTCTGCCTTCATTTTTACCGCTCCATCCCAGTACTTGTTATACAGGCCTACGGAATTGTCCAGCATATCGCGCTGTGATTTAACATGGGAAGGTCCGTGGCAATTGGCACAAACTTTGAGCATCAGTTTTTCACCTTTGGCACCGTCACCGCGGTTACCGGAGCGAACCACGGATTTTTTGTGCATCAGGTCCCACTTCAAGCGCTCCTGCACGTTATGGGTGGTGGCCAAATCCCCGATCCCGCTCATGTGGCAGACAGCGCAGGTGGGTGCTAAATAATCCCCCGGTTCCCAGGCATCCGGCGGGCTGTCAAATTCCCACTCATCGCCTTGGGTCAGAAATAACTGGCCATGCTTGCTCTCCATAAAAATTTCGATATTGGGATGATCCGGGCCCAGATGGCAGGCCCCGCAGGCTTCGGGCTTACGCGCGTCGGTTTTAGAGAATGTGTGCCGCTCATGGCATACCGTACAGGTTCCGATGGAACCGTCCGGATAGCGGGTGCCGACTCCGCCGGGCCAGGTTTCATTGATGGGCTTGTTGTCCGGGCCCAGTTCAACGGTGGTGCCGTGACAGGGCTGACAGCCGGAAGCACGCGCGGCCCGTTCAATGTTGGTCGCTTCTTTTGGAGTGCCCCAGGTCCAAGTAAATTTCTTTTGGGTCATAAAACCGCCGCCCTCGTAATAGAATTGAAGTTTGCTGAGGCCGGCTCTTTCGGGACTCGTCACCGCGCCGCCGGCCAGTTCGGCATGTCCGCTTTTGAGAAACTGCTCCACTTCCTGGGGATGACAGCGGGAGCAGGTTTTGGAAGAGACCATGGGAGAGATATAGGTATTAGAGCCTTTGACACCTTCACACTGGCTGGCCATGGGAGAATTTTTTGCCACCACATGGCAATCGTAGCAGGAAACACCGGCATGGCTCATGCGGCTGGATCTCCAACCTTCCATAACACCGGGCATCTTTTTAGCATGGCATTCGATGCAGCTCAAGGCCTCTTCGGTAAAGCCTCTTTTAATAACAAGTTCCTTTTGTCCTAAATTGGGATATTGGGTTTGTGCGCCAGCAACAGCGACCGCCCCAACAATGAGCAGGATTAAACACATTATCCCAACTCTGCCGAATGAATATTTCATGGTTCCCTCCTTACAATTTAACGTCTGTACCAATTTTAGATGCATTTATGCTTTTTTGAAAAATTTGTTAACCTCTTCAATCATATTTTTGTGGCCTACATTCGGATGGCAGTCAGCACATCTTTTGGTCGTTTCCCCGCGCAAATAAGTACGGTGGGCCAGAAATCCGCCCCGGGGCATCCCCGGTGGGGTTAAAACATGATGGCAGCGACGGCAGGCACTGTCAAAAGTGAATTTTAGGCGGTTTTTTTCGGCCGCCCCAGCCCAGTCATACGTATACGGGTCAATATATAAATTGTGAATGACATCGCTGGTGCCGGTCATGGCTTTGACCGTGAAAAACTGGAAAAAATTACCATGGGGCAGGTGACAATCGACACACTGGGCCGCAAACCCTTGTGGGTTTTTGCCGCCATGGACCGATTGCTGCCATGCAGTTCTAAATGGAGTCATGACATGGCAGCTGACACAAAAAGTATCGGTATTGGTGGTTTCTATCATAAAGCCGGATGCCAACACCGTTATAATGGTTAAAACAATGCCGACAGTAACTCCGAACCACCAGCCTTTTTTACCGGACTTTTGTGGTGCACTTGCTGAACTCATCGAATCAACTCCTTGATATTATAAAGCTTTAGATTCTAAGGGTTTAGTCTAATTCAAATTCAAACACGTTATAATTAAACAAATGTGTGAAACTAATATAAAAATTAATAGGCAGGAACAGTCAAGCAACAAAAATGTAAAAGATGTAACGATGAGCTTGTGAGGATGTTGAGTGCCGATCTATGTTGCGGCTTCTTTGTGGTCCGTTTTTAAAGAGGGGACAAGATTAAAATGTGCGATTAAAAAATCGGCCACGCCCTTAATATCTTCTGTGGAAAATACCGGCACGCCAATATCGATGGGGGCATCGCTGATAAACGCAAGAAGGTTTTCATCGTTTTTGCACAAGGGTTTCTTGGCAATCTCAGGCCTGAAAATTTCCAGCTTTAGTTTGTGATCTTGTTTATATCCTTCGGTTAAAATAATGTCCATACCGTTGAAAAATGACATTAATTCATCAAGGCTGTGATCATATTCCACATCCATGACCATTCCGATTCGATGCGGAGATGAAATAACGGTGGTCGATGCGCCGGCACGTTTATGTCTCCAGCTGTCTTTACCGGGTGTGTCCATCTCAAACAGACCATGCACATGGTGCTTAATGGTGCCGACCTTGAGACCCCGATTTATCATTTCAGGAATCATTTTTTCTAAAAACGTGGTCTTGCCTGCGCCTGAATTCCCGACCACAGAAACCACAGGCGGGGTCATATTTTCCGATAGTATTTTCATTATTCCATCACCAAAAACCGACCTTTTTTAAAAGAGTTTGCAGTTACAATCCACAGACTTGCTTTTCAATTTCAATTTTACCATTTCCCTAACCGCACTGAAATCTATACCCCACTCCGGCAATGGTAACAATATATTGTGGCGTTTCTATTTTAGGTTCAATCTTTTTTCTTAGGCGCTGTACGTGGACATCAACGGCACGGCTGGTTTGATACAGCTGGGAATCACGCCATATCTGCTGCTGGATGAATTCACGGGAGAGGACTTCATTGGGATAAGAAACAAAGAGTTCCAGCAATTCATATTCCGTTTTGGTCAGTTTAACATCCTTTTTGCAGATGGTAACACTTCTCGATTTAAAATTTATGGCAAGATCGTTATATTCGCAAAAATTCTTTACCAGACTTCTTTCCACCCTCTTGAAAATCGATTTTATTCTTGCTGAAAGCTCTAAAAAATTAAAGGGCTTGACCATATAGTCATCTGCCCCGCATTCAAGCCCCAGCACCTTGTCCGCAATACCGTCACGAGCAGTCAGCATGATAATGGGAAAATCCAACTCCCTTCGCATGATCTCACAGGCTTTGATACCGTCGATATCCGGAAGATTTAAATCGAGAATCACCAGGTCCGGCCGGCTTGTTTTTGCAATATGGAGGCCGACGCTTCCATTTAATGCGGTCAACACTTCATACCCGTCCAGTTCCAGATTTCCTTTGACAGTCTGAACAATATCCTTATCATCATCAACAACCAGAATACGGTATCTGGTCTTTTGGGTTCCATCTGCCATGGAAGTTAACCTGTCCCTATTTTTCAGCGGAAAACAACACTGAACGCCCGCCTCAGGAAACCTATCTATTTCACCGGGGGACCCTAAGCTTTCGTTCAATTAGAGTATTACAAAAATAACATATAATTGGCATCAGTTCTTTTTAGGTGCAAGAATTTTTTTATGGGCATACAAATTCGCAACACCTTTAACATCATATGTACATCATTTTACATTATCTGTAAAACAACTCTAAACAAGGCGATACTTCATCTTTGCTTAAACCCGATGAATTTGACTCTCCGTATCAAATAAAGTAAGATTGTTTCGCTATTTGGATGTTTTCTTTCTCCATGTTTTTTGCCTCCAAAAAAACACAAATGGCCAACAACGATCAACCCCGGCATAAGAGGTTTTAATTGTGAAAAAATTACATCTTTCGCTTCAGATTAAATTTCTTTTAAGCATCATTCTGATCATTGTTCCGATTCTGGGAATCATTTTTACCTGGACCGGCATTCAGAATGAAAAACAGGCCAAAGAACAAGTGCTGACCCAGGCAAGAGTATTGTCCAAACAAGTTATCTTAACCCGACAGTGGGTCACTGACTGTGGCGGTGTCATGGTGCCCATGGAGAGCAAGGGCGCCAAGAATACAACCTGTTTTATAGACGACCGGCTTCAAACTTCCAGAGGATGGTATCAGCGATTTACCCCTGCAATGGTGACAAGAACGCTGTCTCAGTATTCCCTGCAGCAGGACCTGTACCGATTTCGCCTTGCAAGCTTGACGCCGTTGAATCCGGAGAATACGCCGGATGAGTTTGAAAAAAAGGCTTTGAGCAGCTTTAAACAACAAAGGTTAAACGAATTGTTCAGATTCGAAAAACGCGATGGGAAACACTATTTTCAATATATGGTGCCCCTTTATATGGAAAAAGGATGTCTTGAATGTCATGAAATACAGAAAGACTCTTCAAATATGGTCAGGGGGGGGTTGAGCATCTTCTTGCCTATAGACCAGATGAGCCTTTCCATTAAAAACAATCACCTTAAGCTGGCTGTTTATGGAACCTGTCTTATTCTGCTGACAATCTCCACCCTGTTTATTCTGATGCGCCGTATGGTTATTAAACCACTCCAGAAAATGGAAAAGATGACCAGTGAAATTGGTCGGGGCAATTTGAATGCACGAGTACATATTAATACGGGAGATGAATTCGAAAAACTGGGATTAGCCTTTAACCATATGGTTTTAAGACTTTCAAAAGGTCGTGGATTTCTGGAAGAAAAAATTGCTCAGGCAACGTTTGAACTTTCCGAAGCCAACCAGGAGCTGAAAACGCTGGATCAACTCAAGTCTGATTTTCTGGCCAACATGTCCCATGAACTCCGGTCTCCATTAACGGTTATTCGGGGCGGAATAGATTATCTTAACCGCACAATCCAATTAGAGGACAACCGGAATTATCTTGAAATTGTCGACAAGAACCTGGCACGCCTCATCAGACTGGTTTCCGA
>JAAXQD010000155.1 GCA_012974475.1 Desulfobacterales bacterium
TCCAATGTTTGAGAGATAATCAATTGCTGCGGAAAAACCAATGACGTCGGCAATATTTGGAGTTCCTGCCTCAAACTTGTAAGGCAGATCATTCCAAGTAGTTTCGTACTTGTGTACCTCACGAATCATATCGCCTCCACCATGAAAAGGAGGCATGGTTTCTAAGATTTCTTTTCTTACCCACAAAACTCCAACACCAGTAGGCCCAAGCATTTTATGAGCTGAAAAAGCAAAAAAGTCACAATCTAATTTTTCAATATCAATTAAAAGTAACTTGTATAGTTTCGCTATCTCGTTCTGAAAATCAAGTTGGCGTGGCAGTTCTTTATATATCCTTCTAATGGACAGGATATGATGAAAATTTACATAATCAAATCGTTCTATCGTTGATTCTGACCAATTACGGAGCAAGTTGTCATGTATTGGCGACAAAAGTTGACTTTTGAAACCAGGTTGCTGAAGAGAAAATAAAAGCAATGATTTTTCATCACCTATTGTATTTTTTAAATGCCCAAAGTTAGACAACAACAACCATGTTTTTATGAGGCCATTACCAGGATACTCTTTCCCTTCAATCATTAATGAACCTTGAGATGCGGTTGAAGAGCCTTTATGGATGTTATCAAGGAGGTCAGTTAGTCCAGCCTGAAGTAGCACATATTCATACCTTGTATGTGACGCCCCTTCAAAAACATTTGAAATCAATCCTAGATGACGGATATCTTTTTGGCGTTTAAATTCATCCTGCTTTTTGTAAAGTTCTAAAGCCCGTTCAGCACAAGAATAAAAACTAATACTCACCTTTCCAAGAATTGGTAGAGAAGCAGTTATTCGGTTAGTTTCACCTGGCATATGGGCCCTTCTTTAAGGTAAGAATGTCAGCGATCATATAACGTGGAAGTGAGCTGCGGCCCTGATGAGTGTAGAGCCTGCATGGCCTTTTCGTTAAACCGGTAAACTACACGCCGTCAGCTCCACTGATTCATTATGCTGCGCCTACCTCTTCACGGCTGTTGCAATTCTGTAAATATCAGACACGTCCTCAATACTTATATCGCCAAAACCCGAATCCAATAGGTTTGTCCTAATTTCCTTCTTCGTCTGGAAGGTCGGAGCATCAAATGGGCAAGCATGAAGGATGTAATAACACTATCGTAAGTCTTTCCCTTCTCCAGCCCCTCGGGGAAAAAGCCGTTCCTGACCTCAACGTTCCTAAGCTTCTCTCGTCCTATCTTTTTGGCCAACTTGTCAAGCATGGCTTGACTCGGATCCAACGCTACAACCTCTTTTGCATTCTTCGCGGCAGCAAGTGTCGCAAGACCGGTACCGCATCCAACGTCAAGGACACAATCCGAGGCCTGAACGACACGCTTAACCATGCGCGATAGATTTCGCTTATATCCCGAATCAAGTGAGACCGATAGATCGTAGAGAGGTGCCCATAGTTTGTAGAAACTGTCGAGGGCGGTTCTATTTTCCTGAAAACCATGCGTGAGATTGGTTGTCCTGATATAAAACGTCCGAAGCGGTTTCCAAAATGTCACTATCAACAATCCTCAGCTTCAAAACTCAGCAGCATAACCATTGATTATTTTGCGAATCTGCCTGATATATTGATATGGGAATGATAAACAAGCAAATTTGCTTGTTGGCAATATATAATATTTTCAATATCATATGTGCTAAATAATGTCAATGGAGAATAAACATGTCCGGAGAACTGATGGATGAAATGCATCGCGTCATGCGACGCAGGCATTATTCAATACGCACTGAACGAAGCTACAGTATGTGGGTGAAACGGTATGTGGCGTTTCATAAAATGAAAAGCAGAGACGATTTGCGAGACGGAGAAAAGAAGATAGAGCAATTTCTCAATGATCTGGCCGTCAACCAAAATGTATCTCCTTCCACCCAAAACCAGGCAATGAATGCCCTGGTGTTTCTGTACAAACATGTTTTAAAAAAATCCCTGGACAAGAAAATCAATGCCGAACGCGCTCCCAAACGGGTTAATGTTCCGGTGGTATTGATACGGGAAGAAACATTCCGCATTATCACCTTGATGACCGGTATCCATCAGCTTGTCGTCAAGCTCTTGTACGGATGGGGCTCCGCATCATCGAATGTCTCCGCCTGAGAGTCCATGACATCGATTTTGCCATGAAAGCGCTGACTGTCCGAAGCGGGAAGGGGGCCAAAGACCGAGTGACGACATTTCCTGTAACCCTTGTGGAACCTCTAAAGGAGCACCTCAGGCGCGTAAAACTCATCCATGAACAGGATCTGAAAGCGGGTTATGGCGAAGTCTACCTGCCGTATGCGCTGGCCCGAAAGTATCCGAAGGCTTCAAAAGAGTGGCAATGGCAGTATGTGTTTCCGGCGGGACGTATTTCCGCTGACCCGCGAACCGGAGTTGAGCGGCGACATCATCTGGACCCCAGTCCAATTAACAAGGCCATCGCCTCGGCGGTTCGTCAGGCCGGTATTGACAAACGTGTCAGCGCACATACGTTCCGTCACAGTTTTGCAACGCATCTTCTCCAGCGGGGGACCGACATCCGGACGATCCAGTCGCTTCTGGGCCACAAGGACATATCGACCACCATGATCTACACCCATGTCCTGCAACAGGGTGGAGAAGGGGTTGTGAGTCCGCTGGATGATCTTGATACATATCTTGGATCATCTCCTTATTAGTTGGAGTTAATTGGGGTAAAATTAGTGGGTCATCTCCAATGGAGCAGGGGTGTTCCAAGAGGGTTCAAGGATCCTTGGACCCTCTTCTCCAACTAAATTGGAGAAGAACCTTTTAAATTCATTGAAGGTGTTTTTCCGGGTTGAGATTATCCCGGGCCGATCCAAAAAACCTTAATTCCGTCAATGATAAAGATTTAGGCTTATTTTCAAAATTTCAACCTGTTCGTGCGGGCCCGCATTGAAAAAACTAAATGTCTTTTAGCAACGCCGGCTCCATCTCCGCCAACCACGGCGGAATATCTCCTTCTTGACCGATTTTCTTGTTGATCCGCTCCAGGACTTCCCAAAGTTCACTGAACTCCGGGGCGAGGCTCCATTCCTCGGGCCGGGTGGCGAAGTCTTCACCGTTACGGACAAAACGGTAGCAGTGGATGGCACATCCCCGGTACTCCCGGTCCGGTTTTTTCCAGCGCACGAAGTTCCCCGGGAAAATCCCTGCCACCTTCCAGCCGTCCTTGATGCACCACTTCTGGGTGATGTCGTGCCAGGTCTCCAGGAACGTGGTAAAGTACTCCGCCCCTGAAGCCAGGGCTGTCTTCCAGGTGACGGCCCTCAATTGCTGCATGATTTTCTTGAGCCGATAATTGGGGTGTGTGGCCGCAAAAGTGAACTCGACCTGAAGGTTCTTTTCGATTTTCGTGAGCATGGTTGCCGCGACCACCTTTTCGGTTTCGAGTTCCACCACCACCGGCATGCAGTACACCTTTGACCGGCTATCTTCCTCCCAGTTTTCGTCGAGGGCGATGCGTCCCGGATATCTTTCCGGCATGAGCACGAACTCGTGGGGGGAGCCGTAGACTTCCGGATAGGCCTTCCGGAAAACCGATGCCGCAGAATCGATGAATCTTTCGGAAAATACTTTCGCCTGGAACTTCCCATTTTCAAAGGGCTCCGATTCAAAACGCTTCCAGATGATCTTTTTTTCCGCCATGGGTCTCGTGCTGCAGGTGGTGGCCATTTCTCTGTAGGGGTCGCCGAGTTCAATCATAGTTTTCTCCTTGAAGGCTAACTTTGTTCGGGTCTGCTGCCACTTAATTTGACGCAATCTCTGTTTTTATATTTTTCTCCGCTTCATCGATCTCTATTTCAATGTAACCATTTTTCTGGTCCGGCATGCAATACCCCGCAATAAACTCTTCAAGGGTCAATGCCTGGTCTGCATATCGGGGAAACAAACTTTGTTCCAATGCATATTGAGCTCCGTGGGGCATTCCGTCTGATCCAAAGATCAAATCTTCTCCCGGGACATAGCCCACTTCGTCGATAAGCATCCGGAATGGGTTGTTACATTTGCAGTATTTTGCCGAGAGTCTATCCGCATATTGAATCGAGTCATTGTTGAAATTGGGTTGCATGGACAATACGATTCCAAGGGATTTGGCGGTTTCTGCACTTTCTTTGGAAATGAATTGGACATGCTCGATGCGTATCTGTGGGATACAGCTTTCTGTTTTTTGAATATCGCTTAGGATTTTGATGAGTTGATCCGTGGCAAGATCTCCCACGGCATGTATGGCAACAGGTTTTTTAAGTTTGCTCAACTGCATCAGGGTATTGGACAGCTTTTTATCGGAATATATCAATATGCCCCTTTCTCCCGTACTAAAATGTTCCTTTAGTGCTGCGGTTTTAGCCCCAAGTGCCCCATCGATGAATATTTTTATACCATGCACATATTTTTTCGCTTCCGAGTCAAGAGAATCGAACGTTTCAATATCTGCCCAAAATCTTGTTCTCTCCGAATATCCTATTCGCTGAAAAATATTAACGATCTCCCTATCGGCCAAAAGCATGTCTTCGGCATACCATATTCCATTTTTTAAGAGGTATCCGTCAAAGAATGATCTGACCTGATCATCGTTGCATGGCTTGATATTGGCAACGAATTTAAGAATTGCAGATAAATTTCTTTCTACCCAGTCGCCATCGCCGATATGGGATATAATCTCTTTGTGTGAATCGAAGAATCTTTCCCGGGCAGGTCTATTGATCAGAAAATCATGAAATGATATATTACAAATAATCACCGGCGGCAGACAATCAAGCTCTTCATCCTCAAAATAATAAAAACTGCTGTTCCATCCGATAATTACGGTGATTTCCTCGCGACTTTTCTTCATCCATAAGAGCGCTTTTTTTTTATCCCGAACGGCGCTCAAATCGATACAGTTAATCAAAGAAGCATAAATGGAGGTATGCGTGTGATGATCTTTCAACAGAGGAATATCGTATTTTTTTCCCATATTGTGTTCCTGAATTCGTCTTTACCCTATAGATGCATAAATAATATGGCAAAATGAGTTTAATGACAATAATGATCAGCATTTTTAGACTGTTTTTCTGCTTTGATAGAATTGGCTCCAAGTGACATCATGAAAATAGTGAAAACAGCCCTGTTATTTGCCCAATTCGAAAGCCCTCCGGAGGCGGATAAACATATCGCCTTTGATGAAAACACACGACGTTTATTTTTATGATGATATCTCGCAACAGTTTGGGTTCGGAACTTGTGTTGTTCGGTGTGGGTTTTATCCGTTGGATTTGATGATTTTCATAAAGTTGCCGGCCATTGGCATATGCCGTCAAATAGGTTATAATGCTTTTAACCCGATTGCCTGGGTTGGTTGTATAAAAGTTTAATGTTCGCCTAATACCGGGTGCAACGATCAAAGCACTGACGTAATTTTGCCTCAAAAAAACAATTGATGAGGGACAGTCTTTTGAAAATCATCCTGACCAACACGCTCCGTCTATCCGATATTCCTCCGGAAATATGGACCCAATTGACGGACACCCTGACATTTCCGAACCCCAAATGGCAGGAGAATGCGCGGATGGGCCGATGGAACCGGGGCACCCCTAAGATGCTGAAGTATTATGATAAGATCCGGGGCGGCGGCCTGTGGATTCCCAGAGGCTATATGCGGCAGTTGCTGCTGCTGTGCAGGCGCCGCGGCGTGACGTATGAGATCGACGACCAAAGACCCACCAAGACGCCGGTTAATTTCAAATTTGCCGGGAAATTAAAGCCGTTTCAGCAGAAAGCGGTTCGGACGATGATTTCGCGGGATTTCGGCACCTTGAACGCACCCACCGGCAGCGGGAAAACCGTTATGGCGCTGTATATTATCGCCCGCCGAAAGCTGCCGGCTTTGATTGTGGTGCATACCAAGGATCTTGCCTATCAATGGATCGATCGAATCGGCCAGTTCTTGGGAATTCCCGAGGATGATGTCGGTTTTATCGGCGGCGGCAAAGTAAGGATGGGCGAAAAGATGACGGTGGCTTTGGTTCAGACGCTGTATAAGTGTGCCGAGGACGTGTCGAAACACATCGGATTTTTGATTGTCGATGAGTGTCATCGATGTCCGAGCAGAACCTTTACCGAAGCGGTGACCGAATTTGATTCCAGATATATGCTGGGGCTGTCGGCAACGCCCTTCCGCCGGGACAATCTGTCAAGATTGATATTTTGGCACTTGGGTGACGTGCATCATAAGATCGATCAAAGCCGCCTGGTTGAAAGCGGCGATGTTTTGGCTGCGGAGGTCATCGTCCGGGAGACGGATTTTAAACCCTATTTTGATCCGGTGAACGAATACAGCAAGATGCTGTCGGAACTTGTCATGGACGACCGAAGAAATCGACTGATCGCATCGGACATTGAAAAAGAAGTGCACGACAACGACGGTGTGTGCCTGGTGCTTTCAGACCGGAAAAAACACTGTGAAACCCTTCAGGCCCTGTTGCGATACCGATACAAAATATCGTCTGAACTTTTAACCGGCGATCTCAGCGGCAGCGAGCGGCGGGCGGTCCTCGACCGTTTGGATCAGGGGGACGTCAAGGTCTTGATCGCCACCGGTCAACTCATCGGAGAAGGGTTTGATCGCAAGGATTTGTCGCCCTTGTTTTTGGCAACGCCGATAAAATTCAGGGGACGGGTGCTGCAATACCTGGGCCGGGTCCTTCGGCCTGCACCCGGTAAGCGGATAGCCCGGGTCTATGATTATGTGGACGTTCATGTGGATGTTCTCAAGGCCGCCGCCCGGGCTAGGCAGAAAACATATTCAGGAAGAAGTGCCTAAAATGATCTAAAGTGATCTAAAATGCCTAAAGTTAAAATAGGGCTGAAGGTGAGATGCAAAAATGTGAAGTTATTTTTGCGCGAGCCCTTAGGCGGCATATTCGGGTTTGAATGCCCTGGACAGTGATGCATCCATGACCGCTTCATATCCGGTTAGCGTGGCAACGACAACGTTGTCGGCGTCGAGGAATGTAAAATCTCCCGTCATGATATGATCGGTCGCTTCTTTGACTTCAAGGACCGCGGTCACACCCTCTGAAGGGAACCTATCGCGATACTGGCGATAACTGGCGCTGTAGCTCGGCAGTGACACCATGCCGCGCTCTTCAAAGCACCATATAATCGCCATCTGACATGCACAATCGAAAATCAGCGGATCGGCGATCCATCGGCTTCTCAATGGATCGGTCATCCATTGGTCGGGTGCCGGCGCCGAAGCAATCCGGGCTGATATGGATTGTGATGAATACCCCATTATTTCCTGGATTCCACGAAGTTCAATCCCGTGGAACAGAATTTTTTCGTATATTTCGTCGATGCTTCTTGAGTAGGTATTGGGGCGAATGTGTCCGGATGCGTTAAAATGGGGCGGGAGCTCCAGTTGATCGGTTAAAATCGCCGTGGCCCCTGAATGAATCATCTCCACGCCGTCTTTAATGCCGTTTCTGATTTCAACATCCACTTCAAACGTCGAACCTTTTTTCCTGGCCTTGCCGGCCATAAGACGGATCCGCTTCTTTTCCTGCTCGAGAATGATGCCATGAAATATACGCATATCATCCAAACCCTGAAGAGAAAGACCCGGATTTTCATGGAGCGCGCCGTGGCCGAGCCACTCGGCAATCAGGGCAAACGGAACCACCGGTTTTCCATCCAGGATGTGTGCGCCGAGGATCGGAAACCGATCCAGATCGATTTCACGCTGAAAGGTCAGGGAAAGCTTTTCATTTTTATTCAAGAGAAACGGCTGTTCTAAATCGGAACCGGCGGGGTCCCCCTGTTTTTGGACTTTTTCCGGGATAATATTTGCACCGATAACCACTTCTACGGGAGAACGGGTATCTCCCATCATCTCGTGAATCAGGCACATGGCACCGGCATCCTCGGGAATCAGCTGGACGCCGTCTTTTTCAAATTTTTGTTTTAAAGCCGAACAGACCATTCCCCCGTCCCAGGGCCCCCAGTTGATGGAAACAACCCGGCAATCCGGGCGTTGGATCGATTCTTGCTGTGCGATTTTATTGAGAGCTTCATTGGCCATGGCATAATCGGCCTGTCCTTTGTTTCCGATTCTGGCGGTAACCGACGAGAACAGCACCAGGTATTTGAGAGGATCTTTTTTTGTGGCCTCAAGAAGAACGCCCAGCCCCTGGACTTTGGGATCGAAAACAGAGTCGAATTGGGCGGCGGTTTTATCGGTGATCAGGCGATCTTCGAGAACGCCTGCGCCGTGGACAACCCCTTTAACAGGACCATACTTGGATCGAACATCATTTAGAACGGAATCGATACCATCCAAATCGCGAACATCCACCGAGTAATAGCGAACATGGGCACCGACCTTTCTGATTTTTTCCAGATTATAGGTGATTTCACGATTTGACATGTGTTTTTTGTAGGCCGTTTCCAGCTGAATCGGTGTTGGATGATTGTCCCTGAATTCATTTTCAAGGATGGCCTTTTTAATGGCAGCTTCATCGTGGACGGCTGTC
The DNA here is from genome assembly GCA_012974475.1 of Desulfobacterales bacterium. Classification (GTDB taxonomy): domain Bacteria; phylum Desulfobacterota; class Desulfobacteria; order Desulfobacterales; family UBA11574; genus JAAXQD01. The sequence goes on from JAAXQD010000155.1 coordinate 8,560, forward strand.
AGCCATTCAGGTTCGGGTGTTGGATGCAAAGAACGGCCCAGGAGGATTAAGGTCGGTCTTGCATGTTTTGCAAGTGCACAGGCTGCTGAAGCGGTGACACCCCTGGCGCCACCGGTGATCACAACAACATCTCCCGGGTCGAGGGCGATTTCCCCTTGGGGATAGGGTGCGGTTTCAAGGGCCAGTGTGCATCGTGATCCGGCGTCGAGGCCGATTTCAACCGGGCCTGAACCATTGGAGTTCAGGAGTTCGGTCACAACGGCCTTTGCGATTTGGGCAGTCTCCTTCCAGTCCGGGGCAATGTCGATGGCACGACAGCAGACATTTTCCCACTCGATGGCTGCGGTTTTGGCAAGACCGGCAAGCCCGCCCTGCAGAGGATCGGCGATACCCCGGCCTTTAAAGCCGAAAGCACCGTCGAGTCGGGTGATGGTGGCAAACAGGGCACCGTTTTGTGCGCCGGACTCGAGAAGATCCAATGCCATACGATGGGTCAGTGCAAAGGCATCTTTTAGGAAACGGTGATCGCTAAGCATACTTCCGGCCACGATGACCAGGCCGGCAGCATTTTCTAAACGCGTTTCGCCGTTGACAATATCGGATAGTATTTCATCGGATATCATCTCTGCTTTGATGTTCAGCGATGCAAATCCATCGGCAATGGCTTGGGAAAGGCCGGTGGTATCATCGGTGATATATACGGTGCCGGTGGCCGGCAGCGTTAAGCGGTTGTTTTGAACCCGGGGGCTGTCGACGATGGACACCACCTTTCTACCGATATTGGCGGCTAAATATTTCGGGGAAAAGCCGGTATCGTCTTTGGGTAACCTGTCCAAGGATTCCGCCACGGTTTCCACGGGGCCCGGTGAAGCTGTGGATGCTGTTTTTGGATCGCTCGGGTCTATTTTCGGCGTTCCGGAATCTTTGATTTCTGAAGCCGAATCCGATTCGCTTCGGGGTGTTGCCGAAAGATACTCTACGATCTGAGCGAGTGTTTTAAGGCTGCCCATGAGTTCCGGGGGAACCGGCGGAAGGTCGGGGATTTTTTCCTCGAGTGTGGACAATATCTCCACCCGTTTGATGGAATCGATCCCAAGGTCGGATTCGATGTCCATGTCCAGGGCGAGCATTTCCATGGGATAGCCGGTGAGACGGCTGACGATGTCCAGCAAGCTGTGTGCGATTTCTTGATGTGCGGTCACCGGCGTTCCGGAATCTTTAGTCTTTGAAGCCGAGTCCGATTCGCTTCGGGGTGTTGCCGAAAGATACTCTACGATCTGAGCGAGTGTTTTAAGACTGCCCATG
>JAAXQD010000041.1 GCA_012974475.1 Desulfobacterales bacterium
CGCAGCTATGTGGAAATCATTCTGACCGGCGCGCGGGATCTTGGATTGGATCCTGAATATATCAAGAAATTTGAGGAATTTTACCGTCAAGCGCAATAGTGCCCGACACGTCGCACCAGAAGAAATGGGGTCAAATGGGGTCATCAAAACAATTTACATGATCAATTAATAAAGGATGGAAATGTTTAGCACAGAATTTCTAATAACATCACTGGTTGTAGTTCTGATACCTGGAACAGGAGTAATATACACGGTGTCAACCGGACTTTTTCATGGCTGGCGAGCAAGCATTGCAGCAGCTTTTGGATGCACAACAGGAATTATCCCGCACTTATCAGCAAGCATACTTGGATTATCTGCAATACTTCATATGAGCGCTCTTGCTTTCCAAGCTGTGAAATTTGCAGGTGCCGCCTATTTGCTCTACCTTGCTTGGGCAATGTGGCGTGAAACAGGTTCCTTAAAATTCAATTCACCTACAACCCAAAGTGGCTTATGGCAAATCGCAACAAGGGGTTTCTTGATCAATATTCTTAATCCCAAACTATCGATATTCTTCTTGGCCTTCTTACCGCTTTTTGTCTCCCCAAATGCGTCATCGCCAACCTTTCAAATGATCATTCTCAGCGTTATGTTCATGGCTATGACGCTAATCATTTTTATACTTTATGGTATTTCGGCAAATGGGGTTCGTAGATACGTCGTTAACTCTTCAAGGGTAATACTATGGGTACAACGCTCATTTGCAGCTACCTTTGCTGCCCTTGGGGTTAAGCTTGCGATGACTGAACAATAAAGACAGCACAACAGAAAAGGGTATTAATTAGCCAAAGATGGCATAAAATCAGTAGAGAGGGACCGGGCAAAGCCGCGCCAATTTTGTAATTAATGTTTTATCAGTTGCTTATAGCTTTTTCAAGTCTTTCAGAACTCGTTACCGGGCCCCTCACTTCTGCGTTACGCGAATAAAGGATACACAGAATGACCATAGTTTTTCAAAAATCCCCTTCCAATACAATTACTATTCGTTCTCTCGTGTGGTGCTTGGGGGAATGTTTATTTGGAAAGAATTTTTGTTTATTTGCCGATCAATTTGCTAAAAATAAATCCGTAATACACTGTGTCTATGGCGCCCAGTTTTCTACATTTATTTCAAAAGGAGTTTCTAATGACAAAAAATTTTGCTGTTGACGTCAAAGAGACTTTGAAATTGACCGATTGGGAACTAGCAAACCTTCATCTTCCCCCTGTCACCACTGTAACATTGTACGAAGGCTCTACCCCGGTTGAATTCTTACGCAACCGAATTGCCAGTATGTTGGAGAAAAATCCCTGGCTCACATCGAGGATTGTAAAAAAGAACACGACAGATGGTGTAGTGGCGATGGCTTATTCAAAGAGCTTTGAGGCCAGGAGTGTCATAGAGCAACACTTCTCTGTGTATAAACCTGGGGATGTGGGATTTTCGCTCGGCATGCCGTATGAAGAACTCGTTCGCTGTTTGTTGCCTGTCCAGTGCGCGCGTTCGAAACCGGCGACAGATAAAAATGAGGTGCTTTTTAAGGTTGCGGTGGTGCCAATTGAAGCGGAAGCAAAGGACAGTGTTCAGTCCATGCCGCTGCAGCAAACTATCGCTTTGCCTGGATTTGCTCTGGTGGTTTCCATGAACCATACCTTGGGAGATGGTCATACGTATTACAAGTTGTACAACATGCTGAGCATAGACTCGGAAGTGGAAGAACTCGACCCCGTACGTGTCTCTGGCTTTGAGGCAGCCAAGACTGGAATCATTGGCGAAAAGGAAACCGCGATGTTTAAATCAGCTGGTCTTGCCTTTGGGATCCTGGGTACTTATCTCTTCACAAAACTGAGCCGGCGCGCCCCGCAGAATATCTGTATCAATGAGGTAGATTCAGTCTGGGTGGCCAAGGAGAAGGGCAAGGCAAAGCAAGAAGGCCAAGTTCCCTTTGTGTCTACCAATGATGCGCTAACTTCCTGGTATTTTCGAAAGATGGGATCTGACACGAATATCATGGTTGCCAATTTTCGCAGCAGGCGGCCATCCGTTCTTAACCTATCCGACTATCATGTGGGTAACTACGAAGCAAATTTGCCCTATTTCCCTGGAGACGTGGAAACCCCAGCGCTCATCCGTCAGTCAATCCGTGACGCTGACGGGGCGTTCCGCGCTAGCCGTGCCGGTTCGCCCACAACTGAGATACCGAGCTTCTGGACACTGCTACACAATAAGACTGCTATCATCACAAATTGGGCGACCTTTTATTGTGATGTTAACTTACAGGATAATGCTCAAGATAATAAGGAAAGCACAAAAAAACCAAAGCTGCATTTGCCCATAATGGAGCCTGATGGATTTATAACCTCTGTCTGGAACAATGCCATTATATTTCGGCCCCGCGCTGGCGAGCTGGGTATGTTTATGATTACCCGGCGTTTTGATAGCGACATGCTGGCTCAAATTAAAGAACAGGATGGACCGGATGCGCCTCTGGGAAAACGTATTGTGTAAAAATGATTCAGCCCACTCGTGCTCGCCGTATGTATTGAGTGAACATAACAAACCCATGCCTTTATGCTATCGGGAGGTTATTTTTTTTACAAGGCGATAATAAATTTTTTCTATGCCATGCTGGAGGGTATAACCTTTTGTTATTTTAATATATAACGTTAGTGAAAAATGGATTTTACCGGATGATTTGGGCTATTCGATGTTGGCCCTATACAGACGAAGACTGTTTGAAACCACGGAGATGCTGCTGAAAGACATTGCCAGAGCCGCCAATATTGGATGGAGCTGTTTTAAAAAGAGCGGTGCAACATCCAGCGGTGCCAAAATTCCCGCGGCAACGGGAATAAGCACGATGTTATAAATAAAGGCGAAAAACAGATTCTGTTTGATGGTGGACATGGTGGCCCGACTGATTTTGATGGCTCGAAATACGCCGTTTAAGCTTCCGCTGGACAGGATAACGTCCGCTGTCTCAATGGCAACATCCGTCCCGGTTCCAATGGCCAGACCGACGTCCGCCTGGGCCAGGGCCGGGGCGTCATTGATCCCATCCCCCACCATTCCGATTTTTCCTCCGTTTTTTTGGAGTTCTTTGATCTTGGATGATTTTTCTTCAGGACGGACTTCTGCAAAAACCTCATCGATGCCGACCTTTGAAGCAATGGCTTGAGCGGTCTGAAAGTTATCCCCCGTGAGCATGACCACCTTAAGATTCTGGTTGTGGAGCTGCTCGATGGCAGATTTCGATTCAGGCTTCAAGGTGTCCGATACCGCCACAAGACCGCACAGCGTATTCTCTTTTACCAGAACCATGACCGTCTTTCCTTGGGACTGGAGCCGATGGATTTCATGGTTTGCTTTTTCAATATGGGTCCCGGTGTCGATAAACCATTTTGGCTTCCCCATTTTTACGAATTTTCCTTCGATCCTGGCTTCGACACCCAAACCGCCGGATGCCTTGAAATTTTCAGGCTCCCAGAGATCGATCCCCCTGGTTTGCGCTTCATTGACAATCGCTTTTCCCAGGGGGTGTTCCGAACCTTTTTCCACCGAAGCCGCGAGTTTCAACAGCTGATCTTCGCCGGCAAAACCGGAATCTAAAGGGATGATGTCGACCACGGCAGGTTTACCCATTGTGATGGTTCCGGTTTTATCGAGTACGATCGTGTCGAGTTTCGTCGCCATCTCAAGGGACTCGCTTTTCTTGAACAAAATCCCTTTTTCAGCCCCTTTCCCGGTACCGGCCATGATGGCCGTGGGCGTAGCCAGTCCCAAGGCACACGGACATGCAATAACGAGCACCGCCACCAGTCGTATTGTGGCCGGTACAAACTCCCCGGTGATTCCCCACCACAAACCAAAAGCTGCAAGGGCAATGACAATGACCGCAGGGACAAAGATGGCCGCCACTCGATCTGCAATGGCCTGTATGGGAGCCTTGCTCCCCTGGGCTTCCTGAACCAGTTTGATGATCTGGGCCAGAGCGGTCTCCTTGCCCACACGGGTGGCTTTAAATTTCAATAGACCTTCGCCGTTGATGGTTCCCCCCACCACAGGGTCATCCGGGAACTTGTCAACCGGCAGCGGTTCGCCGCTGAGCATCGATTCGTCCACCGCCGATTCCCCTTGGACAACTATACCGTCCACAGGAATCCGCTCACCCGGCCGAACGACAACCGTATCCCCTGCCCTCACCCGGGTTAACGGTATCTCACTTTCCGTGCCGTTTTCCAGGATCGTTGCGGTTTTGGGTTGAAGCCCTATCAGCTTTCGGATGGCTCCGCCGGTTTTCCCTTTGGTGCGCGCTTCGAGCATTTTCCCAAGCTTGATCAGGGTAATAATGACCGCTGATGTTTCAAAGTAAACATGTTCGCCCAGAGAAGGAAAAAGCAAAACAACGATTGAATAAAAATAGGCAATGGACGATCCCATGGCGACGAGGACATCCATGTTCGCGCTTTTATTTTTCAGACTCTTGAACCCGCCCACGTAATAGTCCCATCCGGTATAAAACTGGACCGGAGTAGCGAGAACAAAGAAGAACCAGTTCACCCAAGGCGCATGACTCCAAAGACCGACAAGGTTGAAATCACGCATCATGCTCAATACGAACAGCGGGAGTGCAAAAATCAGCCCCGTTACAAACTTGCGGGTCTGGTCTTTAATCTCGGCATGACGTGCAGCCTGCTCCGCATCTTCCGCTTCCAGTGCTTCGTCCGGAAGTATTGCACCATAGCCGGCCTTCTCAATGGCCGATACGATGTCGTCAAGGCTGGAAACTGCGGGAATGTATTCAACGGAAACCCTCTCTGTGGCAAAGTTCACGGCAGCATTGACAATACCCGCTATTTGTTTGTTTAAGGCTCTCTCGATGTTCGCGGCACAGTTGGCACAAGTCATTCCGGTGACGGGAAATTCTGTCTTTGTGGTGGGGACCTTGAAACCCGAACTGTGGATATTTTCGACAACATCTCTCACACGAAGTTTTTTGGGATCAAAATCGACCACCGTCCGTTCCGCAGCGAAATTGACGTTGACATTGTGAACACCCTCCAGCTTCTTTATACCCCTTTCGATGTTCATTGCACAATTTACACAGGTCATTCCTGTGACAGGTAATGTTATGGTATGTTCAGTCATAGAATTGCCACCTTCAATGAAGCGCCCCGCCGCCCCGCAGAAACGGGATCTCCGCGGTACTCCGACAAGCGGGTGGGGTATTGAAAATCATAATGAAAACGGGTTCCGACCGCATTGAATTCACCAGGTTCTTTTGATACAAAGTGGTACTTTTTGGACCTTTGTCAAGATCCGACCCAAAATAATGTAAAATCCAAGACCTGAACCCCGCAGGCCAGGTTTTGAACGGTGCGTATTATTTCAATGTTTCCATTCGCTGGACAAAGCCGTATTCCATCGATTCATTTCGATGGCGATAAGCTGGTTCAGGTAGGGAAAATCATCAGGTCGTATCGGAATGTTGGGCAATGCAGCCGAAAACCCCCGGAGAACGCCGATCCAGGCAAAAAGGGCCATTTATGGATGGAAATTAAATAGAAACCAAAACCGCTTCCAGCTGGTTCAGGTAGCCGCCATAAAAATGATCCGCACCGTCGATGACTACAAAACGGGCGTTGGGATTCCATACGGAACACATTTGTTTTACGACATCCGCAGGTGCGATATCATCCCGGCTTCCGGTGACGACAAGCTTGAGGCGCTCCATGGGGCCTATGGTGGAAAAATCCATAAATCCCGCCGGCGGTGAAATCATGACCATATTTTTCACCGCAACATCTTCCTGAACAGCATGGGCATTCACCCACGCGCCAAACGAATAACCGGCCAGATCTATTTGCTCCATTCCCATATCTCCAAGGAATGAGAGTGCTGCCAGCACGTCCTTTTGTTCACCGTCGCCATTATCATATGTTCCCTGACTTTCTCCGACCCCTCTGAAATTGAACTTTAATGTTGAATACCCCTTGATATTATAGACATGCACGATGGTTTCAACCACCAGATTATACATATCCCCGCCGTAAAGGGGATGTGGATGGGTAACGACCACGCCTTTTTTTTCATCCTTTTTGCTGAGGAACCCTTCTATTTCATAATTTTCAGAAAAAAACCGAACTTTTTTGACCATTTTCATTTCCTTTAGTTTTATGACGGTTTTTGAGCCTTAAACTTCAACAATATGTATGGCGATGACAATATCTTTTAATTATTTGATTTTTAATAAGATATATCAATACCACCCATTTATCAACACAAGATTCTATTTTGGATCGGGATGGGGCTCTTGAACCCGTCCTATAGCTGGATTCGAGGGTAGCTTTACGATATTGTTGGTATTTATAAAATCCGCTTGATTTTTTTCAAAAAGATGATATTCTTTGAACAATCAATAAAGGTCCGTCCTTAATTGGCGGTCCAGTTTCGTTCTGAAGGAAAGATCCACTTGTCAAATTGGCAACCTCCAGTTTGGAACTATGAGAAATCTTTGAAAGGAGGATGTCATTATGGCCGATGGAATTGTTAAATGGTTTAACAGCAGCAAAGGCTACGGCTTCATTGAGCAGGAAGATGGACCGGATGTATTTGTTCATCATTCAGGAATCAATGCAACCGGGTTCAAAACCCTTAATGAAGGTGATCGGGTTACCTTTGATATTGAGCAGGGGCAAAAAGGTCCGGCTGCCGTAAATGTTACCCAGGTCTAGATTGTTTTAGAATTAAACAAGGGCATTCCATGGAGTTATTGTGGAATGCCTTTTTATTTTGAAAAAAAATCTATCATGGTCCGGCCCGGGTCCCATCAAACCAGCCTTCCCTCTTTTTTCTTTCAATCTTTCCGAGCATTCTTATTTTCAACCCCTTATTACCGCTGCAACGTTTACCCTAATTGAGCGTAAACAAAACAGGAAGGGGACATCTTCGACTTTTGCTCAATTAGGGTTTACATTAAAGATACCCCATTGGAAATGAAAACCGTCATTTTTCACTGAGCTGAAGGCATTGAAATTTTGCGGATATTCACGATAACCATTTAATCTTTCTAAAAATAATTGCTTTATGTTGTATTAAAGGAAAGATTGGTGTATTGAATGATTCCATTTGGGCAATCCTATTCGAGAATTCATCCGATTCCCGGGCAAGACGGCCAAGTATATTTAACAAAATTTCGTATCATCGGAAACAAGACCATGGAAGAAAATAACCAAACCTTTGCTAAAAAAATAACCAAAAAGCGATTTGGGTGTTTGCAGGTTTTTGGGTTATTGATCATCGGCGTCCTTGTTACCGCTGCTGTGACCGTTTTGGCCCTCAAAACCTACCTTTTCCCGTCCGAGTTCAAGCCCGTAATCCTGAGCCCTAACGAAGAGAAAGTTTTGACTGCCAAATTGGAAAACCTTGATTCAATAGGGGCCGGTGTTACTTCACCGAAAAACCATAGTCCCAATACGGCATCCAAAACAGACCGAACTGCTCCAGATGCACCACTTGAACCGGAACCCTACAGTGAAAAAGGCCTAAAAAGAGAGATTGTTTTCATGGAAAAGGAGCTCAATGCACTGCTGGCAAAAAATACGGATCTTGCAAGAAAACTCGCCATCGACTTGTCGGACGATCTTATCAGTGCAAAGCTTCTGCTGCCCCTTGATGACGATTTCCCCATACTTGGCGGCAAAGTCCTCCGTGTCAAAGCCGGCGTGGTTTTTTCATACGACGAGGGCAAGCCCGTGGTCATCCTGAAAGGCATTACCATAATGGGCCTTCCCATGCCCAATGCCTGGCTGGGCGGAATAAAGAATATCGATCTGGTTGAAGAATTTGGTGATCGCACCGGTTTCTGGAAGACTTTTTCAGAAGGGGTTGAAGACATCAAGGTCGAGGACGGATTTTTAAAGTTAAAGTTTAAAGAGTGATGGACAGACAGAAGAAATCTACACCCCTGATTGAGCGAAAGTCGAGGACACCCCTTTACCGTTTTATTTACGCTCATTCAGGAAAATTTCTTAAATGAGGCATCGCATGAGGCTTCTAAAAGAATACACAATCCGATTGGTGTTTACCGCGGGCATCCTTTTTGGGGTTCAAGTCCCCAATTTTATCGATCAGTACACTCAGAAAATTAGCGCACACTATCTCGAAGCAGCAGAAAATTTTAGCGGCTTCCAGGCCACTGCAGATAAGTTTCATGAGGGTGACGTTAAAGCGTTGATCGAACGACACGAAACCAGTGACGATCCCGTATTTAAAGCAGAAGCCGGCCCCATAAAGGAAATCCATTCCAGGATATCTGCATTCTCATCGGAGTTGAAATACCTGAGCACAAACCTCTTCGGCAAAATATATCATGTTGCGTTCAAATCTGACCGTGCGGTATTAAAAGAAACCCTATCGGAATATTCAGCGACGGTCCCCTTGAACACAGACGCCATCATCTGCGGATTGGGGTTGGGCATGGTTTCGGCCTTGGTGTGTGATCTTTTTTTCTTTATCCTGAAAATGGTGTTCGGCTGGCGGTTCGGAAGACGTGTCGACCCAGACGCGCTTTGATGCTCCCCGACGACTGCCGGGCAAACCGGCGGCCGGGATATCGTACAATAAAAAAGGGAATTTAGACAATTTGTTGTTGGAGATAGCGCAGGTTTCACACCAATCCCCTAAACCTCAATATATTGTGTCGTTGTTTAAATAAAATAAGCGTGGAATTGAATCGATTATCCACGCTTATTTTTTAGTTTGATGGCC
>JAAXQD010000045.1 GCA_012974475.1 Desulfobacterales bacterium
TGTCAATATGGTAATAAAGTAAAAAAAAAGTTTTGATCTCTTTGATACTTATGATATCAATTTAGATTGTTTTTTTGTACGACCCCTATCCGAAAATCGCCGTAAAAACCAACGCTCCGGGACCGTTTCCGGGTAAGAGTGTCTATGTCGTCGATGTGCTGACCTGGACATGGACGCCGGTTTGTCATTTGGCTTTTTTTCTTGTTTGGTACTTATTGGCAGTATATAATGAAAAAACTGAAGAATTCGTTATTACATTTTAAAGGAGTGTGAATATGGACAATGTTGAAAACGTTAAAGCGGACACGGTATTGGATACTCGTGGATTGAGCTGTCCCATGCCGATTCTAAAACTTAAAAAAGAGTTGAAAACCACGGAACCCGGTAAAATAATTGAAGTCTGGAGCACCGATCCCGGCTCAAAAAAAGACATGCCGGATTTCGCAAAAAAGCAAGGTGAAGAATTTTTGGGTTATATTGATGAGGCGGGATATACGAGATATCTAATTAAAAAAGGGGGATAACTTGGATAATGTTGACAAAGTAGCCGTGCTGATCAAAGACGTCGACCAGCAGTATGAAGGGTTGCGCACCAGCCTGGGTTTGCTCCTTGAAGCCGCTTCGGTTCAGATGTATGTTCTGGGCCATGAAATTGCTAACCCGGACGAAGCTTACCTGGATAACATGGAATTTATCGATGAAATGGAGGGGGAACGTTACTCCAACCATCCGGCCAATGTCGAAAAATACGACTTTCAGCCGATAACCACTAAGGAATTATTGGTCAAGCTCAAAGATGTTGACCTTATTATTCCCTTTTAGAGGGCAATTAACCATGAAAGTGCTAAATATTGTTCGGTCAGCGCCCGATGATTTGGAAAAGAGATTTATAGAGACTTTTTCCGAAGGTGAAGAGAACAAAGTGGTCACCCTGTATGAAGGAGATGTGGACTGGTCGGCTCTTGTGGACGATATTTTTTCATATGACAAGACCATATGCTGGTGGTAAGTCGTCCCTATCCGGAAATGACTTTTTTTCACCATATCGGGGTCAAGCTGCGAATTGATGGCGGAATGTGCGGCATAGACCATGAATGCCCATAATTAATTGATTTCCTTGGCTTTGCGGGAATTTTTGGATTAGAACCCATTAGATTTCCAAGGTGCATTTGCGGATCGGAAACACTCAGTTACGGTCAATGTTTCTCGTCTCCTCGACATTAAAATCGTCTGAAGTCGAAACCTATACTTCAACATTAATTTGAAAAGGGATTTATGCTATGGCTGATAAATTAGGGATTATGGTTAATTCGGACAAACATCTCGACCATGTCATCGCTTTGACAAAGGCCGCCCATGAGAAAGGCAAGAAAGTCCAGATATTTTTTACCGGCCGAGGCGTGCTTCTCACCCAAAAGCCTGAATTTGCAGAACTGGAAGGGAAGGCCAAGCTGGCGGTTTGTGACGTAAGTTTTCGGGCCAATGGTCTTGAAGGGGATGTGCCTGGCGTCGGGTTCAAGGATTTCGCCACACAGGCAAGAAATGCAGAGATGATCAAAGAATGTGACCGTTACCTGGTTTTTTAAACAAACCGCTGAGATACTTGTAACCGGCTCCTTCTTTTTGTACCATATTTTAAGTCATAAGTTTAGAAAATCTGTCCGGTGGATCCTTTGAACATCTTAACCAAGACATGAATACACAGTTGTGTGGAAAAAGGAAACGCCATTTGTAAATTCAATATCATTTTAAGATATGTAAGAATAATGAGGAGGCGAACCATGAAAAAATATCTGTTTTCGATAATACTGTTATCACTGTCGTTAATTTTTTCTGAAGTCAACTCGGGCTTTTGCAGTACTGTTGCCGCTGTGTCGTCACCTGAATACAAGGCCGGTGATGTGGTGACCATAGAAGGAACCATCGACTCCGGTAAAGACCTCTTCATAGCCATATCCTCTCAACGGGTCTTTGCGCCCAAAGACACGGAAGGTGTCCACGAGATCAAAAGGTTGACAGAAGATGCAAAGAAAAAAGGTTTCACCAAAGATTCGTCGATCCCGGACCTTTACTACCTGCTGACCACGATTCCGGACAAATTCGGCAAGATCGTCAAAAAGAAATTCGGCGGGCCGTCATTCTTTACTCAGAATGGTAAAAGAGGGCTCTATGAGACGACCATGTTCAAGCTGTCAAAATTCGATGAACTCGATGCAGAAGCAAAGGGTGTATTGAGCACCATTAAAACAGCGGACCAATGGAATTTCTATAAATATGCACACGAAAGCAGCTATGGCATCAATACCATCGTCAAGGAAAGAACAAATGTCGGGAAAGTGACCATCTTTTCCCGAAGCGTTCTCGGAGATTATAATACCACCCAAAACTACTGGGATAAAGGCACATCCATTGAGCTGGACAAGCAGACCGGAAAATTCAAAGTCTCTTTTAAATCCTTTCGTCATACGCCGCCCGATACCCGGTTTGATGTGTATGTCAATGGAACTCAATCCGGAAGCTATACCCTTAAGGCCAACGGTTTTTGGCTCAAATTGGGCGGTCGTTATATGAATCCCATCTGGATCATTATCGGTGCTATTCTCGTGGGGACATATTTTTCCATGATCGGTGCCGCCGGTGGCATGCTCATGGCGGCTTTTCAGGTAATGGTGGTTCAGACCGCCGGTCCTGTCGGCATTAATGCCGCCAATGTACTTCGTCCTTCGAACATGGCTTTGACCCTGTTTTCTCCATTAGGATCTTTTTACCGATATGCGGTCAAGGAACGCCGGGTGGCATGGCCGGTGGGCATCTCTTTTGGTGTGGGTATTTTTCTCGGGTCCATATGGCTGGGGAAATATACCACCAAGTACCTGCCCATGCAAACCTATAAAGAGTGGTTGGCCATTCTGGTGGTAATCATGGGCATCAGAACCCTCTACGAGCTCACGCCCAAAGTAATGGAAAAGAGAAAATCCATCAAGGCCATGGTGAAAAAATTCAACGAGGCGGTGGCCAAGGCCAAAGCCGATGGGACTTCCGTTGAAATGGGCAGGATCGAGCCGGTTAAGATCGGCTTGACAAATTATCGTTTCAAGTTCTGGGGTGAAGTCTTCAATATCAATCCGTTGCTGTTCGGTCTGCTGGGACTCGTCATCGGTATTGTTTCTCGGAGTTTTGGCATCGGCGGCGGCTTTCTGCTGGTTCCTGCCATGACGACGCTGGGCGCGCTTCCCATGTATGTTGCGGTGCCGATTTCACTTATCGGGACATCTTTCAGCAGCATCGGATCCTTTATCGGCTACATAATAAACGGCTATCTGCCGGATTTGTGGCTGATGCTTTCCATTGTTATCGGTGGATTCGTCGGCGGGATGCTGGGCAGTCGCACCCAAAAATTTTTCAGCGAAAAGATGCTGAAGATCGTACTGGCGATTACCCTGTTCTTCCTGTTCTTCCGTTTTTTCAAGATCGAGATCTGGATATAATAACATAGGTTAAGCGGTTCAGGGTTCAAGGTTCATAGGCTCAGCCCGCCTGCGAGTGCGAAGCACAATCTGGATGTGACTCAATGTTTTTGCAACCTTGAACGGGGAACCATGAACCGCTTTTTACTTTCTATGGAAGACGTTCTTGACATCGTATGGCTGAAAATACTGCTTCTCATCCACGCCTTCGTCAAAGGTCTCGACTTCATATTTACCCCGCTGAATCCCTTGGGACCCGCGGTGGTTATATTGGTGATCGTTCTATTGACGGTTGCATCCACCAAGTTTCTAAGTAGAATCTACAAAACAAAACGATACCTCAAGCTGCAAAAAGACTTTCAATACTGGTACAATCTCCGAAACGAAGCACTCGCCTGTAAAGATCCTGAAAAAGGCAAAGCGCTGGCAAAAAATATCGACCAGGCCCGGCTCAATAAGGTGTATTACGACTTTTTTTTCGAGGGTCTTTTAAACAGCATACCCACCAAATACCTGCCCATTCTCATCATGCTGGCATATGTCAATGAGGCGTTTAAACCGGATAAACTGCTGAAAAATTTCGGACGGGAATATATATTTAAATTCGTCAATTTTGATGGAAACGTCATAAAAACCGGTGCTGTATTCTGGTTTGTCCTGTCCATGCTGCTGGTTTATCTGGCATGGTTTGTTTTTGAAAAATTATACTTTAAGTATAAAAAGACAGAAGAATAATACCCATGCAGCTTGTTCTACTACCGGAAAATGATTGTATGTCATTTATGGTTCGATTTTCCTTGATTTCCATTCTTGGTGTGTATGCAATGCTTTGCTTCGGTTGTAATATTACGTCTCCTGATAAGTCCACCTGTGTTTCGTGTCACGGGAATCTGGAGCCGGCCTCAAAAAGTCATCCATCCTGTGTTGAATGTCACGGGGGAGATAATCAGGCTGAAGATAAAGACGTATCTCACCGTCTGATGTATGGGCCAAAAAATCCGTCGGATCCAATTTTCTGGGATCAAACCTGCGGAAAGTGTCATCCGTATCAATTAAAACGGGTCCGGGCCAATATTATGCACACCAATACCGGCATGATCAAAAACATCCAGAAAACCTGGGAGGGAGAAGACGGCAGTCTCTACGGCACACGCTCGGAAAACGTTTTTTCAGCATACGGACGCCCCCTCGAACTTAAAGATGTCTCCCAATTGAATAACCTTTCCGGAGAACTATACCGCAAATTTTGTTCACGGTGCCACGTGGGGCACGAAGACAATCAAAAGTATACCGCAAGCCATGGCTCCGGGTGTTCGGCATGCCATTTCCCTTACAACGATACCGCCACCTATCAGGGGAATGATCTCACCGTCAAAGACAAAAGGCCTTATTCCGCCGATCACCGGCTTGATCCCCTTCCCGGAAACGATGTCTGTATGCGCTGTCATAACCGCAGCGGTCGCATGGCGTTAACCTACCAGGGGCTTAATGACGGCAATAATTCCATGGTTCCGACCCGAAACGGGTTTCCGGGTCCCAAAATGATCAGTGGCGGGCGTAACGTCACCCATATCGTCGAAGATGTTCATTTCTCTAAAGGGATGGACTGTATCGACTGCCACACTTCCAGAGATGTCATGGGTGACGGATACGCGTATGAAAACATGTACCTTCAGACAGAGATTCGGTGCGAAGATTGTCACGGCAGCGGCGCCGATCGTCCTGCTTTTCAGAAAATCATCCGTGAAAACGACGCGGCGGTGCGGGAATCCAAAAGCTATACGCTAAAGATGCGACCGGGGATGAAAATGGTAACCACCGGCAAAGGGCGTAAATACGCCAATGTATTTTATGAATCCGGTGATGTTTACGTTCTGGGCAAGCGCAGCGGCAAATTATATAAGAGTCCTGTAATTACCGGCACGCCGGAGCACACCATTGTCGGCCATGAACGGATGGAGTGTTATGCCTGCCATTCCCGGGCGGTTCCCCAGTGTTATGGCTGTCATACCCGATACGACCGAACCAAGTTCGGCCGGGATTATATCAAGGATCGGGACACATTGGGCAAATTCAGTGAAACCGAGGATTGGCGCAAACTGTATCCCTTTCCCCTGGCCGTTAACCAGCGTGGAAAAATTTCTCCGGTTACCCCAGGGTGCCAGACCTTTGTTACGGTGATCGATGCCCAAGGGCAAATGGTCAAAGATGAATATATCGCCGAGTTTAACGGAAAGAACCGGTTGCGTTTTGCCCCTTTTTATTCACATAATACCGGTAAAAAGGCGGTCGGATGCACGGAATGCCATGCCGATCCCAGGTTTCTGGGCTTCGGACAGCATGTGGTCAACGGGAAAAGCATAGCGGCGACATTACTCTGCGAAAAGTCGACACAAAAACCTCTGGACGGTTTTCTGGTGATGAACGAAGGAAAGGTCAGTGCCTTATCCGCTATTGTTCGGGAGAATTCCAGGCCGCTGAACGGTCCGGAAATCAAAAAAGTTCTGGCGGTTAATCAGTGCCTTGTTTGTCATGACAATTCCAAGGATCCGATTTATCAAAAGAAGCTCGAGTATAACATGCTGCCGACGTGTCTTGAGCGTACCCACCGACCGATATATCGACGTCCGAGTCCGGCGACGGGAAAAATGTTGCACCGATCCAAGCCCCGGAAGAAAAAAATCCGCTTTCCGATCCAAGCGATTTCAACTTCCAAATACAATGCTATCTTTGATCAGTCGATGAGCACCCGGGCCGTTGAAAAAGCCTTTGTGAAAAAAAAATTGGGTCAGGACGATCCGGATTTTTTTAACAAAAACTGTGAATCGTGTCATGTAAGAAATTGTTTCGACTGTCATGAAAGAGCGGGAGATTTTCTCGTCCGCCCCAAGTCGGATCGATGTCTCGATTGCCATAACGGCTATTTTACCGGTATGGAATTCTACGGCAGAGCGCCGCGTGAGGACAGTCTGCGCTATCAGCGGGGAGCGGTGGTAAAGGGTTCCCCCTTTCTTAAAATGCTGCCGGATGTCCATGCACAGGCCGGCATGGAATGCGGAGACTGTCATTCAATGGAGAGCTTGATGTCCGGGAAGAAATCCTCTGTCACCTGCAAGGATTGCCATAAACCCGATCCGGCCATCATCGAGCACAGTATCGGCACCCATTCAAAGAATCTGGAGTGTTACGCCTGCCACAGTGCCTGGGCGGCCCAGGAATACGGCACCTTTTTTATCCGCTTTACCGACAGCTCCAACCGGGAGTATTTCCGTCTTCGGCCTTGGGGCGACGGACAATATGTTAAAAGTGGTTTTTTAAAAAAGCAGGATTCCCCCCCTTTGGGTATCAACGAACGCGGAAAAGTCAGTCCCATCCGACCCCAGTTTATCGTCTATTTTACCGACATCGAGGACAACACGCCGGTGGGGAAGGAAAACCGCCTGCTGGCCGCACAGTGGAAGGCTTTTTTTCCCCACACCATTCGTCGGGGCACGGTCATGTGTGACGGTTGCCACAATACTCCCCAAAGGTTTTTACTGGAAAAAGAAAAAGATCGCATTTATCAGCTGGAAAAGAACGGTATGACACTGGTTTCGTTTTGGGACCAAAGGGGACAGAATATGTCCAATGGATCTTTCATGCCACACGACCGCTTTGCGAAAATGGCATCAAAGGGACCCGATTTCAAAAAAGCATACGTAAAAAAATGGAAAAAACTCATAAAAGCCGTCGAAAATTAATCAAAACCCTGGTTTTGGCGATGGTTTCTTTGCCCTTACTGGGCAAATTTCTCATTCCCCGGACCCAACGTAAAAAAGGTATTTTTCGTGTAAAGAAAACGGATATCCCCGGCGGCGGTGCACTGGTTTTCGGAGAAAAAAAGATCGCTGTGATAAAGACCAGCAGGAATGTTTATGCCCTTAACCTGACCTGTACCCATCTCGGGTGTACGGTGAACGCGACCCCAAAAGGATTTGCCTGCCCCTGTCACGGAAGTGTTTTCAACACTCTTGGAGAGGTTATAAAGGGCCCGGCCGACCGGTCTTTGAAAAAACTGTCTGTGGAGGAACAGGGAGATGATGTTTTAATAGTAATGACCTCATAATAAGCGCTTCTTTTAACTTTATGTGAAGGTGTCAACCATGAACTCCGAATATCGAAGTATATTCACATGGAATCAATCTGCGGATGGGTTCGAAGTCTTTCAGTTTAGACTAACGTTATTAAGATGAAAAACGAAAACGGTCTATTTAATGCGTTCATCGGTCACCTGTTCCCCAGAATGGTCCGTCGGGAGAATCTGCGGATCACCTATACTTTTTGTCTGGGGGGATTGGCTTTTACGACCTTTATGGTGCTGATTGCTTCCGGGCTGATGCTGTTGTTTTATTATCAACCGTCTTCGGAGCATGCCTTTGAATCGATCCTCTTTTTGGAATCTTCAGTTCCTGCCGGGTTATATGTCAGGAGCATACACCGGCTGGCGTCCCATACATTTTTGTTGTTGATTTTCCTGCATACCCTGAGGGTTATTCTGACCGGTGCCTATCGGAAGCCCCGTGAGATGAACTGGGTGGTCGGTTTTTTTATTCTTTGTCTATCGCTTTTTGAAGCGTATACCGGATATCTTCTGCCCATGGATCAACTGGCCTTATGGGCGACCCAAACCGGCATGGAATTGATCAAAACGGTTCCAGCAGGGGAGGCGGTGGTCAAGATCTTGGCGCCGGACGGTGTGGGACAGCCGATCTCTCTGCTGCGGTTCTATGTATTGCATGCCGCAATAATCCCTGTGGCGGTTTTGCTTCTTTCATTTTTACATTTCTACCGTATACGCCAGAACAAGGAGGTGTTACCTTACTTGTGAAAGATTTTCTGCCAAGTTCGCCGTTTTTTTTCCGTATCATTAAAAGAGCCATGGTGCTTTTGGTGGGTCTTTTACTTTCTCTGGGAATGGTTGTCCCGGCACCCCTGGAGGAACCCGCCAATATTGCCACCGTGCCGAATCCGGTCAAAGCCGCCTGGTTCTTCCTCTGGATTCAGGAGCTGGCAAGCTATTCAAAGTACCTGGTTTATGCCGTCCTACTGGTGGGCGTCTACTTTTTACTGCTGCCATATCATCCGGGCGTTCCGGAAGCCAAAAAGGCTGAATGGTTGCCGAGGGATCAGTGGGTGGTAAATATAGTAACCATCATCGGCTTTCTCTTAATAACCGTTCTGACCATCATCGCCATGTTTTTCCGGGGGGAAAATTGGGCCTTCGTCTATCCATTTTAACCGTTTTTCTGGGTCTCGTCTGGATAACAGGACCTCACT
>JAAXQD010000030.1 GCA_012974475.1 Desulfobacterales bacterium
TTTAATTCAGTCGGGATGATGATTCGATCTCCTTTTTACCCCGATGAATATTCAGATAGCCATCCAAAAGATGAAAATATCATCCACTTCAAAAACCTGCGATATGTCTGACAGATCCGAGGTTGGCTTTGATTGCATACCATTGCTAACGATCGCATGTTTTTTCAATCAAAATATTCTGTGTCATAAGAGGATATATGTAACGGGAGCAAATTGCGGGACAGTAAAGGGTCTATTAAAACGAATGAGAAACGTGAAAAATGATTGATAAACAGTCGAAGAATCCTTCAACCGCTGCGCAGGAAGCCTATCCCGTCTTGATCAGACGAAACCCCACGCGGCTGCTGCGACGGTCCGGGGAGCTGAGACTGCGAGATGCGCACCGGCAATACCAGTCCTCGCTTCCCCAGTCACCGCCCCGTAACACCTTGGCCAATCCAGATGAAGGTCCTAAAGGATCTTTGGAAGGACTTTGAGAATAATAATTTCTTTCAAACCAATCCTGACCCCACTCATGGACGTTTCCGTGCATGTCATGAAGTCCCCATGCGTTCGGCTTTAAGCGACCGACCGGATGCGTTTTGCCTTCTGAATTTTTTCTATACCAGGCGTATTGGGTTAATGTGTTGATATCGATGCGAAAAGAATAGGCGCTTTGTGTGTCTGCTCTTGCTGCATATTCCCATTCAGCCTCGAAGGGAAGACGATATATATCTGTTTCTTCTTTTTCGTTGAGCTTTTGGATAAACCCTTGCACATCATTCCATGAAACCCTTTCCACCGGCCTTGTTTCGTCCTTAAATTCACTTGGGTTGTCGTTCATAATCTCAAACCATTCCCTCTGAGTCACGGCATATTTACCCATATAAAATGTCTTGCTGATATTGACTCTGTGTCGAGGGGTTTCATGATCCTCGGCTTGCTCGAGTTTTTTGTCTCCGCCCATTCTGAATGACCCCGGCGGAATCAAAACAAGTTCCATTCCGATACGGTTGGTTATGGTTTCGAGCATTTTAATCCTCTGAAACATATTTTTACGCCATATGACCGGTTTAATCAACTATATTCCCAGACAAACGGTTCCAAAGCCGGCGGCCCTTTCAGATATGCTGGAAGGGTATCATACTGTGATTTTTATTTATTAAGATTAATCGCCATTTGTTTGCGCTCATTTAGGGTAAGATTTTCTTGACCTGACGATGGCCATTTGCGATATCTGTACACGGAATCAATTTCTTGTCAATGTAATTTAAACCGAAAGGTGCGAGATGAAAAACAGCGAGCAGAAAGAGGTCGAGGCCTTGTGC
Source organism: Desulfobacterales bacterium (assembly GCA_012974475.1). Lineage (GTDB taxonomy): Bacteria > Desulfobacterota > Desulfobacteria > Desulfobacterales > UBA11574 > JAAXQD01. The sequence continues at coordinate 1,308 of JAAXQD010000030.1, forward strand.
ACGGAGTGCGGTCACGCTTTCAAGTCCTACATGGACCGGGTGCTTAATGATGAAACAGGCCTCAAGGAAAACAGGGCTGTGGAATGTCCCGTCTGCGGGTGCGGCGACTGCAAGATCGGGCAATAGTCCGGAACACAGCTGAAAGGAGATTTTATGACTAAAGCCATTCTTCTGCAAGAAACCGGTGGCCCTGAGGTTTTATGCTGGGAAGAACATGATCCGGGACAACCGGGAACAGGTGAAGTTCTACCAAAAACACAATGAAACCCGCATATGTTTCGTCCGATAGCACATATAGGGCTCCACGTCATCGTACCTGGAATGGCGTCCAAGCTCCTGTTTCCAGATCGATGGAAAACAGCTTGGCTGGTAATGATGTCAGCCATGATTATCGACCTGGATCATTTATTAGCCCACCCCATATACGATCCGAATCGGTGCGGAATAAACTTTCATCCCATGCACTCGCTTCCAGCAATAGCTATATATGCCATACTTGCTGCAATACCGAAGACCCGGGTTTTGGGATTCGGGTTGGTCATCCATGTCATGCTGGACGGCTTGGATTGTCTCTGGATGAACGTTATTTAACCGCCGCACTACCGTTTGCGGGAACAAATGATTTCGATGATTTTTCCTGCGACTTGCTCCGGCGTTAATGCATCTGTATCGATTTCGTATTGGGCGGCGCTCTTGTATTTGGAAATCCTTTGCTCCAGGACTTCTGCCACTTCTTCTGTAAAAGTCTTTCCGGTGGTCAAGGCAGGCCGCTGGGTATCTGCTTGAATTCGCCGAACGATGGTATCCACCGAAGCCTGTAACCAAAATATGCGGGAGTTCTTTTTCAAGGCCTCAATGTTTTCAGGACGTTCAATAACCCCGCCACCGGTATCCATAATAATATTATCGAGTCCTGACAATTCCAGAACCATTTTAGATTCTAGATCCCGGAATTCGGTCCAACCAAATCTCTCGACGATTTCCGGAATTGACATGCCCGACCTGGCAGCAATTTTCAAATCCATACCGATACACGGCATTCCAAGGTGCAATGCGAGAAGTTCTCCCACCACACTTTTTCCGGTACCCCGATATCCGATCAGTACGATATTCATGATTCCAAGTGCTCCATCACTACACGACGCATAATCTCGACAGGTGCGTCAACGCCCGTAAAACGTTCAAACTGCAACACCGCTTGGTTGATAAACATTTCGACGCCGTAAATTACTTTAAGGCCCCAGGACCTTGCCTCGGCAAGCAGCTTGGTTTCAAGGGGTGTATAAACAATGTCAAAGACAACCTGCTCAGTTCGAAATAACTCGGCAGGAATCAGAGAGGCATTTTCCTTTGGATGCATACCCACCGGCGTACAGTGAATGATTAAATCCGCAATCTCCATGGCTGAAGCAAGAGTATTTTCGTTGAGCAACTCAGATTGGATGGACGCATCTGTTCCGGCCTTTAAATCCGTTGTCAACTGCTGAAGCATCGGCCCGTCAATATCCAAAATTGAAAGTTTTCTCAGTTGGGTATTTCGGGCGAGGGTAAAGGAAATCGCCCTTGCTGCGCCCCCTGAACCCAATATTAAAATATTTTTTCCGTCGATATCTATACCCGCATCGATAATGGCCTTTAACGCACCCGGTCCATCGGTTCCCAATCCAAACAGCTTTCCTTTTTCATTAATAACCGTATTGATGGAACCGATGTTGCGGTCTATCTCCGAAATTTCATCTACGTATTTCATTGCTTCCATTTTATGCGGAATGGTGACGCTCATGCCGTGAAAGTTCCCCAACGCCCTCATGCCCGCCAAGGCATTTTTTACATCTTCCACCCGGCAGGCCACATAAACGGAATCGATATCCAGCGCAGCGAAGGCGGCATTGTGAATTGCAGGAGAAAGGGTGTGGGCAACAGGATTACCAATAACTGCGTAAAGTTGGGTGTTGTTGGTGATTGTTCTATAATCTTTCATAAAACCTCCGTACATATTCAAAGGGGTGCGCTACACATTTAACAAGAATCCTATTTTGAAAGCGGCATTAGCGAAATTTTCGCATTGTCATTTGTATTCGGATGAATCAGAATATGTTAGATTGTTCGGTGGGCGACGGCAATGGCCCGCAGAAAACGAAAATTATAAATCAGATACCGAAAATGAGATCCGTTGTCAAGAATGCGAGGGATCGGGAGGTCCATTGGAACAGAAAAGAAGCGATAAATCCTATCCAGAATAATTTGTGAAGCTTGAGTTAATACTTGAATGCAAATCGATTCCAGCGTATGCTTCAATGAAGTATTCGCCGGATCCTGTTGAATTCAATTCAAGTTTTACACCTATATTTTGCACAACCCCATCACAGAAGGTAAGAATAAGAGAGTGGCTGAATGAAGATCGAGGTCAAAGGATATCTCACCTTGAAAAAAACAATGGGCGGTAACGCCGCGTTTGAAATGGAAATAGAAAACGCCACGATAAAAGACGTGTTAAAGGATTTGTCCGAAATATTTGGACGAGACTTCAAGGATGCAATTTTCGATTCAAAAACTGATAAGCTTCATCGTCATGTTCGCGTTTTAGTGAACGGTCGTCACTACATCTACCTGCCGAATCGCTTGGATACCCAACTGAAAGCGGAAGATGAAGTGGCGCTTTTCCCCGCTGTCGCCGGAGGATAACCGTTTGTCGCTTCTTATTAGAGTATTATTAAGCTGTCTTGCATGATAGGAGATTAAATTATGTATAACGCCGGATCCGAAGACTGGGAAAAAAAATATGCTGAATTGGTGAAGGGCAGGAAAGCATCGCAATCAAAACCTTACATCGTTCTAAGTCCGGAATGGGCGTCTAAAATTGAAGAAAAGATTCAAAATGACCGACGGTATAAAGAGGTTGCCAAAACTTGGGAGGGATCCGTCACGCTGGTTTTCAAGGCGGATTCAGCGCCCGGCCTCGATTCTGATCTATTTGTTTTTATGGATTTGTGGCATGGTCAATGCCATTCAGTTAAAATCGTTCCCAGCGAAACAGGGAGAAATGCGGATTATGTTCTTGAAGCAAAATATGAAAGATGGAAAAGGGTATTAAAAAAGGATCTCAATGTCGTCCGAGAGATCGCAACCAACCAACTAAAATTGGTTCCCTTTAATTTCAAGAAAGCAGCAAAACTGGCATCGGCGGCCCCAGCAGCGATCAGATTGGTGGATCTGGCGGGGGAAGTGAGCGATAAATTTCCGGATGAGTTGGAACCGGAAGCTTTTCTTACGTTTAAAGCCTTTCTCCAAGAATTGAAAACGAAATTTGGTATTTGAGGCCCATGCGCGGGAGGTAACAAAATGTTTGGATTAATGGGAAAGATTTTGAGGGTGAATTTAACGGACCGGAGTATTTTCGAAGAAGAGATTCCCGAAGAAACGGCAAAGAAATATTTAGGTGGAAGAGGCCTTGCCAGCAAATATCTTTTTGATGAAGTTAAACCGAAAATATCACCTTTAGGACCGGAAAACAAGCTGATCTTCATGTCCGGGCTCTTAACCGGAACCCTTTCTCCAAGTGCTGCCCGCTACAGTGTCGTTGCGAAATCTCCGTTGACCGGCATATGGGCCCAGTCCAATTCCGGGGGTCGGTGGGGAGTGGATCTCAAACAGTCGGGTTTCGATGGAATTATATTTGAAGGCATTTCGGAAAAGCCCGTTTATCTGGTAATTGATGATGGAGAAGTTGAACTCCGCGACGCCAGTGATCTTTGGGGGAAAAATGTTTCAGAAACCACCGGGATACTCAAAGAAACATTGGGGGATAAATTCAATGTCGCCAGTATCGGCATCGCTGGAGAGAATCTTGTTAAATACGCTGCGATCATGAATGATCTTCATCGGGCAGCGGGGCGATGCGGGCTGGGGGCTGTAATGGGATCCAAAAGGTTGAAAGCCGTTGCAGTAAAAGGGCGTAAGGAGATCAAAATTGCGGATAAAAATACCTTTAAAGAAGTGTCTAAAAAACAATATGATCTTCTTGGTGAGAATATACTCGGTGCCGGCTTACAAGGATATGGAACGAATTTGGTGTTGGATATCGTCAACGTCTGTGGGGGATTGCCGACCCGAAACTGGCAAACCGGCGTTTGCACCTATGCCGAGGAGATTAACGGGGAGGCCCTGAATGAAAAGGTCCTTGTACAGGCTGTTGGCTGCTTTGCCTGCCCCATAAAATGTGGTCGGGACACCGAAATCAAGAAAGGCCCTTATAAAGGGCATAAAGGAGAAGGCCCGGAATATGAAACCGTCGCGATTTTTGGGGCAATGTGTGATAATTCCGATATGGAAGCCATTACCATGGCCAACTATCTCTGTAATGATTATGGCCTGGATACCATTTCATGCGGCAGCACCATTGCGTTCACCATGGAGTGTTTTGAAAAGGGGATTCTTACTAAAGACCATGCCGGAGGGATGGAGATATGTTTTGGCGATGCCGAAACGATTTTAGCGCTCGTTCACAAAATTGCCAAAAGGGAAGGTGTGGGAGATCTCCTGGCTGAAGGAACACGGGTCATGGCTCAAAGACTGGGGCAGGGCTCAGAGCGGTTTGCCATGAATGTCAAAGGACTTGAATTGCCGGCGTATGATTCAAGGGCTGCAAAGATTACCGGTCTTGCTTTTGCCACGGCCAATCGGGGCGGTGATCATATCACCGGCTATGTCCAAGGCCCGACGTATCTTGCCAGTCCATTTCTGGTCATAGAAGAAAGTGAAATCGAAGACCCTCTCATGGAGAATCCCGAGGAAGCCAAGGTGGTCAAAGATTTAGAAGATGCCCTGACGGTTTTTGATGCGGTTGGATTGTGTAAATTCATGGGAATGACTTCAGACTCCCTGGAGATTACACGGATTATTGCCGCCGTTACCGGCTGGGATTTCGGCGTCGATGAGTTCAGGAAAATTGGCGAAAGAATTTACAATCTGGAAAGGGCTTTCAATATAAGAGAAGGACTCACTCGTGCGGACGATACACTGCCCAGAAGATTATTGGAGGACCCGCTTCCAGAGGGCCCGGCCGAGGGGCATGTCAATCACCTGGATATTCTTTTGGATCCTTATTATGAATTTCGTGGATGGGATAAGGCCACCGGTAAGCCAACCCCGGAAAAGCTGAAAGAATTGAGACTGGATGATGTCATCGGACACATTTATGGAGGTGAAGCACAATGACCTCTTATGCGGATAAACCCTGGCTGAAGAGTTATAAGATCGGAGCGTTTAAACTCAAAACCACCATTGATTATCCAGTAAAGCCTTTATTTTCAATTTTAGACGAAACCGCAGAAAAGTTTCCCGGGAAGGATGCGTATGATTATTTTGGGAATCGCATGAAGTATCGAACGTTGAAGCGTCAGGTAGATTCATTGGCAAACGCATTGGTGAACCTCGGGGTTAAAAAAGGGGACAACATTATCGTCTTTCTTCCCACCGGTCCTCAGTTCATCATCAGCGATTTTGCCGTACTTAAGGCAGGTGGGACCCTTGTCCCCAGCAGTCCACTTTTAAAAGCACCCGAACTCATACGTCAAGCAGGAGAATCCGGCGCTGAAACAATTTTCTGCCTCGATATGAATTTGGATTTAATCGATTCCGTGAAAGAAAAAACCCGGCTTAAAAACATTATTGTCACTTCGGTCGAAGATTATTCTCCTGCCCAACCCGAAGCGATTACAGAGATCCCAGGCACGTACAGTTTCAGAAAATTGATTGCCGATCATGAACCCAAAGCGCCGGAGGTTGAAATCGATCCCGAAGAAGATCTTGCTGTTCTGGCATTTACCGGTGGATCGACCGGAAAGCCAAAGGGCGTGATGATCACCCACTTTCAGCGGATGGCCAGTATCCTTCAGGGGCTCCCATGGATGATGGCTCCGCTTCCCACCTACAGAGGGAGAGCTTCAAGTCTATTGCCCATTCCCATTTTTCATTCCTATGGACATTATTTAATGCAGTCGTGCATCTATTGGGGGTTCAAGGTGTTTTTAGTCCCGGATCCAAGGGATACTGAAATGATTGCGCAATTGATGAATGAATATCGCCCGTTTCTGATATGCATGGTTCCCACCCAGCTTTTAAATTTAGCTCAAACAGAAACAAAAATTAAACGAATGCCGGTTCTGGTTGTTTCGGCAGCGGCTCCCCTTCCCACGGAAGTGGCTAAAAAAATCGAGGAAAAAATTAAGATGCCGGTATCGGAAGGCTATGGTCTTACAGAATGCATCAGCCATATTAATATCAGCGTCTTTTCGAAAATCACCCGATTTGCGACTTCAACCATACCCGGGGTTGGAATCCCCGTACCCGATACCGAGGTAAAATTGGTTGATCCGGAAACCGGAAAAGAGGTTCCTTTTGGTGATGTCGGAGAGCTCTGGTTGAGGGGTCCCCAGGTGATGAAGGGCTACTGGCCGGTGCCGGGTTCCGGCCTTGAAGACGGCGGGTGGCTGAGAACCGGTGATCTTTGCAAGATGGATGAGAACGGTTATTTTTATGTGGTCGACCGAATCAAGGATATGATCAACATTTCCGGGATGAAAGTATACTCCATAGAAATTGACGATCTTTTGTTTCAAAATCCTGCGGTAGCCGGGGCTGTGACCATTGGTATTCCTGATTCCAAAAGACCGGGGAGCGAGAGAATAAAGGCTTTTGTTAGATTGAAAGATGATTATAAAGGAAAGATAGGGGCACAGGACATCATCGATTACTGTCGGGAAAGATTGGCCGCTTATGCGGTCCCCAAATATATCGAATTTAGAGACAATTTGCCGCTAACGGTGACCGAAAAATATTTTAAGCGTGCATTAAGAGAAGAAGAGATTCAAAAAATGAAAGAAAGCGGCGAGTTATGATCATGGACCCTGCTTTTCGCCCTATTGTGAAAAGATCGCCGAAACCGCATTCCATGGGAATGATGAAATGAAAGCAAAATATTCGATCATTACGATCCTTGCCATATTCCTGGTCATCAGTTTTACAGGCAATTCCTACCCATGGCATGATGAAACCCATATGGCCATCGCAAAAGCAGCGGGGTACAAGAAATGGTACAATTCTGCAGGTGCGGATATGATAAAGACAAAGGCCATGAAAACAGAAAGACCCAATCACTATGTGAGCAACCCCAGAGAAACAATGGTAACACCAGAAATGGTGCTCCGGCAGATAAAAAAATATAATAAAAAAACCGACGTGACGGGTCATCTCTATGGTGCGATCATCGCTTCAATTCGAGATTATTCGAAACAAAAGCATAAAGGGAAATACGGTGAGTATCACCTTGCTTTTTGTGCGCATTATGTCGGCGACCTTTCCCAACCGCTTCACAATACCTTGTATAATGCATACAATCGTAAAAACCATTCGACCACAGATGGCATTATTAACAACGAGGTTTTCGATAATGTGGATAAGATCAAAATTTATCCCATAAAAATAAGATCCGAAGAAGATTTGGCCAAGCAAATCGCAAGAATCGCCAATCTTTCCATCCAAAAAGGATATCAAATCGAAGACGAAAAGCGGCTATTAACCGAAGAAGAGGCATATGTGCAAATTGGCCATAGCGCTTCTTTATTTAGCGCTATTTTGATATATGTCGAGAGGATTGGCCTGCAAGAATAGGAATCTTCAGGCGTCTTGAAGATGCAAAAAAATGGGTGATGAGGGTATCCCACTCGATTCCGAATTCGCCTAAAAATTGATGCATTATATGATAAAACAGGCTAAATGCAGGGGGCGTACATAAGTTCAAAAGTTGACATGACCAATGGTTTCTTGATATAAAAACGGGTGTCACGCAAATCAAGAATAGATGCACCCGGGGCTCACCCTTCGTCCATACAGCCATTTTTTTCAGAATCGCTACAAAACGATTCTATGTCAGGTGGATCCGAACCTTTTGGAGCTGATTCAAAATCAAGGCCTGCGAGAAAAATAACCACAGGCATATCGTTGATATTCTGAGGATTATTTTTTGAGCATAACGCAGAGATTGGGCAAAAAGACCATTTATGGATGGACACTAACTAAGAGGATTTGAAACATGTCCAGTACATTCGGCACCCTGTTGAAAGTTGTGACCTTCGGCGAATCCCACGGCAAAGGAGTGGGTGCGGTTCTCGACGGGTGCCCTTCCAAAATCAACCTTTCTGAAGCCGATATTCAACGGCAGCTCGATCGGCGCCGGCCCGGACAGAGTAAGTTGACAACCAAACGGGAGGAACCCGATCGGGTGACGATCTTATCCGGTGTTGAGAACGGCAAAACCTTGGGGGTGCCCATTGGCCTGCTTGTGGCAAACAAGGATCAGAAACCCGGCGACTATGACGCCATGCAATTTGTTCCGCGTCCCTCACACGCAGATTACACTTATCAGATGAAATACGGAATCCGGTCGGTAAGCGGCGGCGGCAGATCCAGTGCCCGTGAAACTGTCGGCCGTGTTGCCGCCGGTGCCATCGCCGATAAGTTTTTATTTGAAACATTCGGGATAGAAATTGTCGCCTGGGTTCAATCCGTCGGAGACGTTGAGGCATCTTTTGTCGATGTGGATGGAATTTCCCGGGAAGATGTCGATCAAACGATTGTGCGATGTCCGGACAGGATTACGGCAGATAGAATGATTCAATGCATCGATGAAGTTCGGGACAGAAACGACTCCATCGGCGGTGCAGTGACGTGTGTATGTCGTAATGTGCCGCCGGGTTTGGGGGAGCCGGTTTTTGATAAAGTAGAGGCCAAGCTCGCCCAGGCGATGCTTTCCATACCGGCAACCAAAGGATTTGAGATCGGTTCGGGTTTTGCCGGTGCGCGAATGCTGGGGTCCCAGCACAATGATCCCTTTATTTTAAAAGGCGAAAGGTTGGGCACCAAAACCAACTTCAGCGGTGGTGTCCAGGGCGGCATTACCAACGGTGAGCCGATTGTTTTTCGGGTGGCGTTCAAACCACCCGCCACCATCGGCGTACCACAGAAAACCGTCGATTTTGAAGGCAAGCAAACGGTTCTTGAAGCCAAAGGACGTCACGACCCCTGCGTGGTTCCCCGGGCGGTAGCGATCGTTGAATGTATGGCAGCCCTTGTCATCGGAGATTTTGCTCTCCAACAAAAATATCGGGAAACCTGAGGACCGGCATGAAACCAGCGCTGATCATCATAGATATGCTTAAAGATACTTTTGATGAGCATCCGGATGCCTTTATATCAAAAAAAGGCTTGAAATTTGTGCCCACCGTTAACCGCCTTTCTTCTATTTTTAGGGATAAAGGTTTTCCGGTGATATTCTCCTGTGATTCGTTTTTAGAAGATGATTTTATCTTCCAGGGAAAGATGAAGCCTCATTCCATCAGGGGCACCGAAGGCGCAGAGGTAATTGATCAATTGAACAGGGAACCCGGCGATATTGTTTCAGAGAAACGCAGATTCAGCGCTTTTTTTAAAACGGACATGGACCAAACTTTGCGAAAATTTGGCTGCGATACGGTCGTGATTGCTGGAATCTCAACACATATTTGTGTTTTGTCAACGTTAATAGATGCGGTGTCATTGGATTTTAAAGCAATATTGCTCAAAGACTGCTGTCAGGCACACACCCCTGAAATACATAATGGCGTAATACAAATTTATGAAAAAACCCCTTTATATCCGTTGATGCGGATTATGTCATCCGAAGAGATGATTAAAATTATATAAAAACGGACGGGTAATTACTTGGCATCAAAAAATTGGTGCGTTTGCAAAGCCGGAACCCGAAAGCGAAGAATTTTAAAAAGGATCTGAATTTTTGGCACGTTCTTTATTACAGCGATTTACCCCAAGGCATAAGAAACAGGCCTGCAATTTTCTCTGAATATTTTTAATTGTCGCTATTTCCACCGTGAAGGAACTGAATCCATGAAAGATCTATTAATTCGAATTGCACGAGAACTGGTTGACGATCCGGAACAGGTACAGGTTACGGAAATTGAAACTACCCACACCACCGTATTGGAACTCAGAGTCGCCAAGAGCGATGTTGGGAAAATCATTGGTAAACACGGCAAAACAGCCAATGCAATCCGGGTTGTACTGAACGCGGCTTCTGGGAAGGCTCGGAAAAGATACATGCTTGAGATCCTCGATTGATGCAGCAACTCTGATCGGTTATGGGATTGACTCGTCTCGAAACTGTTGTGGGCAGATTGTCAGATTGGAACTGGAACTAGAATGGCGGGCGAAATAGAAATTGACAGAATACCTTGCCGAGAAGATTTCCCGCAGGTTGCTGCGAGGAGGCTTCGAGTTATCGATGGATCATCGTTTTTCAATTGCAACGGTGCATCTGTCTCTCATATCCTTGTTGATTTTTCCCAATATCGGATTGGCCGACCCCCCGGATGGCTATTATGAAATACAGAGGGTTGTCGATGGTAGCCTATTTGATGCCCCATAGACCGGGTCGGGAAATTGTTTGGTCTTATTATTTCTGTAAAAAAAAATAGATTCAATAAAATTGACTATTTTGTTAAAAGGAGAAGTTGAATGACGGATGTGTATCAGCGATTAGCAAAACATCTGGATAATCTGCCGGGCGGTTTTCCGCCAACCGAATCCGGAGTTGAACTCCGGATTCTAAAGCGGCTGTTTTCGAAAATGGAGGCGGAAATCGTCCCCGGTCTGACCATGATGCCTGAGCCGGTATCGGCCATTGCTGCACGCATGGACCGAAACCCTGCCGACCTGGCCGCGATGCTGGAGGACATGTCTAAAAAAGGACTGATCTTCCGTTTGTCCAAAGGCGGGGAAAAGCACTATATGGCCGCCCAATTCCTGATCGGAATCTGGGAATACCACCTCAATGACTTGGACGAAGAGTTGATCCGGGATGTGAACGAATACATACCGCACTTTATGAGAGCGGGCTGGGTGAACCAGAAAACCAGGCAGTTGCGGGTGGTCCCGATCTCTGAGAGCATCAGCGCCGACATATCGGTCATGCCCTATGAGAAGGCCGAAGAGATTGTTAAGCGGCAGTCGAAAATTGTGGTTTCACCCTGTATTTGCCGCAGGGAGCACGAGATGGTGGGAGAAGGCTGCGACAAGCCTCTTGAGGTCTGTCTGATCTTCGGCTCGGGTGCCTACTACTATGAGGAGAACGGTCTGGGGCGCTCCATCACGCAGGACGAGGCCCTTGCTGTCCTGAATACCGGCCTGGAAGCCGGGCTTGTGCTTCAACCGGGAAACGCCCAAAAACCGAGCAATATCTGTATGTGCTGCGGGTGTTGCTGCCAGATTCTAAAAAATCTGAGTTCACTGGAGCGTCCGGCCCGAGTGGTTCACTCCAACTATTATGCTGAAGTGGCTATGGAGGACTGCACTGCTTGCGAAGCCTGCGCAGACCGGTGCCAGATCGACGCTATCGAAGTGGAGGATGTGGCCCGGGTCGACCGCGACCGGTGTATCGGATGCGGCCTATGTGTGACCGAATGTCCTGTGGACGCCATGACGATGAAGCAAAAGGCAGCGGGCGACCAGTATGTCCCGCCCAAAAACACATTTGAAACATATCTGACCATCGCCCGTGAAAGAGGCAAAATTTAAGCTCTTCAGGACGATAGATCTGTTTCCGTCCCATCCGGACGCTTTAATAAAAAAGAGGACCCAATGACGTTAATGACTCCCGAGCAGTTTGAAGAGAGCCTGAAGAATATGAATCCCAGGGTTTACATGAACGGGAAGCGGGTGGAGAATGTTCTCGAGAACCCCAACACCCGAACCGTTGTCGAGTCCAACAAGGCCAGTTATCGATGGGCTCTGGATCCGGAGTACAAAGATATCATGTCCTGCTACTCACCTATTGTTGATGGAACCGTCAATCGCTACACTCACGTGAGCACCAGCAGAGAGGATCTTGTCAGGAAAGCTGAAGCAGGAACATTCACTGCCGAAAGGCTGGGAACCTGTATATATCGATGTGTGGGCTACGATGCCTTCCATGCCCTGGCCGGCACTACCTGGGAAATGGATCGTGATTTGGGTACGGCTTATCACCCACGTTTTATGGAATTTCTCAAGATGGTTCAAGAAAAGGACCTTTCTGTTGCCGGCGCTTTGACGGAACCCAGAGGAAGGAGGGACAAGAAAACCCTGGATTGGACAGACCCTTATCTTTCCCTGAAAGTGGTGAAAAAGAACGAGAAGGGAATCGTTGTCCGGGGTGCCAAGATCAACATCAGCGGTGCTTTTGCAAGCCATGAAATGCTTGTTCTGCCACAATCGTCTCACAGGGAAGGGGAAGAGGACTATGCGGTGGCCTTTGCCACTCCCACCGATGCGGAGGGTATCACATATGTCTGTCAGTTTTCCCCATACTCTGCAGAACGGGAAATGGCAGACGATCTCTATGAATTGGGCAATCCTGTCTTTGGTCAGCGGGAGACCTCTATGGTCATTTTCGATAACGTATTCGTGCCCTGGGAGAGGGTTTTTCACTGTGGTGAAGCCCGATATTCCGGGAAAATCGTCGCCCGGTTCGCCAAAACCCATCGGATGACCTGCGGCGGAACCTGTAAGGTGGGATTTATGAACCAGATCATTGGGGCTTGCAAACTCATTCAGGAATACAAGGGACTGGAAAAGGTCCCCCATATCAACGAGCAGATAACGGAAATGGTGGTCCTGAGGGAAACAGGCCGTGCATGCGGTCTGGCAGCTGCCATGGAAGGGGTCGAGGATCCTCCAGGATCCGGGGTTTATCTGCCGGATGAGGTCATGGGAAATGTGGCCAAACTCAATATATGCAATGCCTTTTGGCGGACGATGGCACTGGCAGGAGATATCGGCGGCGGGCTTGTGGTAACCATACCTTCTTTAAAAGAGTTGAAGAATCCGGATGTTAAAGATTATGTGGAAGAGTTCTACAGCTTCGGTTCGGAAGCGCCCACGGAAAACATCATGAAGGTCCATAAGCTTTTGCAACACTGGACGGCGGGACTTCACGGCGTCGGCACCTGGCACGGCGCAGGGCCGGTAATGGCCCAGAAGATCATGCTTCAACGGGTCGTTGACTTTGAACACGAAAAAAAACTCGTATCAGACACCTTGAAACTTAAGTGAGACCCTAATTGATCGCAAACAAAATGGGATTGAACTAAAGGATTTATATCTCATATATACAAGCGTTATGAAAATACATTTGCATCTACAAAATATATAAAAAACTAAACACTTATACTATCTCTCCCCGGTTGTTTAAAATCAATTGGGGTAAAAATTAATTCAATTTGAAGGCGGGAAATTAAAAAAATGGTTCAGATTAAATCAGCACCGGACGAATTCTCAGCGGAATATATCAAAATTCACATCGCCGATCCGGATCTAAAATTTTCCAAAGCAAAGGATTTGTCCAAGGAAAAAGCCAGAGAACGGTGCAAGGATCCAATGCTGCTGTCATGGTACAATGGGAAAACCGGTGAGTTTTATCCCAGGTTCGATTGCGGCAGCGGAGACAAACCGGCATGGGTAGTTTTTGCCGAAGCCAGAGGCGGAAACTTGACCATCGACATTAATGATGGGGAGTATATTTTTATCTACCTCAAGCTGTAATCCCAAGGGAGCGTAAACAAAGCGTCCACATTCAACCCGCTCTGATCGGAGAAAAATTTTTCATAGATAGATAAAAAACGACGATTAAAGGGAGATTTACAACGGCCGTGACGTAAAATCCATATTTAAATCCAATCCTTTGAATGACGCTTCCCATGAGTGCGGAACTCAACATCATACCAAAATATATGCAGGTGTTATACCCGCCCATTGCAAGTCCTCGCAGTTCAGAATCGACCGTTTCAGCGATGAGCGCCCCGATGGATGTAAACGCCAATCCCATACTGCATCCCAATGCAATGGCAAAAACCATAAAATGATCTGGGGTGCGGGACATCCCGAAGCCGACCATGGCAGCGGCAAAACCGATCATCCCGATTGCCACAAGGTTTTTACGGTTGGCAACCTTATCGCTCAGGTACCCCAAAGGAATTCGGGAAAGCGCGTTGACCAGCCCCTGGACAAAAAATACAAGCCCGATTTGTTTGACGTTTAGGTTTTGGTTTTTAGCATGAAGCGGAATGAACGTAATAAACATCCCAAGTCCAAAGCAGCCCCCCAGCGTAATCAGCCAGCAACCCATCAACGGACGATTCTTGAACAATTGGCGGAAAAGAGATGCAGTTTTTGTTTTTTCGGAACTGGGCTCTGAACCCCATCGAGACCGGGGTAGAAAAAAGAACACGATCCAGAAATCCAAAAAAACCAAAATGCCTGAAACGAGAAAGACCTGAAGGAATCCCGATGCATGAGCCACAAACCCACCGACGGCGGGACCCAAGCTCATACCGCAGTACAGTGCTGTTGTGTACCATCCATATGAACGTCCCAGATGTGTTGCCGGAGAAATGTCCGCAACATAGGCCATCATGGTCGGACCGAAGGCAGCCAGGCCGATACCGATAAAAAGATAGCTCCACATCAGTTGAATGAACGTGTTGCTGAAATAGAGAAAAAATGACGCACCCGATAAAACCAGAAGCCCCAAACAAGCGAGAAGTTTGCGTCCCAGGCGGTCAGAAACAAAACCTAAAGGCAACGATAAACAACCCGCCATTAGGAAGAAAGCAGAATTGATAAATCCGACCTGAGCGGTATTGATACCCAGGGACGTGGCGTAAAGGGGGACTACCGGAAGCCGCATGTTTGATGCAAAATAGCAGCAAAAGGCGGCGCCGCAGCTAATGAACATCAAAACCCCATAGGAAGGTAACTTCAATTTGTTTTTTGATACTTCCATCGGTATTCCTGGCAGCAGAGAAGCGAAACCCAACTTTTTAAGCCCGGGAAATCAGTTCCGGCAGGGATTCCTCTTGGCTGTCTTTTTTCTCGAAATTTTTCCGGAACCCGTTGCGGATAAACAACTTTTTCGTATCACCCTAAATGAATATAAACGAAATGACGATGAATAGCAAAAATAATGTATGCGGGTTATAAAAAAGAACAAGCATGAAGGTTAATGGAAGCCGTTTCAAGATCTTTCGATGAAAGAATTTTGAGCCTAATGCCAGCGCATGGCGATGCGACGCTCAAATCCCGCTTTAGCGGGATAAACTCCGCGGGCTTATCGTATACAAAAGGCTTAAACCCTCGAATTGAAGGTTTTGAAACGGCTTTCAATATAAAGGGGAAAAGAAAACGGATTAATGGGTGTCTGCGGGCCCGAAGGAGTTTTCGAAAAGGTCATGAATCGCTTTACGGCCTTCGTCGGTGAGATTTCGGGTTCCGGTTCCGACAAACGTCTTGTCTGTGATTGTGGGAGTTTCTGCGACCCAACAGTTGTCCTTCCAGGAGAACCACCCCTTGCGTTCCTGGTCATACACGCTGGTCGGACGGTTAAAGAGCTTGGCCAGCTCGACGCCCCAGCCGGTTCCTCCCTTGACGGTGTCATCCGGTTGTATCCATCCGACTGCAATCACATGGTAGCCGTTGTTGACCATGTGGAAAATGGACTGGATGACCTTCCGGATTTTTTCAACATTTGAATATTTTCGGCCCATGCGGGTTGAGACGATCTCCAAGCTGACATCTCCTTTGTCGAGTTCTTTCGGATCCAGGACCCGGACCCCTCTGGTTCGCTCGATATTGTGGCCATCGAAGGAAAAGTTCACCTCCTGAATTCCCCAAATTTCGGATAGCTTCCCGAATTCAAACTCGGTGCCCTTGTGTCCGCCGCTGTACAGTGTGATATGAGAACGGTCTGTCATTGCTTTTATCTCCTTGTATTAAATAATAAAAAAGGCATATTGGTGCCTAGGATACGATCTCCAATCCATGTGCTCCATTGTTTGCCGATGGTCTGGGCGATAAGATAAGCCTTTTTATAAGGTTGGTCAATAAAATATCCGATGGATGTTTTAAATCATAATTTCATTCGGCTCGGTCTAACGCGTGCTAAAGTCCTTCAAACAGCCCGTCGGTTTCCAAGAGAAACACGCCGTCGCTTCGCTGTAGCGAAATCAAATGGGTCCAGCCTGGGATATTCTACGGTCAGGTTTGCACTTTCTGACAAAGACGTGTAAGAATACGAAGATAGGGGATTTGAACGATGGATACCAATGGTAAAAGCAGAACCAAACGGAAAAATGAAGACAGGGCCTTGAAGATGCTGGGTCAAGAGCTTATGGATTTGTCGGCTGAACAGCTTCAAAATATCGATATTCCGGATGAGATTCTGGATGCTATCCGATTCGCAAGGAAAATAACGCGTCACGGGGCAAGGCGAAGACAGATTCAACGCATCAGAGCGCTCTTGCGGGATGCTGACGTGGAATCCATTCAGAATTCCCTTGAAACCATCAAGCACGGGGATAATCGACAGACCCTTGCCTTTAAAAAGACAGAAAACTGGCGAGATGAACTCAAGGAAGGGAATAGGGCTCTCATCGAGGAGATTCTCGGCATCTGTCCGGATGCAGAACGTCAGCGCCTGACGCAGCTCGCACGAAACGCAAACAAGGAATATCTATCCGGAAAGGGCGTAAAATTTTCGAGGATACTTTTTCGTTATCTGAGCCGGATTTCAAATTCTTTGTCTTTTTCAAAATCCGATGAAGAATAAACCCTTGAACCTGCCGGAGGTGTAAAATCTGCTGGTGATTAAGGCCGCTATGAAGCGCTGTCCAGTGGGCATTTCAGGGGCCAGGTTCATGCAGAAGGTTGCAAAACCTTAACCACACGGTCCTCGCTTGCGAGGTCGATCAATTCCCGATTCCCGGCTTGGGATCCATCCGCATTACGAACTACCTGGCACAGGGGTTTGGCAAAGGTCTTCCGACTCCTTGCACCGGACGCCGAAACAACGAGACGGCCTGAGGCCAATCGGAGGATGGAGCCAGGGGGAAACATCCCCATCTTATTGACAAACACTTGGAACAGATCCGGGTCATAGGTCTTGCCGGTATGGGCTGCCATGCGTGCCAGAGCGTCAGGATGCGACAGAACGGGCCCCTTGCCTGGGCGGAAACGGGTCAGGATATCGTAGTCGTCTGCAATATGAATAATTCGGGCGAACAGGCTCGGGCGTCCCTTTGGGCTGTCGTAGGGGCGATGGTGTTCGACCACAGCCAGTAGACGCCGAACTTTAGCCTCGTGGAAACCCCGCTGCCGCATTAGGGAGCTCAAACCGGCTGTGGTGTGGCGTTCGAAGGGAACCCAGTAGCCGTCTTCCTTTAATGAGTAGCCCACGTCGTGGAACATGGCTGCTACGCCCAAGTCACTCAAAATGGCATTGGAGAAGCCGGCCGCTCCACCGATGAGCAGCGATAGATTGGCAACCATCAGCGTATGTCGGGCATAATGGGGCAGCCGCCGGTCATGATCCCGCGCCAGGTCGGCGACGCTTGCAGACCGGCCGGTGTCGATCATCTCATTTACCAGACGGCGAACTGGAAGGGGGTTTGGAAGGCGGCTCGCGGCCAGGTTGCGATAGGCTTCAGCGATGATCCTTGCGCTTTGTTGATAGACCTCTTTGAATTCCCGGTCCATCTTGTGAATCTTTTCTCCCTTCATACGGAAGGAGAAGATCCCCTGCAGCTCTATGGAGCTCATCCCATTTTCGTTTAATTTTCTCTGGAAAGCCATGCGCGGCGATTTCCGGGCCGGTGGCTCGATGATCATTCCAATCAAGAACAGGATTTGTTTTTTGGTGATGACGTCGTTGAACGAAATGCCGCCGATCCGATGCCTGCGAAGATCTGCACCCATGGCTTCAACGTGCTCCGAGGCGATCTCAAACCGTATCCGGACATCATTCACATACACCTGATCTTCAACACATACGAGGTGTAGGGTCCCAAGCAGTTTGCAAAGGCTTCCTAAGACGGTTCGAAAATCCCCGACCGCTTGCTCGAAGGCAACGTTATCCAGGGAATGGATGCGTGTCATACGCATCAGACCATAGAGAATCTTGGCAAACTGTTCTCCTTTTTCCCGAACCTGGCGAGAGATCTCCCTGTCTTCTCCGGCGCGGGCCTGAGAGAGGACTGAATCCAGATGGGCTTGGGCATTCCGAATCTCATCAGACATCGCGAACCTCCATGCCCAGCCGCCGTTGAAGGACCAGAGACTTCATGCAGTGGCGGTGGAGTTCCTCGCCGGCGGTCTTTGCAGCCAGGCGGATGTATTCCTTGGCCGGATCACCGGGAATCTGGGAAAGGCCTGTAACCGCCGCCCACTTGAGATTCTGCCGCTTCGGAAGCATCCGTTGAAGGAGTTTTCTGGGCTGGATCCACTCAACGAACTGTTCTAAAGCGCGGTCTTCCCTGATGGCTACCATGGCCGAACCCAGCGCCTCTATCTCGCGAAGATCCATCTCGTTTTCAGCAGCGTTGTGCTCCAGTCGGCTAGTTATCTTGGAGAATGCCGACGGTTCTTTATGGAGTACCAGCAATTTAAGTGCGTGCATTCGCACCTCCATGCTGCTCGATTCGATCAAATTTGTCAGATACCGGCTGACACGTTTGGAGTAGGACCCCTGTTCCAAGAGGGACAGCGCAACGAGATGCAATTCCACATCAGTCTCGACGCCCATGTCAATGCCCACGCGAATGCCGCGGTCCAAATCGATATCCGACACCACCCGGAGGAGGTCGGCCGCCACGGGAGGGGGTAACTGATCGATGGCTTTAACCAGGTGGTCCAGTTTATCGGAACCCATCCGTACCAGCAGATTTCGGGTCACCCATCGGGCGGTACGGGTCCGCTCGTCGTTCAAAATCTCCAGCAACATGGGAACAGGGTCCTCGGGAACCATCTCCACCAGATCGAACAGCTGTGGCGGCACCTCCTCCAGACCCGCAGGAAAAGAGCGGATGACACGTACCAGCACATTGACGTCAGAGAAGGTCCGGAGCAGCTCTACCCAGTGTTCCTCGTCTTTTTGATTAAACGGGAGGGCTTGAACGATCTGCATCATTTCGAGAAGGGAAGAAAGCAGCCCTTCGGCCGACAGAAAGTTTGACACCTCTTGGACCATCGGTATGGCGTCTTCCAGCTTCATGGGCTCGACGGGGTTTGCGGCCGTTTCCAGTATCTCCTTCAAGAGTCTTACACACTGGGCCGGAAGCGCCAGGTTGGAGACCTCTTCATCCAGCTTTCGCAAGTGCTCCGAATCCATTTCAACGTATCTGATGGATGCCCGTTCGTTGTACTCGGGCCAAGGTATGTCGAAACCTTCAGGTGCGGCGGCGTATAACGCAAGGGCCGAGTCAGCGGAATCTCCATCTGTATAGATGGCCGTATCCACGTCGACATCGTCGTCCTCCGGGACAAATCCTTCCACCGATTCCACTGCGATGTGGGTGAATCCGGCCTTCCAGAGCATGACCACAATATCGTCTTCCTGTTGTCGAATCCCAGTGTATTGGATGGAAATGATACCCAAAAACTTGGTCAACTCATTCCACTCCACATCCGGGGTGATGGTCACCTTGCGCACCCCATCACGAAAAAGCCGGAATGACAGGGAACGTTCCCTGTCCCGATTGAGGTAGACGACCTCTGATCCCATTACCATCTCCCAGGGTCGAATATCCAACACCATTTCACCATGCGGGTCCAGATAGCCATAAAACTTGTCTCGCAGATCTTGTAGAAAAGAGGTGACAGCTTGATTGTCCGGTTCATAGAGCAAAAAGGATCGTGCAGCCCTGCCAAGGGCAACCAAGGCCTCACTGGCTTTGCGCCCCGAATCGGTCATGCCGACTTCTTCCTCGATCTCTTCGCCGTCAGAGCCGGGGGGTATCGGTTGATTTTTCGGGTGCGGGAGCGCAGCGACGTTCGGATCGAGTTCTTTCCGGATATCTTTACGAAGGGACGTATCCGCCGAGCTCAAGAAATCGTCGGAGGGCGGGGCCGACGCACTGGGATCGGAAGGCGTTTCTGCATCGCTCTCATGGAAGGCAGTCTTCAAAGGTATTTTTTCCCCTTTGAAGTTCAATCGGGAACCGTCCCTGTTTGTCATGGCAAACACCTTGTATCTTGGCATCATTGAGATGGGTTGTGATTCCGCAATCCACCGTACGAAAGGCGTTGAACTGAACCCGCGGTGCATGGATCGTCTGGTATGTGTAAGAATGCAAATCTATTAAAAATTTAGATAATACAGAAGATATTGTGTGTCAAGCGAAAATGACCCCATTATATTGTAGCTCGGTCATCAATTTGTGAAACAGGATGATTTCCAAGCAAAATCGTATTTTAATGTGTCTGAAACCTGTTACTATTTGAAATGCTCCGTTTCGGTGAAATTAAAAAACGACGGGCGGTTGCCCAAATCATTTTTCGCCGACTCTGAATTTTTTGATAAGATTTAAGCCCGCTTCAGACGATTGCACTCCCTGATACCAGGCTGCACTCAGCAGAATTAAACCGAACAGGGCGTGGTTAAAGCCTTCAAATTTTGTCCAGATCACTTCTTCCGCAGCAGTGATGAGCAAAACCCCCAACAGCGGGCCCAGTATGCCTCTTGCCGGCACAATCCGGGAAGCCAGCAAGGCTGTGATACTGAGTGTCAGACTGAACCCGGAGACCGGACTCACATGGGAAGTCCGTGCCAGGTGAAGGAGGCCGGCCATGGATGCGGGAATGGCCGAGATCATCAGACTTGCCGTCTTTACTTTTCGGGTGGGGATGCCGATGGCTTCAGCAGCCTCCTCACTGGCTTCCGTCTCTTTAGAATAGAGCCCCCATCGGGAACGAGAATACAGCACGTGACCCGCAGCGGTGGCCAAAAGCAGAAATGCGGCCAGAATGTTGCAGTGAAGTTTGGATATGGTTTCAGGTATATAAAGACCCGCTGAACCACCGGTCAAACTTTCCAGTGTTTCGGAAAGCCTTTGAAAAACAATAAGGACCCCCAAGGTGGCCAGGGAATAGTAACCATGGCCCAGACCGGCCAAAAGAAGGGTAATGATAAAGGCCCCCACGGCGCTCAACAGGACCGATAGGATCAAAGCAGGAAAAAAAGTGAATCCCTGTGTGATACTGATACCGAAACAGTACGCGCCCATCCCGAAAAAAGTGGCGTGTCCCAGGCTGATGAGCCCCAGAGAACGTCCCGGGATATCGAAGGATACGGCCATAATGCCGTTAATGATGAGTGAAA
This sequence comes from Desulfobacterales bacterium, assembly GCA_012974475.1. Taxonomy (GTDB): domain Bacteria; phylum Desulfobacterota; class Desulfobacteria; order Desulfobacterales; family UBA11574; genus JAAXQD01. The sequence goes on from JAAXQD010000030.1 coordinate 22,546, forward strand.
AAACAAAAATGCCGAGATACCCTTCACTGAAATAGGCTGCAGAAATCACCAAAGCGCCTAAAATCACCGTCAGAAAAGATATCCGCCATATTTTCATTGCCGCCTCCGGCCTCTTTTGAGTACCAGGTAAACAATCAAAAGACTATAAACGATGGTGTCCGTTGACGTATAGGTAAAGAAAAAACCGGCAAACGACTCTAAAAGCCCCAGAAGCAGTCCGGCCACGGCCGGGCCCCGAAGATTCCCCATACCTCCGGCCACCACGATAAAAAGCGCTTTAAGTGTCAAGTCGAGCCCGTCTCTGGGGCCCAGAGGATACAGGACGGAATAGAAAATGCCGGCCAGCCCGGCCATAATCGTGGCCAAACCCAGGGCGCTCATGGAGGTGATACCCGGGTTTATTCCGTAAAGGGATGCGGTCTCTTGATCCTGTGATAGAGCTCGCATGGACCTACCCCGGTCGGTTTTTTTTAGAAAAAGGGTGGAAAGCCCGATGGTGATGGCAGCCATTCCCATTAAAACCGCTCTCAGGCCCGGAATTTTAAGGTTAAAAAGGTTGAAAGTCGGGAAAGAAAAATATGTAGATATGGGCTCCCAGCCCTGCCACCATACAAACAGATCCTCCAGGATGAACGCCACTCCCAAGCTTGCGATTAGAGAGGCAACGACGCCTTCGGACTGGGAAAGGTTGCGGAACGGCGTCACGATGATCAGATGCAGGATGAATCCAAGGCATAGAAAGATCGGCGTAGCCAGGACGCAAAAAATCCACGGAGAAAAAGGGTGCAGAACCAGAGATTTTTTATAGAGTATCGCCCCCAGTACAGCCAGGCTTCCGTGGGCAAGGTTGAGCACCCCCATTATCCCGAATGCCAGCGAAAGACCTACCGCCAGCAGAGCGTATACGCCTCCAAGGAAGAGGCCGCTGATGAGAACTTGAATCACACTGGGTCTTCTTTTAACGTCGGAAAGCCCGAAGGCTGTTAATATAAAAATTCTACCTGAATTCAGCATCAAGAACTCAGATCTTATCTAAGTTGAGCGTTTCAAAAAGAAATTATATTTATAGTACACCGGCGCAATTTGAAACACTCAATTTAGCTCCTAGTTTCTTGTGCCTGGATAACGGTGAGGAGCGGTGGCAATCTGAGACGGCCAGATAATGTGATATTTACCGTTAATGATCTGGGACGGATAGGTGTTGATGGTGCCCACTCCGTTTTCGGCGAAGCTCACCACACCGCCGATAGTCATGACCTTGAGTTTTTTTAAAGTCGGCATCAGCTTCTTCTTGTCGAGGCTTCCGGCCCTTTCAATGGCCTGGGTCGCCACTTCGAATGCCATCATGTAGGCCGGTGCCCATGGAAAGTCATCGAGGCTGATGCCGGAGCGCTCCATGACCGCCACGAATCGCTCGGGATGTCCATAATCCATTCCCTGTGTCCAGTAGGACTGCCCGACCACGCCTTCTGCACCAGGGCCCAGCCCCTTTTTGAAAACGCCGCCGTGGTGGATGACATGAAATTCTTTGGGGTTCAGGTCCAGCTCTCTGGCCTGACGCATAAATGCTATTGAAAACGGTACATTGGCAGAAACAAAAACAATATCCGGGGAGGTCTCCTGGATCTTCACGATGGCCGCGGTGAAATCATGGGTACCCGCCGGAAGTACTTTGAGGAGAACCTCTTTCAATCCAGCCGTTTCCGAAAGCTTTTTGGCACCCCGATATACGCCCTTGGGATGCAGGGTGTCTTCGACCACAAAAGCAACGGTTTTAGCCTGTCCTTCAGCCTCGATCATGTCCCAGTAGCGGTGGGTATACAGCGGGGCCTTGTCGATGACGCATACGACCCATTGGAAGCCACGGTTGTATATTTTATGGGAATTGGCGCAGATGGCAATAAACGGAACCTTATTCTCTTCCGCGGCTATGCTGGCCGCAAACGTAACCGGACTGGAATAGGGCCCTAACAGAATATCTGCTTTGTCCACGGAAATCAGCCTTTCATAAAACTTTCGGGCGGTGGGACCGTCGCTCTTGTCATCATATACGATGAACCTGATGGGGAGTCTTGATCCCGCCGCTTTGACATATATACCGCCCTGACCGTTGATTTCCGCAGCATAAGCATCCATCAGCTGTTTAAAAGGTCCCACTTCCGTGGAAAACTTGCCGCTCATGGATACCGTGGCCCCGATTCTTATTTCCTTGGGTGTTTCGGCCCAGGTGGAACCTGCCAGTACGGTAATGATGCCGAATGTTAAAATGCTGACCAACCACACGAACGATTCGCTGTATTTTAACGTCTTCATTTCTCTTTCCTCCATAAAAAAAGGACCACCCCGAGTCGGGATGGCCCTTTGGCCTGAGCATAACTCTTAAATAGTCATTCCAATTTTGACTCATTCGTACACCAGGGCACGTTTTTTGTCAAGGAATAACCTGTTTTTGGCGCTGCTTTTAAAACTATAAAGAGAAAATCCGGAATCGAGCTCAGGCCGACTACTTAAACAACTTCCGGTATTGGCCGTAGCCTTCTTTTTCCAGACTTTTTGCCGGAATAAAGCGCAAAGCCGCACTGTTGATGCAGTAACGCAGGCCTGTGGGTGCCGGGCCGTCGTCGAACACGTGCCCCAGGTGGCTGTCACCGTGGCGGCTGCGAACCTCGGTCCGCTCGGTCCACAGGGTCCGGTCGGTTTTCTCCACAATGTTCTCCGGTTCCAGAGGCCGCGTGAAACTGGGCCAGCCCGTACCTGACTCGAACTTGTCCTTGGCGCTGAACAGGGGTTCCCCACTGACGATGTCCACATAGATGCCCGCCTCGTGATTATTCCAGTATTCGTTGTTATAGGCCGGTTCGGTGCCATTCCGGCGCGTGACCTTGTACTGTATGGGGTTCAGGCGCATCTTCAACGCGTCGTCGTCGGGCCGGGTATACGGGGGCATGGCGGCGGACGTTTGGGTCATCGTCGTATTCGATTCACCATCCATCGTGTTTTTTACACCGGATTTCATCTCGCCTTCCATGTTCTCCTTCATCATGTCCGGGGACGGTCCGTCTTTTTCCATGCCGGTCTCGAGGTCCGCCCAGGTCTTTTCAAGAAACTGGTCGCGGCCGGACCCGGAACGGTACCACTTATATCGGATCGGGTTTTTCTTATAATAGTCCTGATGGTAGTCCTCGGCCCGATAGAAATCGGCTAGGGGGAGAATGTCCGTGGCGATGGGCTTGTCGAATCGGGCTGAGGCCGCCAGGCGCTGCTTGGATTTTTCGGCCAAGCGCTTTTCACCTTCGCTTGCGTAGAAGATGGCGCTCCGGTACTGAGTGCCCCGGTCTACGAACTGGCCGCCCGGATCCGTGGGATCCACGTGCTTCCAGAACACCTCCAGCAGTTTCTCGTAGCTGATCCTGGCCGGATCGTAGATCACTTTCACGGCCTCTATGTGGCCGGTACCGCCTCCGGAGACCTGCTTGTAGGTCGGCTTTTGGACATGGCCGCCGGTGTAGCCGGAAATGACTTCGATGACACCGTCGACCTTCTCAAAATCCGATTCCGTGCACCAGAAACAGCCGCCGGCAAATACAGCTGATGCGGTGTTCCCGGCTCGGTCGTTCATGGGCGTGTTCTTATGATCCATGCTCATGAGTTGGTGATAGCCGAAAAAAATCATTACCAAAAGAGTGATTGCGAAGTAAATGGGTTTCATGGTCAACCTCC
>JAAXQD010000205.1 GCA_012974475.1 Desulfobacterales bacterium
CTCATTGCACTTAAATTATTAAAAGATGAATTAAGTGCGGTTTCCTGCTTGTGGCTCAGGAAAGTGCGAATGTTCAGTTTCGGCTACATAAAGATTTACCGCGCCATTAAAGGAGGTCATTATCATGAAAACCAATGAATTTAAATCGAATAAGGAGAAAAAGAAAGATATTGATTCAAAAAGACTTATCGGAATAGATCAGCCCTTTGATTACCAGAAGGTGGTTGCGGTAACCGGTCCGGAATATGTTGAGAATCTGCAACATGACGGAGTTGCTTTTGTCCCTTATGAGAAACTAAAAAAAAATCTTCCTGGTTTTTATTTGTCCGAAGACAAATGTGTCTGGATGAGAGCCGGAGTCATTAATTTCAGATTGTGTGATTATGACTATGATTGCTACAATTGTCCGTTCGACCAGGCGATGATATCTGCCATGGGCGATAAAATCGCTCCGGATCGAGAAGACAGGCAAACGTACTGGTTGAGACATGTGAAAGAAAAATATAAAATCGCTGCAACACCGTGCATCCACTTTTTATCAGGACGGATAGAATCTCCTGAGGAATGTCCCGGTAAATACAAGTGCGATCATTGTACTGTTCATAAACTCCTGGAAAAGGAAACCCAGGTGGAAATCCCTGAAAAGCCGACATACAAAAACGTATCTGGTTATCGAATGGTTGAAAATTATTATTATCATTTCGGACATTCATGGATGCACATTGAAGACGATGGGCGTATCAAAGTCGGCGTAGACGATTTTACATCCAAGGTTTTGGGGGCGGCGGATGCCATAAATCTTCCTCCGGTGGGCGTATTTTTAAATCAAGGAGAAATCGGGTGTGTATTGTCCCGCAATGATAAAAAAGCCTCCATGCAATCTCCTGTGTCCGGAACCGTTTGCGCGGTAAATGATAAAGTTTTAAAGCAGCCGGCCGTCGCACACGATGATCCATACCATGACGGCTGGTTATTCATGCTGGACCCTGCAAACATCAAGCCTGATCTGGAAGGGCTCTATTCCGGCAAGGAATGCTTCCAGTGGCTTGAAAAGGAGAGTCAAAATCTTCATGAACTCTTAGGGCCCAGCTACCAGCAACTGGCGGCCACAGGTGGTGAACCGATTGATGACATATTTGGGCAAATTCCCGAGATTTCCTGGGATCGGCTGGTTAGAACTTTTTTCCGTACATCAGAAAAGCACTAATCCTCAAATGAGCAAGGTAAATCATTTCGGTAAAGGAGAGATAACCATGAAAAACAATGTATATGAATTTAAAAAGAAAAAAACAGATGGTGAAAAAATCGGCTTTCATGCAAAAAAGCTAATTGACATCGATCTGCCCTTTGATTACGAAGACGTGGTCTCCATCACCGGTCCTGAATATGTTCGAAACCTTCATCGTGACGGAATAGCCGTTCTCCCGAATGAGGAACTGAAGAAAAATTTCGCGGATATTCTTTTGAGAGCCATTGAAAAGCCGAATTACGCAAAGGTGTCGGGGGTTCAGGTTGCTGACAATTATTATCACCACGTCGGCCATTCCTGGGTGCAACCTCTGCAAGATGGATGGGTCAGGATCGGGATCGACGATTTTACATCCAAGGTTTTCGGACCGGCGGATCCAATAAATCTTCCTCCTGTCGGAGAATTTTTGATGCAAGGCGAAGTGGGGTGGGTTCTGAGCCGCAATGATCACGAGGCTCCCATGCAGTCTCCTGTTTCCGGAGTCGTGTTCGCTGTAAATGATAGAATAAAAGATCACCCCGAGATCATACATAATGATCCGTATGGACAAGGCTGGTTATTCCTTCTAAATCCTGTCAGCCTTAAGATCGATATGAAGGCGCTTTATCTGGGGAAAAAATGCTTCCAATGGGTCGAAAATGAAATCCAGAATCTCCAGAAGTTCCTCGGGCCCGAGTGCGAGAGATTGGCAGCCACAGGCGGTGATCTGATTGACGATATCTTCGGACATTTTCCAGATGTTGACTGGGACCAACTGGTGAAGACCTTTCTTCGAACAGCAGAGAAGAGTTAAACCACTTTCGAAGATGAACCTACAGCACAGGACAAGGCCTCAGCAGCAAGAGTTTTAACCTTTCTGGCCAAGGGAAATATAAAGTAAGGCGGTTTATTTTTCAATTATTTCAAAGGAGGTTTCCTGCATTTGAGACCTCCTTTGCTGTTTTAGCAGGATTGTGTTATAAAAAAGACACTTTATTTTTGATGAATATGGTTTCAAGATTTTTCTGGAGACATCATGAATAAAGGAACATTATTATAATATTTAAATTTTTTAATGTTTCTAATGCCATATGAAAACTGAAGAATCCGGAGAGAAATATCGAAAACGACTCGCCGCCTTAAATGCCGTCTCCAAAACTGTCAGCACCAGTTTAAATCTTGGCGAAATACTAAGCAGCACAATTGACAAAATCCTTGAGGCCGATGAGCCTGACAGTGTCAGGATTTATCTGTTGGACGATAGGAAAAAAGTCCTTAATCTGGTGGCGCACAAAGGGCTTTCAACTGATTTTATCAACAAACCCATTGTAAGATCTCGCAAACCCGGCCATGGACTTTTGGGGCAGACCGTAGTGGATGGTGAGACAAAGGTAATAGATAATACTCAGCAGTCCACTATTCCCAATGTCCATCTTCTTACTGAAGAAGGCCTTCAAACCACCGCTTATATACCACTGATCACCAGGGGAGCAACCATGGGCGTGATGTGTGTCTCCAGCCATGCCCCATATAAGTTTTCAACCGAATTTGTTGAATTCTTGACCGCCATCGGAAACCATATCGGTGTTGCTGTGGATAATTTCCACATGTATAAAATTATAAAAGAGGCATATCAGGATCTAAAGGAGGCTCAGGAACAGGTTGTTTGGACGGAAAAATTGGCCTCTTTAGGCAAATTGGCCGCCACCATTGCCCATGAGATAAACAATCCCCTTGCCGGGGTTTTAAACTATATCCGATTAATGATAAAGATTCTTTCAAGGAATCATGTCTCTCAGGAAAAGCTTGAGGATATTGCCCGATATTTGAAACTCGTGGAATCCGAAATAGCCCGGTGCGGAGAAATCGTTAAAGACCTTCTGGCATTTTCCCGCCGGACTAAAATTACCATTGAAAGCAACCGTATTGAAGATATTATTGATAAAACCCTGAATCTTATTTCCCATGATCTGGAGATGAAAGAAATTCAACTGCAAAAAAGCATTGAGCTGAATCTGCCGAAAGTTCAATGCGATTTTAAGCAGATCCAACAGGTTTTTTTGAACCTCGTTTACAATGCTTCAGAGGCAATGGCAAACGGGGGCACTCTGACATTGACAGCCAATAGAGCTTCCGGGTCTAAAGAATTTTTAGAGGTAGTAATTTCTGATACCGGTTCCGGCATTGCTAAGGAAGATATGGACAATATTTTCGATCCTTTTTTTACGACCAAAGAAGAGGAGAAAGGAGTGGGCCTTGGCCTTTCGGTTGTTTACGGTATCATCGCCAAACACAACGGCACCATCGAAGTGGAAAGCGAGCTGGGTAAGGGAAGCACTTTTAAAGTTCGGTTGCCGTGTGCCTGATTGTAAGGCAGGAGGAAAGAACCAGTCATAAAATCGTAAATTGATTTTATAACTTATTCCGGAATTCCTTGGTAACGGAAAGATTCAGATCCAACCGCAAGTCCTGTTCCGATAGACCCATGGCAAGCCCAAGAAACTGAGGAAGATAAAGTATGGTCATGCGCAAATCTTCTTTGGACTTTCCGCAAATTTTTTTCTGATATGCCTCCAGGTTCATCTGGCACATGGGACATACTGTGACGATAGCATCAGCTCCGCGAGCCGCCTTTAATATCGCAGTGACAAGCTCCAGAGCCACCTCAGGTTTGGTGGTCATGTGGGATGCGCCGCAACATCTGCCCCCCATGTTCCATGGATGAATCTTTGCCCCCACAGCCTCTATAAGCGGTTCCATGGAGCGAGGCTCCTCCGGATCATCGAAAATAGAGTAAGGCCGGAGACACTGGCACCCATAGTAGGGTGCAATTTTCAGATCGATAAAGGGATTTTTTACCCGGGAAAAAATTTTTGCAGGACCTATATCACGGGCAACGACGTCAAGGAGGTGCCGGACCCGCACTTGACCGTGAAAATGCAGCTTCTTTTCTTTTAATATGGTGTTAATTTTATCAAGAAGCTCCGGGTCCTTTCGGCTCTTTTCCTCAACTTTTTTCAAGTTCAGATAGCACGCACTGCACGGAACAAGAATCTCTTTGGTCCCGTCCATTTCCTCGGCCATGGCCAGAATATACGCCGGCAAAGCCAAAGAAAGGAGATAGCTGGTGGCCTCTGCAGCGCTGGCACCGCAGCAGGTCCAGTCCTTAAGCTCCAACAGATCCACTTCCAGTTCTTGCATAAAGGTCTGGGTGGAGGCGTTGTATTCAAGGGCCGTTCCCTCCAGAGAACAGCCCGGATAATATAGGTATTTCATATTTACCCCCTATAAAATCGTATTGCGATTTTATAGAATGCGGCTTCGCCGCTTATTTTGGCAAAAAGTATTCTACTCATCTCTGCTCTAACTCTTCAACCTTACGAAAGATCGACTCTAAAGCACCGTTCCCTTTTGAAGGGAACTCGAAAGAAACTTTTCCTTTACCCATGAGTTTCATCCCCAACGGGGCGAATTTAAGCAGCATGAAAGGGTTTTTCATGGAAAGAAAATAGAGCGTCATGAACTCCATCTCTCTAACCCGGCCATGGCGGCGTACACTCTCCATAAAGCTTTTGTAAAATTGGATACTTTTTTTATAGGGTGCCAGGTTCTCTTTTGCAGCTATCTGCTTGAGAGCACTCATTGTCTCGGTAAGCGGAAGCCCTCGAGGACATCGCAGTGTACAGCAATAGCAGACGGAGCATAGGGAAAAAGTCTTGCTGTGAAAAATTGTCTCCTTCTCTCCCATAAGGACATTATACCACAGCTGGCGCGGAGTGAGGTCCATGGCAAAGGCGTTGGGGCAAGAACCGGTGCAGGTGCCGCATTGGATGCAGGCACTTACCATGTCCCGGATGGTGGCCAAAGAGTCGATGACAGGCTCAGGCGCAGTTTCTGATCTCTGTTTGATTTCTATTTTCTCCGCCGGGCTCATTTTCCCCCCTTTAGAGTTAACTATACGTTCCTTCAAGCGCCGAATCTATGACTTCGAACATTTGCTGGTCTAAAAACCCGGCAAGGGTCGATGCGCTGTTCGGGCAAACAGTGGCGCATGATCCGCATCCTTGACACATGGCGGCGTTGACCAGAACTTTTTCCAAGTCCGGATCGACCACCCGAGCACCATATGGACAGGCTTCAATACACCGCTCACAAAGATTGCAAAGGCTGTGACGGACCTCTGCCACCACTTTTCCGGCAGGTATCCGTTCATACGAAAGAATCCTTAAGGCTCTCTGGGCTGCAGCTTCGGCTGTTGCTATCGATTCCGTGATGTTGCGGGGAGAATGCGCCAACCCGCAGGCAAAAATTCCTTCTTTAAGTGAATCGACGGGTCTCCATTTCGATTCTGCCTCCTCAAAAAAACCGTCCGGGTCCAGTGTCGCCCCAAAGGATTCAGCCAGATCTCTGGGTAGTTTAGGTACAATGCCGGTGGCAAGGACAACAAGGTCGGCATCAATCCGGATCTTTTGTCCGATAATCGGTTCAACGGCTGTCACTCGAACAGATCCGTCCATAGGAGTAACCTGCGGTTTTTCAGCCAGGTCGTACTGGATGAAGATTACACCTGCCTTTCGGGCTTGAGTGTAATAGGACTCGGTAAAGCCATAGGTCATTAAATCCCGATAAAGAATGTAGACATTAATTTCCGGATTTTTCTCCTTGATATTTAGTGCGTGTTTTAAGGCCGTGGTGCAGCATATGCGGCTGCAATAATTCCTTGGCTCTTGCCTGGAATCGACACATTGAATCATGACAATCGACCCGAGTCGGTTTGGGTCGATTGTATCGTCATGTATTTTTCTCTCCAATTCCTTTTGGGTGACAATTGCCTCGCTTGACCCGTAATTATAAGATGTGGTGTCAGCTTCGGCTCCACCGGTTGCAAGGATGGTTACACCATGTTCCAGAGTGACAGCGCCCTTTTCATTGTTCTCGATAGTAGAATAAAAGCGCCCGACCTGACCATATGAAGAGAGCACTTGGCTATGGGTGTGCACATTGATGAGAGGGTGCTTTTCTACCCGTATCACTGTTTCTTCTAGAAGGGTCTTTGTCGGGTGCCCTTCCAAGGTTCGCTGTAACCAGTTAAGGTTACCACCCAATATCTCTTCTTTCTCGATCAGATCTACCTGAAAGCCGTGATCTGCGATTGCAAGAGCTGAAAACATTCCGGCAATTCCGCCGCCCACCACCAGGGCCTGTTGAAGAATCTTTTCGCTGGGCACAGGATTTGGATCAGCCCATTTAAGCCGGGCAAGCCCCGTTCCCAAAACCGCCAACAATTCACTGTTGATTTTTGATATCTCGTCCGCAGACGGAGTTTCAGCTTTGAGCTTTGAGCTTTGAGCCATAAGCATTAAATCAACCACTTCTATAAGGACAGGATTCAGCCCCACCCGTTGTCCCAGCTCCTTGATTTTTTGGGTAAACACATAGGGAAGGCAGGACCCGATCAGAATCCGGTTTGGTTTGTGTTTTTCAACCAGTTCAAAAAGATTTTCCCATCCCGTGACCGTACAGGTTTGCTCAAGAAAGGCGACCTGGTCAACAGCGGGGTCGGTCTTGAGGCACCGGATAAGTTGTTCCGTGTCAAGAAGCTTCAAAAGCAGATCACCACAAGTGCAGACAGCGATCATGACTTTTGGCGGTTCTTGAGAAATATCCGGAAATGAATCGGCAGGTGTAATTTCAGGACTAAGGCTTCCACCGGCGGCATGAATTACGCGGGATGCCGACAAAGCAGCGGCAGAAGCCTGAATGACTGATTCACTGATGTCCTTAAGACCGGAGAAGGAGCCTCCCAATACGATTCCTTCCTTGTTTATTCGCGTGGGTGAAAAAGGTTCGGTCTGACCGAATCCCCATTGATTGAGCGGCATTTCCACCAGTTCGGCCAGAGCTGTTGTACCCAAAGCCGGTCTCTGGCCCACGGAGAGTACCACCATGTCAAAAATCTCTTCTATACAAGCGCCGGAATAATCAACATGCCTGATAATGAGATCACCGCTGTTTTCATCATGTAAAATGGAATGGACACGCCCTTTTTCAAATCGAACGCTGTGTTCGATTTCCGCCTGGTCACGGTATCGCTGAAAAGATTTCCCGAACGTACGCATATCCATATAAAAGATGGCTGTTTCAAGCGCCCCTCCAGCCCTTTCCTTGGCCACAAGGGCTTCTTTGATAGCATGCATGCAGCAGATGGACGAACAATAGTCGGCGTCGATCTGGATGTCTCGTGATCCCACACACTGAAGCCAGGCCACTTTACGCAGCGGTTTATTGTCTGAGAGCCGCACCAGGCGACCCTTATTGGGTCCTGTACCACTTAAAATCCTTTCGAACTCAAGGCTTGTTACCACATTCGGATATATACCATACCCATAAGTGTTATTGCCTCCGGAAGGATCGAAATAGGATGTTCCGGCGCAGAGAACCAGAGCGCCGACCTCCATCGGGGATTCTTTGCTTGCTTCGAGATCTTGATATATGCGGATGATCATAGGAATGAGAGTGTCGGGATCGAATGGTTTGAGGAGATAGTCCATCGCTCCTATTTTCATGGCTTCTACAGCAGTCTCTACCGTGGCGTAGGCAGTCATCATGACAACACTAAGGTCGGGGAAGATCTCTTTGGCCTTCTGAAGGAGTTCCACACCGTCCATTCCCGGCATTTTGATATCTGCAAGCATCAGTTCGTACGCTTGTTTTGACAAATGATTCATGGCTTCCGGACCGGATGCCGCGATGTCGACGGCAAAACCTTCATCTTCTAACCAGGCCTTAAGGGAGTCGCGCATGATCAGTTCGTCGTCCACCACCAGGATCCGAAAATTTTTGCGAACTTCTTCTAAAAGCTTGATGGCTCCGGTAGGACATATTGCTTCACATTCCCCGCACCGACTGCAGGCATTCGTATCGATAATATACGCGTTGGGAATTGCATGCGGAACCGGAAGGTAGACGGCCTTTCGCCCAGACAGGCCGGCGTTAAAAGAATCCGGGACCTCTACCGGACAGACCTTCACGCACTCGCCGCACCCGATACAGCGGGCAGGATCAACAAGATTCGGCTGTCCGCGAAGTGACACTTGAAAGTTGCCCGGTTCGCCTTCCACAGAGACAAGTTCGGTGGACAAACGGATTTCGATGTTTTCATGGAAGAGCCCTTTGCGAAGGCAATACTGGGACGATGCATCTCGATTCACCATTGGAAGCATCTTGCACATGCCGCAGCGATCGGTGGGAAACTGATAATCGAGCTGGCTGAGAACTCCTCCAATGTGGGGTGACCGGTCAACGAGGGTTACACCATAGCCAAATTCCGCCAGATCTAGGGCCGCCCGGATACCGCTGATTCCAGCCCCAACCACCAGCTGTCTCTTATACACATCTCCGAGTCGTCTTCACGGAATACGGACAACGGAAGATCGTCTTCAATGCTGCGACCCGCTTCGTACTCAAATGCTTTTTGTGTGTGATATGAAACGGCTCTAAACAGTTCCATCACTGGAATGTCGTTGGGACAGGCATTGGTGCACTGACCGCATCCGACACATGAGGTGCTCATGTGGGCAATCCGAGTTATGTGGTAAAAGACGGTATCGGTGGGCATTTTGATTGCACCCTTGCGATTGGCCCATCTAAGGTACTGAACAGGATCATGATTAAAAACATCCGTAACAAAGACGCATTCCTTACAATAGCAGACCGGGCAGGCAACCCTGCAGTTGTAGCAATTTATGCACTCGGCAAAATAAGTATTCAGTTTCTCCAGGCTGTTTGTGGCCTCGGTGGTCTCGGCAAACATTTTATCGCGATAGGCGGTTCGTTCATGGATCAAAGATTCAATGGCCCCAGGACGTTCGGATGGTTCCTCTGAGTCGGAAAGATCAAGGTTATCATAAAGCGACTCACCTTTAGGCGTGCGGGCTTGGATCAAAAGCTGATTGTTGGTATCGACTCCGAAAAGTCCGATTAAAATGTCTGCACCGTTGGGGACGGGGTTTTCGCAGGCCTTGCACGCAGGAGCGAGATCAAATCCTTCAAACGTCAATTTTTTTCCGGATAAGGCGTCCGTGTAAAACCTTGAAGTGAAGTCTCCTTCTTTTTTCCCAACAATCTGAATATAATCTCCATTCTTGAAAGCACCCAGGCAGTCGACTCCTACCAGTACCACCTCTTCGATTCGGCCCTGCTTGAGTTTCACCAGTTCGACAAACGCACGTATCTCGCAGGGACGTAATACAACCGCAATTTTAGCACCCATGGGCTTACGTGTGAGCCGGGAAACGATTTTGGCTGCATTCAAGGGAAAAACCGGTGCCAAAGGGTCGGAGCCGTTCAGCTGTTTAGGATCTGTCACCAGCGTTGGCATCACAACGTTTTTGGCAGGAAGATGTTGTGGAACCAGGATTGCACTGATATCTTCCAGGTGGAGGATGGATCGAAAAAAATCTCGTAGAGCCGTCAACAGATCGCCGTCTTTTACGTTGATTTTTGCTGTTTTCACTGTCCGTTTCCTCCAAATTTGTTATCAATCATTGGTCATTCGTCATGAGGATAAATGACGAATAGCTGTCAAATTACCATGGTTGTTTTGGCCTCGTTGGGACCCAGCGTTTTGATCTGTGCCACCATTGTATGAATGGTTTCGGCGAACTGGATGCCGTCACTGGCGCCAATCCAGGTCAACCTGAGCCGCTCATCTCCAAAGCCGAATTGAGAAAGGATCTCTTTGAGAAGCTTGATCCGCCTCCGAGCCTTGAAATTTCCGTTGATATAATG
>JAAXQD010000048.1 GCA_012974475.1 Desulfobacterales bacterium
CAACTATATCGATTATTTGGTGAGTCTCCCCTGGCACAAAATGACCGATGACCACCTTGATATTAAACGGGCCGAGTCGATTCTCAATGAAGATCATTTTGGACTCACCAAAATAAAAGACCGGATTTTAGAGCATCTTGCAGTCAGAGTATTGAAAATGTCCCGCCAGCATAAAGTGCTGGTGGTGGATGATGAAAAGATTACCCGTCAGAATCTTGAGCATGTTTTTAAAAAAGACGGTTATTACGTCAATACCGCTTCCGACGGAGCAGAAGCGTTGAATTTTCTGGAAGAAAGCGCCTTTGATGTTATCGTAACGGATCTTAAAATGGGCAAAGTCGATGGTATGGAGGTCCTTGAAAAGGCCAAGGAGGTCAACCCAAGTACCGAAGTGGTTATCATCACCGGATATGCCACGGTGTCCACGGCCATTGAGGCCATGAAGAAGGGATCGTACCACTATCTGACGAAGCCGTTAAAGCTCAATGAAATCCGGTCAACCATTGAGAAAGCGTTGTTCAAGAAAAAGGTCCGGTTGGAGCCAAAGGGTCCGGTGATTTGTTTTGCCGGACCGCCGGGAACCGGAAAAACCTCCTTGGGAATGTCCATCGCCAAGAGTTTGGAACGGAAATTCGTCCGTATATCTCTAGCCGGCATGAAAGATGAGGCTGAAATAAGGGGGCATCGAAAAAGCTATGTCGGTGCTTTGCCGGGGAGGATTATCCAGGAAATTCGCCGTGCGGAAACCAAGAATCCACTGATTATGCTCGATGAAATCGACAAAATCGGCCGGGATTTCAAGGGAGATCCGGCGGCAGCGTTACTGGAAGTCCTCGACCCGGAGCAGAATCCGCATTTTGTGGATCATTACCTGGATGTTCCCTTTGACCTGTCTCATGTCATGTTCATTGCCACCGCAAACGCACTGGACCTGATTCCCGGACCGCTACTGGACCGTCTAGAGGTGATTACCCTGCTGGGATATACGGAAGAAGAAAAAGTCAAAATCGCTACACACTATTTAATACCTAAAGAAGTCGAAGAAGCCGGACTTTCCGACACCCCGCCTGTTTTTACTTCAGAGGCAATCCGCAAAATCATAAGAGAATATACCCGGGAAGCAGGATTGAGAAACATCAAGCGACAAATTGCTTCCATCTGCCGCAAAATTGTTCGTGAAACCTTGCGCAAGACTAAAACAGGCCCACCAACCACGATTACTCCTGAGATTGTAGAAAATCTTTTGGGGCCCAGAAAGTTTTATTTCGAAGTCGCTGAAGCACAAGATCGGATCGGTGTAACCACAGGGCTGGCGTGGACCGAGGCGGGGGGGCAGATCATGTTCATCGAGGCCGCAAAAATGAAGGGGAAGGGGAATCTCATTTTAACCGGTTCATTGGGTGACGTGATGAAGGAATCCGCCCAGGCAGCCATGAGTTATATCCGCAGCCATGCCGATTCCATAAATATTTCTGAAAACATATTCGAAACACACGACATCCATATTCACGTACCAGCAGGCGCCATTCCCAAAGATGGCCCATCCGCCGGCCTGACCATCGCCGTTGCGCTGATTTCTTTGCTGACGGAGCGTCCCTGTAAAAGAGACGTTGCACTGACAGGTGAATTGACGTTAACCGGCAGAATTCTTCCTGTGGGGGGCGTAAAAGAAAAAGTTCTTGCAGCTCACAGAGCAGGGGTAAAATCGGTGGTTTTTCCTGCCAAAAACGAAGCCGACATCAAAGATATTTCCGAAGATGTTAAAAAAGATTTGAATATTATCACCATTGATGAACTATCGGAGGTCATAGACCTGGTTCTAAAGTAAAACAAAGGACCGAACCTCGGGGGCTGCACCTCATACTCAGGAGCAAAAAAAGAAAGCGGTCAACCCGTTAAATGGCCTAACCGCTCCCCAAAAAAAAGATATTTTTTGTCTCAAAAGTGCTAAAGACACAGACCCAACGCCGCGACTTCGGGCAAGTGTCATGATGTAAAGGCAAATTGTACCGTAAAAATGGTTACGACAGTTTTTTCAACAATTCCTTAAGTTCTCTCACCGCATCGGCTGATTTTTCAAGTGCGGCCTTCTCTTCGGCTGTAAGGGTGATTTCAATGATTTCCTCAACACCGTTTGCACCCAATTTCACAGGAACACCGATGAAAAGATCGTTGAACCCATATTCACCTTCAAGGTAGACCGCGCAGGGCAGGATTTTCTTTCTGTCTTTGAGAATCGATTCAGCCATTTCGACAGCTGCAGAAGCCGGTGCATAAAAGGCACTTCCTGTTTTAAGAAGTTTAACAATTTCAGCTCCGCCATTGGCGGTTCTTTCCACCAGTGCGTCGATTCTTTCCTTTGAAAGCAATTCTGTAATGGGAATCCCGGCGACGGTAGAATAACGGGGTAGGGGCACCATGGTATCGCCATGTCCGCCGAGAACAAATGCTGTGGTATTTTCAACGGAAACATTTAGTTCCATTGCAATAAAAGTTCTGAATCGTGCTGAATCGAGCACACCGGCCATACCGATGACCCTATTTTTAGGGAAGCCGCTGGTTTCATAGGCAACGTGACACATGGCATCAAGGGGATTGCTGACGATAATAAGTACGGCATCCGGAGACTGTTCCGCCACCTGTTGGGTGACATTTTTCATAATTCCCGCATTGGTGCTCAAGAGGTCATCCCGGCTCATACCGGGTTTTCTGGGTATGCCGGCGGTAATAATAACAATATCCGAGTTGGCTGATGCTGCATAATCGTTTGAACCGGTTGGGTGGGCATCGTGCTTTTCAATGGGCGCTGCCTCGGCAAGATCCAGGGCTTTACCTTGGGGAAGACCATCAACAATATCCACCAAAACGACATCGCATAATTCTTTTTCTGCAAGCCTTTGTGCTGCAGTGGCACCTACATTGCCGGCTCCTACAACGGTTACTTTTTTGTCCATATCATTCTCCTTCTGTTGTTTTTATGGATTAACATTTTTCAACAATAAAATTCTATTACTGGGTTCTTCGGTTTTTGCATTCATTGTGGGATGCTTCTTGTTGAGGTGTTTTCCTCAAATGCGATTATAAAACAATTTTGATAACACAAAATCGTTTGTTGTCAACCTATTTTATATGTCGATCTATTCCCCTTGTTGTTGACACAATCAATTGAAACAGGATAAAAAGTTTAAAAAAGGTCGAAAGTTGCCCATGAATATCGCAAAGCAAATTAAAACGCTGTTACAGGAAGCCGAGTTGTATCATTCTCAGGGATTGTTGGACGAGGCGTTGGTGAAATACCACCATGCAGAAGACCTGATACAAAGGCATGAACAACTCAAGAACAGATTAAAACTGATTGACGCTGTCTCCAAAAAAATTCAACACTTAAAAAATGAAATTCAGCGCATCGAAAATGCGCCCAAAAGACCTGAAGTCTCAGCCAAAAAACAAGACCTGATCAAAAAACTGTTCACGTTAACGCCGAACATGAGCGAGGACGCAAGCGCCCTTGAAGGCGCAGTCGCTTTGGCAAAGTTCGGCCAGTTTAAAAGAGCAATATTAGAATTTAAAGCGTTGTTGAAAAAAGATTCACTCCAAGTTGCTGCAGCCAAGAATATCATAAGATGCCACATGGCCCTTTCTTCAGTGGATGATGCCGTCGCTGAATATGACCAATGGCTCTCAGAAAATATTTTTCTTCCAAATCAACTGCAAAGACTTCGGACTTTTTTCGAAAATGTGCTGAACAAAGAGGGCATTGATAAAATACTTCCCCAGATCAAAATGTCCGCAGATGATGTGGAAACCATAATCCATATCCCTGAAGTTCATCACGTTAAGGCTCAGACATATGAGGATGATCGATTAAAAAATGAAGAAGTTAAGATTGAAGACGATGAAGATCTCGACATCAATTCAATCGGAATAACCTTTGACAGTGGTCCTCTTAAAGAGCAGGTGTTTGAATTTAAAGTAAGGTTCCAGTTAGGAAATGTCGTCAGCCTGCTGATTTCAGGCAGGGAAAAAGATTTGATCGAAAAATTTAAAGTCGGAACGACGATCAATGATGTTCAATATTATTCGAATATTGCTTTTTTCAATGGTTCAGGTTTAATTGCGTCGGTAAAGAAAATTAAAATCGGCCCGATGCGTGGAGATTATTGTGTGGATATTGAGGCCGCAATAAGTTAAGCCACATGTCCAAAAGGCAGCGAGATACTTAAGTCGGTATTTGCAGAGAAGCATTGCGGAAGAAAGGCCTTGAAAAATTTGAGTAAATTTGGTAAAATAGCATTTTTAAAGACATACTGCGCGGGCTTAACATGCACTAAATTTTATAGGTGGAGCTGATCATCAATGGCTATTTTTAATTTTAAAAAGAGGGAGATCGAGTGTAAAATTGTTTATTACGGTCCTGGAAGATGCGGCAAAACAACCAATATGGAATACATTTTTAAGACCTTCAAGAAACAGGTCGTCGGTGAGATGGTCTCAATTGATACTGAAGGTGACCGGACCCTTTTTTTCGATTTTCTTCCCATGGGACTTGGGAGGATAAAAGGATTCGATATAAAACTTCAAGTGTATACCGTTCCCGGGCAGGTTCAATACCGATCTACTAGAAAACTGGTTTTAAAAGGTGTTGACGGTATTATTTTTGTCGCCGATTCACTGGCGGTCAGACGCGAAAAAAACATGGTCTCCTTGAAAGACCTGCAACATAATTTAAAAGAATATGGTCTTAACATTTTTAAAATCCCTCTTGTTATGCAGCATAACAAGAGGGACCTTGCCGGACAGGGCTTTCCGATTATGTCTGTTGAACAGATGGAGAAGGATTTAAACAGACAGCTCAAAGTCCCTTCTTTTCCAGCCAGTGCAATTATAGGCCAGGGCGTTGGGACAACTTTAAAGGAATGCCTGAAGTTAACATTGATATCATTTAGAAAAAATTTAAAATTAGGACGTTAGATAGTATAAATGGGCGATTTTGTTCTAGCCGGCAATATGGATTTTCTGAGCTTGGGTGATGTTTTGCAACTCCTCGGCTCAAATTCAAGTACAGGTGTTTTGCGCATTCGGAGTAAATATGCTCAGGAACCGGGTTTAATATATTTTATTAATGGCAATCCCGTTAATGCCTCGGCAGGTCCGTTGACCGGCCTTGATGCCGTTAACGCACTTTTTGGTTGGGTGGATGGCGAATTTGAATTCAGCGAAAAAAATATTCGCCGTAAAAATGTTATTAAAAAGAGCCGGATGCAAATTATTCTTGACTGTTTAAGCAGGCTGGATGACGGGGAGATAGAACGATTGGGCCCTGTATCATTCCCCGTAAAGAAAAAAAGTTCTTCAGAAAAAGAATCGACACTGCCCGTCATAAAAGGGCCGCTTATCGATTATTCGTATGTGGTCGATGAAGAAGAGGCACGGGCCGGCAACAAGATTGTCGCACAAGGAAAACATGGCGGCTGGTTATGGGTGATACTTGAAGGTGTGGCAGAAATTATCAGAGAAACTCCTAAGGGTCCTTTGAAAATACTCAGAATCGGTGAAGGTGCGTTTATCGGGAGCATCGCTTCATTTCTATTGTTGGAAGGAACGGTTCGAAGTGCTGCAATTCGTGCAGTGGAAAACGTACAGTTGGGCGTACTCGACTCGCGGCGTCTTTCCATCGATTTTTTGAGGATGTCCAACCCCTTTAGAAGCCTTGCAATCAGTCTTGACAAGCGGTTAAAACAGGTCACCGATATGGCGGTTAATATTCATCTGGAAAAGATTCGTATCGAAGACTACATTAACGGTAAAAATCAGCTGATTGCCCAGGGTGACAGCGAAGCGGATTTATATCAAATCACAGAAGGGGATGCCCATATTGTCCGACACACTGAAAATGGTTATGTGCCATTGGCGAATCTTCACTCCGGAGATTTTTTCGGAAATGTCTCGTTTCTTGATTTAGGGCAAGAACCTTATCAGGCTTCGGTCTTCGCTTCAGAGGACCTCAAAATAACCAAAATCGATCCTGACATTCTGCAGGAAGAGCACAATTGCCTTTCACCCACATTTAAAAATTTTATAGAACATCTCGCAACGTGCGTATCGGTGACCACCATGCTAGCTTGTGAATTCCATAAAAAAACCGGCGATAAAGGACCGTAGAAATAGTGTTTTAATGCACGTAAGATTAATTTTTAACAAAACCGTATTGGGTGAATACCATGACGATAAACGAAAGAAGACATCATCCAAGAATCAGTGCTCTCAATTTGATATCATACAATTGTATTGATGAAACTGAGCAAATTGTGGCCCAGGGAATGGGAAGGACTTTAAATGTCAGTGAAGGCGGAATTTTGCTTGAAACGCACACTCCCATTGACCCCAAAAATACCATCGCGCTGGCCATAGGTCTTGAAGATGATCTGATCGACATTAAAGGGAAGGTTGTTTTCTCCATATCCGGCAAAGATGAAAAATTTGAAGCCGGAATCGAATTCCTTGAAATGCCGGAATCGACATTCGATATTTTAAAAAAATTTATCAAAGCATTTTCAGAGCAATAACATCTGATGAAGAGGGTGGTGGGTATATCCGACGCCCATTTTGAAGTGTTTTTTAAATTAATGAAAAGGATTTTCGGTACTCGGACGAGGAACCGGTTGCCGTGTATGGCAACATGAATTGCTATGGCCTCACTCAAGCGTTACCAACAAAGGATGCCATAATGGTACTGGGTTTCGTAAAGGATAAAGAATAATGCTACAGACTGTCATTGAAACCGACTTTGAAGAATTGAATTTGATAAAAAGGGGCAAAGTCCGGGATATATATGATCTCGGAGACACACTGTTAATGGTGGCAACGGATCGAATTTCTGCATTTGATGTGGTGATGCCTGACCCCATCCCTGAAAAAGGAAAAATTTTAACTCAAATTTCCCTTTTTTGGTTTAAAATCATGGAATCTCTTTTGCCCAATCATGTTATTTCCAGTAACGTGGATAAGTATCCGGACATTTGCAAACCGTATGCAGAAATTCTGCGTGGAAGGAGCATGCTGGTTAAAAAAGCAGAGCCTTTGCCGATTGAATGTATTGTAAGAGGATATATATCCGGATCCGGATGGAATGACTACCTGGCTACCGGACGTATATGCGGCATAAAACTCCCCAAAAATCTGAAAGAATCTGATAAACTTCCCAAGCCTATTTTCACGCCTTCGACCAAGGCAGAAACCGGGCTTCACGATATAAACATAAATTTTGACGAGGCCATCAAAAAAATTGGAAAATATCTTGCCGATCAGGTTAGAACCCTCAGTCTTGAAATCTATAGCAAAGGCGCTGATTTGGCATACAAAAAAGGAATCATCATTGCGGATACAAAATTCGAGTTTGGCCTTTTCGAAGACAATTTAATCCTTATCGATGAAGTAATGACTCCGGATTCATCCAGGTTTTGGCCGAAATCGTCCTATGAACCCGGGGGTTCCCAAAAGAGCTTCGACAAGCAATATCTTCGTGATTACCTTATTTCCATCGACTGGAATAAAACACCGCCGGCACCATCACTTCCCAAAGACGTGATCGCAAATACACACAATAAATATCTTGAAGCATTCAATCGGCTTGCCGAATCGAACCATGTGCTTTAAAGAAAAAAATGTTAAACTGCCCGAGGTTGACACAAGCGATCATTCCTTTCGCATAACAACCCAAGAGACGGTCGATGATTTAATGGACTCTATCGGGCATGTGGGGTTGTTGAATCTTCCGCTGTTGTTAGAGAAAAAATCGAGGTACATTATTCTATGCGGTTTTAGAAGAATTGAAGCCTGCCGTCGGCTGGAACGACTTGATGTTAAAGCCAGGATACTCGATTCTGATACAAAAAAACTTGAATGCGCAAGATATGCCATTACGGACAACGCTTTTCAAAGACCGCTCAATCTGATAGAAAAATCAAGATCGATCCGGATGCTTTCCAACTTTTTTTCGGACCATCGTCGTCTGTCCCAAGAGATGTCCATTTTGGGGGTACCCTGCCATGAATCCATAATAGCAAAAATCAAAGATATATGTTCTTTTTCGAAGCCGCTTCAGAACAGCATACTTTCCGAAAGTATTTCCTTGGCCATGGCTTTGGAAATCCATAAAATGTCAAAAGATGTTAAAGACGGTTTTGTAAAGCTTTTTAATGTTCTTAAATTGAGTATCAACAAGCAGAGGGAAATCGTTACACTGATCAAAGAAATTGCCTTGCGGGAAGACATCCCTATGGCAGAGATTTTGGAAGGGCTACATTTGAAAAGGATATTGAACGATGAAGATATAGATAAAAATCAAAAGACACGAAAGATTCGGTCCTATTTAAAACAGCGGCGCTTCCCCGCTATAACGCGCGCTGAACTCGCGTTTGAAGAACATCGGGAAAACCTGAAACTTGGAGCCGGGATAAAACTGATCCCACCGGACAATTTTGAAAGTCCTGCCTATATTTTTAAGTTCTCATTTAAAGATTTAAATGAACTCAAAAATCTTAAAAAAATCTTTGATTCTCTCATCGAGAACCCTTCCCTTAAAAAGATCCTGGGGTGATCACATACCGCATATAGCGCACCGTCTTGC
>JAAXQD010000135.1 GCA_012974475.1 Desulfobacterales bacterium
ACGCTGTTTGGATCTTTATAGAATAACAAAAAAATTTCTATAAGAAGACTATGGCAGGAAGACAACTACAGACGACTTGAGGTCATTATAGATTGCCTATGGTTCTGTTTGCGAATTGGACAGGTCCTGCTTTCAGGTGATTTAAATTATGTAAATAAAGAAAATTTAAAGGCTCTCAAGGATGATACGGAGGATGTTGAAAGGATGCTCAAAGCGCTGATAAAATCTTTGGAGGATAAACACTTGGACCCTTGACCCCTTGAATCCTCGAACCCTCTTCTTCAACTAAATTGGAGAAGAACCTTAATTTCTAACTGATTGACAAAAACGACCTTAATGTTATCTTTATCAAAGCCTAAATTATTTGGAATTGCCATGTTATTCTATCAGGAGATTTAAGATGATCGAATTGAAAAGAATAAAAGAGATGGAAGATTTTAAGAAATTAATCGAGATTCAGAGAAGTGCCTGGGGCTTTTTAGACCTGGATATCGAGCCCCATCACGTGATGACGCGGGTCCAAAAATATGGCGGACTGGTACAAGGACTCTACTACAACGGCGAATTGTCCGGTTATACCTATGCACTCATCGGCAAATGGGAGGAAGCGTACTTTGTCTATTCCCACCAGGCCGCGGTAAAGAAAGAGCACCAGGACAAAGGGTTCGGCTTTTTGCTGAAAAAAGCACAAAGAGACGAAGTTCAAAGAATGGGATACCAAGTGATGCGTTGGAATTT
This sequence comes from Desulfobacterales bacterium, assembly GCA_012974475.1. GTDB lineage: Bacteria > Desulfobacterota > Desulfobacteria > Desulfobacterales > UBA11574 > JAAXQD01. Next base: position 739 of record JAAXQD010000135.1, read on the forward strand.
CGATCCCCTGGAATCCATGAATGCCTTTTTTAATATCCACCGGCTTGGCATTATCAGCGTTGAATACGAAAGAGATATCTACGGAACTGGAGAAAGCGGCCTCCACAAAGGGCTCCCGACGGACCGGTTGATCGCCACCTGGAAACTCGATTCGGATCGGGTTGAAAAAAAAATGGAACAAAAAGATCCGTCTATTCTGGAAGACATCCCCCGGGAAAATCTGGATAATTTTACACAGGACACGGCGTATATCGAAATTCCCAAAAATATACGGGCATTGAAAGAGACGCGCTTCAGCGAAGCCATTGAATGGCGGATGAAAACGCGGCATCTTTTTGAATCGGCGTTCCAGAAAGGTTATGTGGTCGAAGATTTCGTATTTTCCAAGGATAAACAGAGAGTTTTTTATAAATTATACCATCGGGAAGCGAGGGTATCGTAAGGAGAAAATAGATCGGTGAAACATTTAAAAAAGATTGATTCGGTGGAGATGTATGGGGTAAGGCTGCCCCTGGTCAAACCGTTTGAGACCAGCTTTTCCGTCCAGACCCACAGAGAGGCACTGCTTTTAAAAATCACGTCAGACGGCGTTTCCGGGTGGGGAGAGTGCGTCACTGCAACGGATCCTTACTACTGTTACGAAACCAATTCCACGTCATCCCACATCATCAAAGGCTTTCTGATCCCCATTCTCATGACCCTGAAAAATTTTTCCATTGAAACAGTACTGGAAAAATTTGACCCGATCAGAGGGCACAACATGGCAAAAGCTGCTGTGGAAAATGCCCTGCTGGACCTTCTGGCCAGACAGTATGGGATCCCTCTGTTCCAACTGATCGGGGGAGAAGACCAAAAAATTATGTCAGGAATCAGTATTGGAATCAAAGACCATATGGACGATCTTTTTGAATCGATTCAAGGAGCCAGTGACAAAAAATACCACCGAATCAAAATAAAAATTAAAAAAGGCAAAGATGTTGAAGTGTTAAAAGCAGTTCGCAAGACATTTCCCTTCATACGCCTGATGGCCGATGCAAATGCCGATTACGCTCTCGAAGACATCCACCTTTTGAAAGAGCTCGATGCATTTGATCTCATGATGATCGAACAGCCGTTGAACTACGATGACATCTATTTTCATTCATTCCTGCAAAAACAAATCGATACGCCGGTGTGCCTCGACGAATCCATAAAGAATCTCAATGATGCAAAAACCGCTGTAGCGCTCGGAAGCTGTAGAATAATCAATGTCAAACAGGGACGCGTGGGCGGAATGATGAAATCTAAAGCGATTGCTGCCTACTGCACAGACAACCATATCGACGTGTGGTCAGGGGGGATGCTGGAAACCGGAATCGGAAGGGCCTTTAATATTCATCTTCAAACACTTCCGGGGTTTGTCCTTCCGGGCGACACATCTGAAACCGCACGATATTTCACCCAAGATATCGTTGACAAACCCGTGGTTCTGGAGCCGGACGGCTTCATAAAAATCCCCGAGGGGGCCGGAACCGGCGTCCGTGTCCTGTCTGAGAGACTCGACAGATTCAAGGTCTTTTATGAAAAAATCGCCTAAGGCTAAAGGGCAATTCAAAATTCTTCTTATCCCGTCACCCCAGAATCCACGGTATCCCCATGAAGTTTTTAAAAACCTCCCTATTTAATGATAAACGGCGAAAAATAGAATTGACCTATTGATATCTATATGGTTTTTTAAAGACACGGTCCTTGCTGGAAAACCTTTTTTTATTGACAGCTGCCATTTTATAAATTTATATGTTTTTATGAGATATCCGGATCCGGAAGGATCCAATTCTGATTGTCCCGGGAGGAGGTTCATAGAACAGGCGTATGTAGCGTTTTTAATACACTAAAGTGGCTTTTGACAATAAGGTGATAAATATGATTGAAATCAGAATACACGGTCGAGGCGGACAGGGAAATGTTTCCGCTGCGGAGCTTTTATCTGTGGCAGCCTTTAAGGACGGCAAGTTTGCCCAGGCTTTCCCTTCTTTTGGAGCGGAACGAATCGGTGCTCCTGTCATGGCTTTTGTTAGAATCGATGACAAAAAAATTCGTACGCGTGAAGATGTACGGACGCCGGATTATCTGATCGTCCAGGACTCTTTTTTAATGGAGACGGTACCGGTATTGGACGGGCTTAAACCGGATGGTATGATTCTGGTAAACTCAGAAAAAAAACCCGAGGAATTGCAGCTTAAAACGACGGCAACGGTGAAAACCATTCCCGCCACTGAGATTGCGCTGGAGATCGTCGGCAGGCCTATACCGAACGCGGTGATGATTGGTGCGTTTTGTTCCATTACCGGCCTGGTGAGCCTGGACGCCGTGCAGGAAGCCATTATGGAAAAATTTCCCGGCAGGGTTGGCGAAAACAATGTGGCTGCCCTTGAACGGGCCCATGAAATCATGCAAAAGAGGTAGTTACATGCTTAAACAAATCGAAGGATCTCGTGCTGTTGCGGAATGTGTGGCCATGTGCCGGCCCAATGTGATTTCCGCTTATCCGATTACTCCGCAAACCCACATTGTAGAAGATCTGGCCATGATTGTCGGCCAGGGGAAACTGGATGCGGAATTTATTAATGTGGAAAGTGAATTTGCCGCTGCATCGGTTGTCCTGGGGGCAAGTGCTGCCGGTGCCCGAGCATACTCGGCAACATCATCCCAGGGGCTGTTATTAATGTGCGAGGTCATTTATTGCATTGCCGGGATGCGATTACCCATTGTTTTGACATGCGCCAATCGTGCCATATCCGCGCCGCTCAGCATCTGGAACGATCAGCAGGACTCCATGGCGATGAGAGATGCGGGCTGGATTCAGCTCCATGCAGAGGACAATCAGGAGGCATCGGATTTACACATACAGGCTTTCAAGATTGCGGAGCAAACCAGTCTGCCGGTGATGGTCTGTATGGACGGCTTTATTCTGACCCATGCCTATGAACCGGTAGACATCCCCGAACCCAAACAAGTCGACGATTTTTTGCCCCCGTTTCTTCCGAAAAATATCGTCGACCCCCGATCGCCAAAGGGCATCGGTCTGTTTGCAGATCCGCGGTTCTATCTGGAAACCCGTTATATTTTACACAGGGCCATGGAAAAATCCGAAGAGACCATCAAGGAGGTCAGTGCGGATTTTGCAAAGACTTTCGGCAGAAACAGCGGTGGGTTCATCAAAACTTATAAACTTGAAGACGCAGACCTGGTCATTGTCTCCATGGGTTCTGTGGTGGGCACCATCAAGGAACTCATCGACCGGATGGAAGAAGAGGGGAAAAAAGTGGGACTCGTGCAAATATGTTCCTACCGCCCGTTCCCCAGGCATGAGATTTACAATGTTTTAAAAGACAAAATGAACATCGTTGTCCTTGAAAAATCGATTTCCCTGGGAAGAGGCGGCATCCTTGCCAGTGATGTCCGCTGGTCGTTTCCCAGAGCAGAGAAAAAGGACCGTAACATCAGCAGCTTTATTGCCGGTTTGGGAGGCCGCAACATACCCATGGACGATTTGCGGTATATGGTCGAAAAAGTCGAAAAAGAACCGGTCGAACTGGAATTTTTAGGTCTTAAGAACGAACTGATATCTGAGAAGGATTTATAATCATGGAACAAAGCGCTGAAGAACTCAACAAGATAGAGAAGAAGGACTTGTTTACCAGTGGGCATCGGGCCTGCGGCGGATGCGGCCAGGCTCTTGCCGCTCGTTTGGTGGCCGATGCATCCGGTGAAAATACCATTGCCTGCGTGGCCACGGGGTGCCTGGAAGTATTCAGTTCGCCCTACCCCGACCCTTCCTGGCGCATTCCCTTTTTACACAGTCTTTTCGAGAATGCGGCAGCGGTTGCCTCCGGGGTGGAAGCAGCATACAAGGCGTTGAACAAAGGACCGGTTAATATCATCGCCCAGGGCGGTGACGGCAGTACGGCCGATATCGGGTTTCAATGCATGAGCGGGATGTTTGAACGGGGCCACAATGTGCTCTATGTGTGTTATGACAACGAAGCCTATATGAACACCGGTGTCCAGCGTTCCAGCTTTACCCCTTTGGGTGCCAGAACCTCCACAACGCCCATGGGGAACAAAACCCGCAAGAAAAATATGCCCCTGCTTGCAGCCGATCACGGCATTCCGTATGTGGCCACTGCCACGGTGGATGATTTTCGAGATCTTCAGCGCAAGGTCAAAACAGCGCTTTCCATCGAAGGTCCAAAATACATCCATATCCTCGCTCCCTGCCCTCTGGGATGGGGTCATCACGGAGAACTCTCCGTGCAGATATGCCGACTGGCCAAAGATACCGGCATATTTCCCATATATGAAATTGTCGACGGCAAAGTGACGAATGTACTGAAGATTCCGGTAAAAGTCCCGGTGGAAGAGTATTTGAAATTGCAGGGTCGCTTCAAGCACCTTTTCAAAAAGGGCCAGCCCACACCGGAAGTGGCCGAGATTCAGGAAATCGCCAACCAAAACATAGCGAGGTTTAATTTATAATGGAAAAACTACCTTTAGGATTGGTCATCGATTTAAATCAAGTGGTTCCCTATAAGACGGGCTCGTGGCGTACGCTGATGCCTGTAAACATCATGCAGGTCCCGCCCTGCACCCATGCCTGTCCGGCAGGTAACGACATTCGCGGATTTTTGAGAGTTCTTGCAGAAAAGGAAGATTATGAAGAAGCCTGGCATGTTTTGGCGCGCACCAATCCGCTGCCTGCAACATGCGGCCGCGTCTGCCCGCATCCCTGCGAAGCAGGATGTAACCGTCGGGACTTTGATTCGTCTGTGGCCATCAACTGCAGCGAGCGTCGCGTGGGCGATTACGGTCTGGAGCACAATCTGGAACACAAGAAACTTGTGTCCGGGCGCAAAGAGAAAATTGCGGTGGTGGGTTCAGGTCCGGCAGGGCTTTCGTGTGCGTTTCATCTGGCCAAAAGAGGTTTTAAGGTAAAAATATTTGAGGCCTATGGTGAGCCGGGCGGCTGGATGCGGTATGGCATACCCCCCTATCGCCTGCCCAATTACATCCTCAAACAAGAGATTGATAATATACTCCGGTTGGGCATCGATCTGGAGTGTAATGTCAAAGTGGGGGTCAACATCCCCCTGGACCAGTTGACGCGGGAATATAATGCGGTCTTTTTGGGCGTCGGTGCTCAAAAAGGTTTGGGCATCGATGTTCCGGGCAAGGATGCGGACAACGTTTATACGGGCGTCGACTTTTTAAAGCAGGTCAACAGCGGCAAATGGATGGAAATCGGGAAGGATGTGGTGGTGATCGGCGGTGGAAATACCGCCATGGACTGCGCCCGTGTCTCCAAACGGCTGGGGGCGAACGTGAGTGTGGTCTATCGACGAACCCGCATGGAAATGCCCGCGATTACCGCCGAAATCGACGAGGCCATGGAAGAACGCATCATGTTTCGTTATCACACCAACCCGGTTAAATTAGTCACCGATGAAGGTCGGGTTGTGGGAATTTTTTCGATTCAAATGGAGTTGAAAGAGCCCGATGCCAGCGGCAGGGCCAGACCGGTGCCCATTACCGGATCCGAGGCATTTATTCCGGCAGATACCGTCATTATGGCCACTGGACAGGCGGTCGATTATGACGGGATCGATGTTCAAACGGTAGACAATCAATGGATGTATACCAACGAACATTTAATGACCAGTATGGAAGGTGTCTTTGCCGGCGGCGATGCCGTGGCCGGTCTGGAAACCGTCGCTCTGGCCATTGGCCAGGGCACGCAGGCCGCTTCCGCCATTGAAGATTACATCGAAGGAAATGTGGAAAGCAACCTGGCACAGCCGCCGGTGGTTTACTCCAGGGATTTGAATACATACTATTATAATAAACAAAAACAGTTTAATAAAGAGGCGGTGTCGATTCACACGCGGCTGAAAAATTTCAGGGAGATCTATCCATCGTTTGATCTGAAAGATATTATCGAAGAATCGAAACGCTGTTTCAGCTGCGGTCTCTGTTTCCACTGCGGCAACTGTTATATGTACTGCCCGGACTCTGCCGTAAAGATATCGCCGTCCACCGGGGGATACGAATTCGATTTGGACTTCTGCAAGGGATGTGGACTGTGTGCCAAAGAATGTCCCTGCCATTATATTCAGTTGACTCTGGAGAAATGATCCGCTGTCCTCTTTACGAAGATACAGCCCCGGAAAACAACTACCAAAGAGCCTTCCTGATAAGGAGGGCTTTTTTATTCCACCTTAATTCTGCAAAGGCCGAAGTTCATTTTAATCTTTTCAAAAACCATGCGCGCAGATATTGGGTTTGAAGGAGAATACCTATGATGGAATTTGAATATCAGGAAATGTTTCCTTTGGGAGATGATACCACCGAATATCGGATGCTCACCGATGCGCATGTCTCGGTAGATGCTTTTAAAGGTGCCGAGATGTTAACGGCGGCTCCGGAAGGGCTGACCCTTCTGGCTGAAGAGGCTTTCAAGGATGTCTCACACTTGTTGAGACCATCCCATCTGGAACTTCTGGCAAAGATCCTCGATGATCCTGAAAGTTCGGACAACGACCGCTATGTGGCCCTTGAAATGCTGAAAAATGCAGTGATTTCCGCCGAAGGCGTTTTCCCCATGTGTCAGGACACCGGAACCGCCATTGTAATGGGGAAGAAAGGCCAGCAGGTCTGGACCGGCGCCAACGATGAACAAGCACTTTCAAAAGGTATTTTTAACGCCTATACGTCCAACAACCTGCGGTATTCCAAGAATGCGCCGTTAACCATGTATGAAGAAGTCAATACCGGCTGCAACCTTCCTGCCCAGATTGAAATTTATGCGGTGGAGGGCGATTCCTATCACTTTCTCTTCATTGCCAAAGGCGGTGGATCTGCCAACAAAACCTATCTTTACCAGGAGACCAAAGCGACGTTGACCCCTGGAAACCTCGTCGCTTTTATGAAACGGAAGATGAAAACCCTCGGTACGGCAGCCTGTCCCCCATATCATCTCGCTTTTGCAGTCGGCGGCACCTCCGCTGAAATCAACCTGAAGACCGTAAAATTGGCATCCGCAGGATATCTCGACCATCTTCCCACGGCAGGAAACCGATTGGGACATGCATTCAGGGATACAAAGCTTGAAGCCGAAGTGCTTGAAATATCGCGCCGGCTGGGCATCGGTGCCCAATTTGGCGGAAAATATTTTTGTCATGATGTCCGGGTTATTCGTCTGCCGAGGCACGGCGCATCCTGCCCCATCGGTCTGGGTGTCAGCTGCAGCGCAGACCGGAACATAAAGGCCAAAATCACCAAACAAGGCATTTTCATAGAGCGCCTCGAGACCGACCCGGCCAGATACCTGCCGGAATCCGGCGGTCCGGATTCAGCAGCCGTTGCCGTGGACCTGAATCGGTCCATGGATGAAGTCCGGGCCGAACTGAGCCAATATCCGGTGGCCACCCGCCTGCTATTGACCGGGAAAATCGTAGTGGCCAGGGACATCGCCCATGCCAAACTTAAAGAGCGCCTCGATAAAGGTGACGATCTTCCCCAATATTTCAAGAATCACATCGTGTACTATGCCGGACCCGCCAAAACCCCGGAAGGGTATCCTTCCGGATCATTCGGTCCCACCACCGCCGGACGAATGGATCCCTATGTGCCTGTTTTTCAGGCCCACGGCGCGTCCTTGATTATGCTGGCAAAGGGGAACCGTTCAAAAGAAGTTACCCAATCGTGCAAAAAATTCGGCGGATTCTACTTGGGGTCCATCGGCGGTCCTGCTGCCCGGCTGGGAAAAGAGTGCATCACCCACATCGAGACGTTGGAATATCCGGAACTCGGAATGGAAGCCATATTCATGATCACGGTCAAGGATTTTCCCGCCTTTATCATTGTGGACGACAAGGGGAACGACTTCTTTGAGAGTCTGCTGGATTGAACGATGACGTCAAACGATTCAAAACCCAAACCTGATACCACGACCACGGAATGCCGCCGCTGCGGCACCTGCTGCAAAAAAGGCGGTCCTTCTTTTCATCTTGAAGATAAGGTGCTCATTGAAAAAGGCATCATTTTATCAAAGCACCTCTACACGATCCGAAAAGGTGAACTCTCCTTTGACAATGTTAAAGGATGTATATTGCCGGCATCTTCGGACATCATAAAAATAAAAGGACACAAAGGGTCATGGACCTGTGTTTTTTTCGACGAAAAGAACCATGAATGTACCATTTACGACACTCGGCCCATGGAATGCAGAGTGCTTAAATGCTGGGATACCCGGGAAATCGAAAAGATTTATGCGAAAAATCGTTTGACGCGTAAAGATCTTATCTCAAGCATTGAAGGGTTATGGGACCTTGTGGAGGGCCACCAGAAACAGTGCGGATACGACCTGCTCACCCTATTTATTGATGCCTTGAACACCGATAAAAAAGATGACGCACTCAAAGGCATCTTAGAAATCATCGAACACGATATAAAAATCAGGGAACTGGTTGTCCAGGAAGCTGGCCTTGAATCTGATTTGACGGATTTTCTCTTCGGCCGTCCCATTACGGAAACCATAAAAATGTACGGCCTGAAAATTGAAAAAAACGGCGAAAAATATCTTCTGGTTCCAACGGGTGGAACGTCTCTCAGCGGATAGAGTCAACCCTATAGTTGCATAAATAAAATGGCAAAATGAGCTTATTGACTATAAAGATCAGCATTCCCAGACTGTTGCAACGTTAGGGTCAATTAAGGGGGCGTTATATTAAAAAAATCGACCGCGTTTTCTCCCAAGATCCGCGCCATGGATTCAGACGATAATTTTCTTTGTTCAATCCGCTTGATTTCACGATCCCAAGCATAGGGAATATTCGGAAAATCAGAGCCATACATGATACGATCCAACCGCATATCCTCTAATTTTACAGGATTTCTTATGGGGAGATAATCGGCGAGGGCCATGGACGTATCGAGCCAGAGATTATCGTATTTTTCAATGAGCTGTTTGTAACGGAAAAATTCATCCACACCTAAATGGGGCACACAAATTTTAAGTTTCGGGTAATTCTCAATCACCCGTTGCAACTTCTCCGCATTGCACAATACATATGGATCACATTTGTATGCCGGGCTGTTGGGCTCTCTTCCAGCATGGATCATTATCGGTTTTCCCTCGGATGAACATAGATCATAAATGGGATCCATATCCGAACGGTTCATGTCGAAGCACTGCACATGCGCATGGAGTTTTACCCCCTTGAGCCCCATTTCAAAAGCTTCCTTGAGAACCCTTTCGCTTTGGTTTTCTCCCGGAAATACGGTGGCCATTCCGGAGACTTTATGGGGAAATTTTCGGCAAATTTCCGCCATATAGGAATTCAACCCCCTAGCGGTTCCGGGTTTGTGCGCATATTGAAGGGCAACAATATGACCGACGCCGCGAGACAGGAGATAGTCGAGGACATCCGGAGACGTCAACCTGTAGCGAATCGGCCAGCCGTATTTGTCAAACCAATCCCATATGGCCTTAAAAATACCCTCCGGAAATATATGAACATGTGCGTCCACAACAAACGGCAAAGCGCCTGGAATGTTGTTCCCTTCGATATCGTTGAGTGCAGGAAGCGGTGATTTCAACATGGGTTCTTCTATATCCGACTTAGTACATGTATTCGTAAATACGGTTACGCACTTATAACTTGGTTTACTCATTCAATGTATGCAAAAAATTTAAAGTGCCTTAAGTGAACTAAAATGCCTAAATTTAAGGTATTCTATCAATTTTAATTATAATTGACGGCGCTGAAAGCGCTTTCCTCAACCCTGGCCCAGACCGATCATCAACACTCTATACTCGAAAAGTCATGTTTGTAATGGTGCATTGGTCGGATCAAGATATAAACGATGCGCACCAGGGCGGGCTTTAGCTCACTTCAAACTTCAAACTTTTGGACTTCAGCTTATACGGGATAGTGTCCAGATAAAAATGCGTCATCGTACTTATAAATCAGAGCACTTGGAATTAGACTAGAATGCTCCCAGTTGACACCCCGTTATCTTGACGTCCATGGCTTCGCAGGCACCACTGACTTTCATTTTTCCGACCTTTAAACCGGATGCGATATCCCATGCCCTTCGGCAGGACAGTCTCCCTTGGACAAGCTGATCCGCAATGGCATTTTTCAAATCCTCTGTGACACGATCCGGTTGCTTGATAATTTTTTTTTGGGGCTGATACCCAAACAACCCAAGCTGGCATTTTATCAATTTGAAGTTCATCAGGTCGATGGTCATCCCCACGGTATCGGGTGAAACCTGCAACTTTCTTGCAATTTCAAATGCCTTCGCACAGGGAATTTTTTTGTTTTCCCCCTGCTTTAAAATTTCTTCTTCAATGAAACGATCCGGCGCTGCATCCGGTCCGTGTTTTGCAGAAAATTCATTGCGCTTATCAACATTCATCTCACGATCCTTTCATAATTTTTTTATTTTTACAGGTTCTTCTCTCAATTCACAGGAAAAAGAGTTTTAGGATCACCAACTCTTTTGGAAATGATCCTTTTTTTATGGTTATTATACCGTCATCTTTTTTACAACCCAAATACAACATCGGTATTTTTCTTTGCAATTATTGCTTGCCGACTTTTTTCCGAAAACAGTTCGTAAAGGATTTAGGTTGAACTTAAACGAGCAGTCTGTTATTTATATGGTTTTCGGAAAAAAATCCCTATTTCAATAGCAAGCCTTTATGCCTTTTATAATAAAACGAAAAAAAACGCGCCAGATCAAGATCGGGACTGTAAGGGTGGGCGGAACCGCCCCTGTTGTGGTGCAGTCCATGACCAATACATTTACTCAGGACATTCCGAAAACGGTTTCACAAATACATCGCCTGGAAAAGGCCGGGTGTGAAATTGTCAGAGTCGCCGTACCTGACCTTGAAGCTGCCAAGGCGATTTCTTCGATCAAACGAAGGATTTCCATACCGATTATAGCGGACATACATTTTGATTACCGCTTGGCCCTAGCTTCGATTCAATCAGGCGCCGACGGACTGCGGATAAACCCCGGAAATATCGGCAGTGAAAAAAAGGTCAAAGCCATTGTCGATTGCGCAGCGGACTTCGACATCCCCATCCGGATCGGAATTAATTCAGGCTCCCTTGAAAAAGACATCCTGAAGAAATATAATGGGGTCACCGCTGAAGCCATGGCTGAAAGTGCAATGCGGCATATTGATTTATTAAAGTCGTTCGATTTTCAGAATATAAAAATTTCCATCAAAGCCTCGGATGTCCATCGTACCGTAGCCGCATACAGGCTCATTTCGTCGAAGACCGATCTGCCGCTTCATGTGGGTGTCACAGAGGCGGGGGGGCTCTATTCCGGGATCGTCAAGTCGTCTCTAGGGATAGGGATGCTTCTTGCTGAGGGTATTGGAGATACCCTCCGTGTTTCTTTGACCCGGGACCCGGTGGAAGAGATCAGGGTCGGCTTTGAAATTCTCAAAGCACTCGAAATCCGGCGATACGGACCTGACATTATCTCCTGCCCCACGTGCGGCCGATGTAAAATTGACCTGTTCGATATCGCAGAACGTGTCGAAAAGGCTTTGTTGTTAAAGCCCTTGCCCATTAAGATTGCCATCATGGGCTGCGTGGTAAACGGTCCTGGAGAGGCCAGAGAGGCGGATATCGGGATTGCCGGCGGTGATGGAACAGGAATTCTGTTCAAGAAAGGAAAGGTCATAAAAAAGGTTCCTGAAGACAAACTTGTGGATGTTTTACTGGCTGAAGTTGATAAACTTGATGAATTGAGAGATTGACGAATCCGTCATCGCGTCGTTCTTTAAAACCAATCGATTTCAAACGGACTTCAGGTTGGATCGATTTTTTCACTGGAGACACTTCGAAAGGGTTTGGAATCACTATGAAAAAACCTTAATCGATTCGATTTCATGCTAAAAAATTTGGGGCAACATTTTAAAGAAATAAAGATATAATGTATTACACGAATTAAAGGACTTCAGAATGGGAAAACAAATCAAAACTGCAATTACACCAACGCGAACTGAAGATTATCCGGAATGGTATCAGCAGGTGATCAAAGCATCGGATATGGCTGAACGTTCACCGGTGAGAGGATGTATGGTGATAAAACCCTGGGGATATACCCTCTGGGAAAATATCGTGGACGCACTCGATGACATGTTCAAGGAAACCGGGGTAAAAAATGCATATTTTCCGCTTTTTATACCCCTTTCCTTTCTAGAAAAAGAAGCTGAGCATGTGGAAGGCTTTGCAAAAGAATGTGCTGTTGTTACACACCACAGACTTGAGAAAAACGCCGTCGGCAAACTTGAACCCGCAGGCCCGCTGAATGAACCTCTGATTGTCCGACCGACGTCTGAAACCATCATCGGAGAATCATTTTCCAGATGGGTGGGGAGCTATCGCGATCTTCCCATTCTGATCAACCAGTGGGCAAATGTTGTCAGATGGGAGATGCGAACCCGTCTTTTCTTGCGGACCAGCGAATTCCTGTGGCAGGAGGGCCACACGGTCCACGCTTCGGCAGAAGAAGCCAGAGAACGGACGCAAATGATGCTCGATGTTTATGCAAGACTTGCCGAAGAATTCCTGGCCATGCCGGTCATCAAAGGAAGAAAAACGGCTTCCGAAAGATTCCCCGGGGCTGTTGACACCTTGTGTATCGAAGCCATGATGCAGGACAAAAAAGGCCTGCAGGCGGGCACCTCACATTTTTTGGGACAAAATTTTGCCAGGGCTTCAGAAATAAAGTATCAGACCGCCCAAGAAACGGAAAATTACGCCTGGACAACTTCGTGGGGTGCATCCACACGACTGATCGGGGGGCTCATCATGTCCCATGGCGACGATGACGGCATCATTCTTCCGCCCAAAGTCGCGCCCTCACACGTAGTTTTGATGCCCATTATCCGAAAACCCGAGGACCGGATGAAGGTGATGGCCTATGTGGGAAGTCTGGAAAAAGAGCTGAAGGATAAATTCTATCATCATCGTCGTCTGGTTGTGGAAGTCGATGAACGGGACATCGGCGGTGCCAGGGGATGGGAATGGATAAAAAAAGGGGTTCCGGTCCGGGTGGAAATCGGTCCCAGAGATATTGCCGAAAATTCCGTGTATGTGGGTCGGAGAGACAAGGGGCATAAAGACAAGGTATCTCTCCAACGGGATCATTTTGTCGGGGATATCGTCAAAATCCTGGACGAAATACAGGACACACTTTTTGAACGTGCCCGGTCATTTCGGAAAGCCAATACCCTTGCCATCGATGACAATAAAGAATTTTATGAATTTTTCACGCCCGACAACCTGGAAAAACCTGAAATCCACGGTGGATTTGCGCTGTCCCACTGGTGCGGAAAGGATCAGTGCGAGTCGAAAATAAAGGAAGATCTGAGTGTTACCATCCGATGCATTCCCCTGGACAACCCCTCCGAAAACGGCAAGTGTATATGCTGTGACAGTTCCAGCACTGAACGGGTGGTCTTTGCAAAAGCGTATTAATTTATCCCATGATCCGTATTAACGACATAATCGATAAAGTTACCGGGTATCACCCGGATGGCGATCTTGACATCATCGATCGTGCCTATATTTTCTCCGCCAAAGTCCACGATGGTCAGGTTCGCCTCTCCGGTGAACCCTATCTGTACCATCCCCTGGCGGTGGCCGGCATTCTGGCGGACATGAACCTCGACGTTGTCAGTGTTGCGGCCGGTCTGTTGCATGATGTGGTGGAAGATACCCACGCCACCCTGGAAGAGATAAATGAGTTGTTCGGAAAGGAGACGACCCATATTGTCTCGGGCGTGACCAAGCTGAGTGTGCTCCCCTTTGACAGCAGCTCTCAGGCACGCCAGGCCGAAAGCATCCGAAAGATGATCCTCGCCATGGCGGACGATATTCGGGTCATTTTGATCAAGCTGGCGGATCGACTTCACAATATGAGGACATTAAGGTTTCACTCGGAGGCAAAACGGAAAAAAATTGCACAGGAGACCCTCGACATCTACGCCCCCATTGCCGGACGTCTCGGTATTTATTGGATAAAAAAGGAGCTCGAAGATACATCGTTCATGTATCTTGAACCCGAGGAATATTCCAAGATTGAAAGCCTTGTAAACCAAGATCGAGAGGAAGGCGAAAAATATATCGAAACGGTCAAAAATCTCATCGAGAATAAGTTGGATGAACACAATCTTAAAGGTGAGGTCAGCGGCAGATACAAGTATTTTTACAGCATCTATAAAAAAATGGTCTCCCAAAATCTTTCTTTTGACGAAGTATACGATATTATTGCCTTTAGAATAATCCTCGATTCAATACCTCAGTGCTATGAAGTCCTCGGCTTGATCCATTCTCTTTGGAAACCGGTGGCTAAAAAGTTCAAGGACTATATCGGTGTGCCCAAGCCGAACATGTACCAGTCCCTCCATACCACCGTTATCGGGCCGGTGGGTGAAAGAATAGAGATACAGATTCGAAGCTGGGAGATGGAGAAGGTCGCCTCATCGGGCATTGCTGCCCACTGGAGTTATAAGGAAGGTCTTCTATTCGATGAGAAGACCAACAAAGCATTCTCCTGGATACGAAACCTTGTAGAAAACCAGGAAGATTTTAAAAATCCAGATGAATTTTTGGAAAATGTCCGCATCGATCTCTTTCCGGATGATGTTTATATTTTTACGCCCCGGGGGGAAATTAAAACGGTTCCCAGAGGTGCAACACCGGTAGATTTTGCCTATTCAATTCACACAGAAGTCGGGAATCAGTGCACCGGTGCCAAAGTAAACGGTCGTATTGTCCCCTTGCCATATGAATTAAAAACCGGTGATACGGTGGAGATCATCACATCCAAAAAACACCACCCCAGCAAAGACTGGCTCAATTTTGTCAAAACCGTCAAAGCCCGATCCAGGATCAGACAGTGGATCAAAATTCAGGAAAAAGACCGGAGTATCACACTTGGCCGAGAGATGTGTGAAAAGGCCTTCCGCAAATACCGCCTCAATTTCAATACCCTACTGAAATCAGAAGAAATGGAAAAGGTGGTGGAGCATTTCGGCTTCAAGAAGATCGACGATCTCATTGCAAGTGTCGGCTACGGAAAAATTACCCCGCTTCAGATCATTCGGAAGATCGTGCCGAAACCCGAGGGTGAAGAAGACGAATCGATACTGAACAAAATCATCGGCCGCGTTCGGAAAAAGAAGCTGAAAGCGGGGGTGATGGTAAAAGGCGTCGATGACATCCTTATCAAGTTCGGCAGATGCTGTCAGCCGGTTCCCGGTGATCCGATTACCGGTTATATTACGCGAGGTTTCGGAGTTACCGTTCACAGAACCAGTTGTGTCAATGCCTTGAAAATGAGTCCCGAGCGACAAATTGACGTGGAGTGGAATGTGGATATTGCAGATGCATACCCTGTAAAGATCCGGGTTCGTTCTTACGACAGGGTAGGATTACTCGCTGA
Source organism: Desulfobacterales bacterium (assembly GCA_012974475.1). Lineage (GTDB taxonomy): Bacteria > Desulfobacterota > Desulfobacteria > Desulfobacterales > UBA11574 > JAAXQD01. The sequence continues at coordinate 16,258 of JAAXQD010000135.1, forward strand.
TATTGCAGCCAATATCAGTAAAAACGGGGCAAACATAATCAGCGCAAACACCGAGACACGGGAAAACAAAATGGTAGACAGTTTTTTTACCATCACCGTTGAAGATATCGACCAATTAAACAAAATTCTCCTGTCCATCAAAAAGATAAAACATATTCAGGAAGTAATGAGAATAGACAACTAATCCGAGGGGCAGGATCTTCTGCGGTCTAGGGCGCTTTAACGATATGGTCCGATTTTATACAGGTGGTACAGACGACCATTCTTTTGACCCTGCCGTTTTGCAATGTTCGCACCCGCTGCAGGTTTGGATTGAATCGGCGTTTCGTTAAATTATGGGCATGGCTTACATTGTGGCCAACCATCGGTTTCTTACCACATATTTCACACATTTTGGACATGGTTATGACTCCTTTTAAATCTAAAACCCTAATTGGGTGAACGTCGGAATGCACAAGGTTCAATGGGTTCTCTTTTATTTTTTTGTGCTCATTTAGGGTATGAGAACCTGATTTTATACATCACAACATTATGAATGTAAAGATTTTTTCTATTTTTCCGCTTGTTTTTTTAACAGATCTTCACAGAGCGCAATATACTGAAGCGCTTTTTCGTGAACCCCCACATCCGGATAATTGGCGAGGACCCACTTGAAACGGCTCAGGGCTGATTTGTAATGCTTGCGCTTAAAATAATAGAACGCCACATAAAATTCATGCCCGGCAAGCATTTTAATGCATTGTTTAATATTTTCTTCAGCTCTGTTTGCATATAAATCCCCTGGGAACTGCTTTTGGAGGCGCATGAAAATTTCCAGTGCCTTATTGGCTGGGGTATGATCTCTGTCAATGGTATCGATCTGCTCAAAATAACAGAGCCCGGTCTGATAGATGATATAAGGAATGGCTTCATTGCGGGGATGAAGGTTTTCAAACTCTTCATATCCGGCCACAGCCTCTTCATAATTTTTTAAATGGTAATACGCATCGGCTGTTTTAAGTTCCGCAAGAATCACGAATTTGCTAAAAGGATACCAATCTTTCAGGTTCTCAAAGGATTCTATCGCTTTTTTATAGTCTCCGTTATTGAATTGATCCATCCCATCGCTTACAAGTTCCTGGGCAGTTCTCTCTTCCTTGGCCTCAAACCAAGCACACCCGGAAATTGCAAGCAATGAAACCAGAAGTAAGGCGATAATCCGTTTCATTTCTTTAGGTTTTCTATGTAATGTCCTGCTGAGAAAGCGGCAACAGCACCGTCACCCACAGCGGTTGCAATCTGGCGCAAAGGGGTGTTTCTGACATCGCCGGCCGCAAACACTCCGGGAACTGAAGTCTCCATATTTAAATCTGCTGCAATAAAACCCTTTTCATCCAATTTGACCCCATCTGCCAGAAATTTTGTATTGGGAATCTCGCCCACCCATATAAAACAGCCATCCACGGAAAGTCTTTTTTCTTCTTTTGTTTTGACATTCTGAACGGTAATATTTTCTACATTGGTAAAACCCTGAATACCTGTCAATACAGAATCCCATATAATTTCTATTTTTTCATTGGCCAATGCCTGTTCCTGAAGAATCATCTCTGCACGTAACCGGTCTCTTCGATGAATAAGGTAGACCTTTTCAACAAATCTGGTCAGAAATAAACTCTCTTTTACAGCGGTATCGCCGCCGCCCACCGCAGCAACGATGCGGTCTTTAAAGAACGGAGCATCACAGGTGGCGCAAGAAGAGACGCCTTTGCCGTAAAACATTTCTTCGCCGGGGGCATCCAGTTTTTTGGGAGAAGCACCGGTTGCAATAATAATGGTGTGTGTCGTAACGGTTCTGTCGTTAAAAACGATCCTCTTGACCGGATCGGACAGATCCACAGAAACTGCCGCGTTATTTTCGATATTGAGGCCAAATCTTTTGGCTTGTTCGGTGAATTTCTGAACCAGGTCCGGACCGCTGAGTCCTTCCGGAAATCCGGGATAGTTTTCGATCCAGTCGGAAATAACGATTTGCCCGCCGACAACGACTTTTTCAACCAGAATTACCTTCAGTCTGGCACGTGCCGCATAAAGACCGGCGGCAAGCCCTGCAGGCCCACCGCCGATAATAACGAGATCGTAATCAACGTTTTTCATCTGCAAGTTTCCCGTTATGTATTCGTTATCATCTCTTCAAGTCTTGATTTGGCGACGATACCGACAATTTTGTCCAGGACTTTTCCGTCTTTAAAGAAAATAAGGGTGGGGATTGATTTTATGCCATATTTGGTGGGCGTAACCGGGTTTTCATCTACATTACATTTCGTGAATTTGACCGTGTCACCAAAAGCTTCTGCGAGTTCTTCGACGATGGGTCCGATGGCCCTGCATGGCCCGCACCAAGGTGCCCAAAAATCGACCAGAACAGGTTTTTCAGCCTGAAGCACCTCGGAATCAAAACTGCTGTCCCCTATTTCTATAATTCCCTTTGCCATAACCGTATTTCCTTTCATTTATTTTTTTAAAAAATTTCAACAATTGGATGAAATATAGTGACACGATCCTGCATTGTCAACCTTTTCGGAAGGACGTCTGATATTCTTTATAACTCCACGACAAATTTCTCCGTCTCCTCGTTCCAAGTGGTTACGAGGTAGTACCCAAACAGGATGCCCACAATCAAGATCAGGCTCCATTTATAGGTTAAAAAGTTCGGCAAAAAGACCTTGTGACCCATCAGTGACTTCAAAACCTTTGAACTGCTGATCCAGGTCTTGAACAATGACGTGGACAGCGCAAAAAAGATGACAGCGAGCATAAGTTTGATATGACCTTCACCGGCGCGCCACACCGAACCGCTTCCACACCCGCCGGCCACGACCATGCCGAACCCGAAGATAATTCCGCCCACCAGTGCACCGAACCAGAATGCCTGGGCCACATAAATATTTTCTCCCCGCAACCCGGTCCATTTAAGGGCGGCAAATCCGAGCACGCTGATGACCATGCTCAGGACGATGGCCCTTGGAACTTCCGATTCACCGGTCATGAACGGTTCACGAAATCCTCTGACAAAACAAAAGCGTGTTCGTTGAATAATAAATCCAAATGCGATGCCGCATAAAAGGAGCCCCCCGACTCTGGTATAGGCTTCTTTGCTATAAATCCATGCACAAACGATGGCGGCAAGGAACACGACGGCACCCAAATAAGGCTCTAATTTCAACCAGTCAAACCCTTGTTCTTTTTCCGAAGACGCACCGCCGCCCACGGACCCTGAAGGGAGATGTTCCATTTCCCAGTACAGATAGCGAAGACCCAAATACGCGCCCGTTATCAGGCCCAGCATCATGGCAAGACCACTTGCGGACAGGGCACTGACAGCCGCATAGAAGCCGCCGACATTGCACCCGCCGCTCATTGCAGCGCCAATACCCATCAGTGTCCCGCCCACAACACCTTTAAAGAGCTCCAGAAGCGGAGCGGAGCGAATGGCGAACTGTTTGGATAAAAGCGCTGATCCAAAGGCGCCCCAAAGCAATCCCAAGGTCAGGATGGAATTGGTGGAAAGTAACGGAGAAAGGGGAGAATGTTTGTAAATACCAGCCAGGCTCAACAACCCGTCTCCCCAGTTTCTCAGGCCGCCGGCCACGCCCCAGGGTCTGGCCCAGGCAAAGGTGATGACACTCATGATGCCGATCAACAGCCCGCCCAGCCACATGGGCCAGTTGTTATCAAAGATTGTATGATACCCGTTTCTGAATATCTCGATCACTACGCTGTTTTTCTTTTTATTGTTCATGACATCCCCTCAAAGCGCCTAACAACCTTCATCTTCGACAATTTTAAACTCGCTCACTCCCGGCTTGCCGGTGGCGGCTTCCGGAGGTGCCGGGGAGACTGCCGGGGGCAAACCGACGCCCGGTTCCTGTCGGGTGGAGACATCGGGCAGCACTAAATTTGCATTCTTTTCCACCTTCTCGGCCAATCCGAAGATCACCGTCTGATCGTAGTAACGCCAGGCGGTCAGAGAGGTGGGATCCGCCTTGACCGCTTTGCGGAAATATTCTTTTGCATCCAGGTATTTTCCCCGGGCGTATGCCTCTTTGCCGAATCTAAGCATCTGTGCGCAGAGGGCTTTGTCCGGCGGACAACTTGGCGGTCCCTGGGCCACGGTGTATGTTGAAGCTGCAAAAATTGTTGCAAAAATAAAAACAAGGGTGAGGATAACGGGTCGTTTTGGTTTCACGATTTCCTCCTTTAAGAAGAAACTTTGCCTTTTGAAAATTCCATCCGCCCCAGGCGAATATATGCAGTGAACGTATGGTATCCGAAACAGAACAAAATAAGCATTTTCTATCAAAACACTAAGAAGCGGTCAAGCACCGAATAGGTGCATCATTTAAGACATCCCAATTGTTTTTGGATCACCGGTATTTTTTCAACGGAATGCTTATACCTCTCGAGAAAACCAGTGTTCGGTCTTCAAACATATTTTGACCAGCATGAGCATTAGTGGGACTTCAATCAGCACACCCACCACCGTGGCAAGAGCAGCGCCCGAAGACAGACCGAAGAGCATGGTGGACGTGGCGATGGCCACTTCGAAATGGTTGGAAGCCCCGATCATGGCAGCCGGAGCCGCGTCCATGTAGCGAAGATTCAGCAGCCGCGCAAGGCCGTAAGCAAGCCAGAAAATGAGCATGGTCTGAACGAAGAGCGGAACGGCGATCCACACGATGGTCAGGGGGTTGCTGATAATTACCTCACCTTTAAAGGAAAACAACAGCACCAGGGTAATGAGCAGCGAGACAATCGTAATGGGGGTCAGAACGTGTAAAAATTTTTCCTTAAACCATGTTTCACCTTTAGTAGAAATGATCCACTTACGTGAAAGGTAGCCCGCCACCAAAGGAAGGGCCACGTAAATGCCGATGGACAGCAGCAACGCCTGCCAGGGTACCGGCAACCGTCCCACACCCAGCAAAAAACCCCCCAGAACACCATAAAGAACGAGCATGGTCAGGGAGTTGATGGCCACCATTACCAGAGTCAGACCGTCATTGCCTCGTGACAGATACCCCCACACCAAGACCATGGCGGTACACGGCGCTATCCCCAGCAGGATGCAACCGGCAAGATAGCTGCGCCAAAGGGGCACTTGGAGCATTTTGACGCCACCGGCCATCACCACCGTACCGGCTCCGTAGGTCGCACCCAACGGAAGGTCGAGACCGAACGGCATCTTGACCAAATCCACGGCATCCGGACCGATAAAATTGTAAAACAGCGTGCCGAGAAAAAAAGTGGCGATCCCGTACATGGTAAACGGCTTGATGCACCAGTTGACGAACAGGGTCAAAAACACCGGTTTTCCGCTCTTGCCCGCCTTAATGACTTCGCCGAAATCGATTTTGACCATGATGGGATACATCATGAAAAACAGACAGACTGCGATGGGGATGGACACCACCGGCGCGCCCTTGACATAGATGGCCAGGCCATCGAGGTATTGGGCCACGCCGGGGGCGATTTTTCCAAGCAGGATGCCGGCAACAATGCACAGCACCACCCATAGGGACAGAAATCGCTCGAAAATACTGGTCATTTTTCGTTCATTGTTCAAAACAGCATCGTTGCTCATCAATAGTTTCCTCCTCTCAACAATTAAAAATCAAAACGAAACCGACCCAAATAACTCGACAGTCGTTGTCTACCTGCGTCGTCCAAGGGCGGGCAGTCTTGAGGCCCTTTTGCCCCTTCCGACATCTGGACGGCGAAGACCATACAGGTGGGCTGGCCGCATTCTTTACAATTGGTTTTTGGGAGCGATTTTAGAATCTCGATGACCTTGGGCTGGGGGGCCGCTTCATGAAGGGGTTCAATCTTGTCTCGATTGTCCCAGGCCGAGTTTATTTCCCGTTTCAACCACTCGATAATTCGGGTGGCTTCGTCCTCATCTTTCAGGGCATTGACGGCAATTTTTTTGGCGTGAACGGTGATCAATTTACCATGGGCTTTGAATGTTACACTTGGCGGGTCTTTTTGATAGGTAAACCCCCCGAGCGTGGCATTCAGGTATGGAATCGCTTCGCCGACATCCTGATCCAGATGGGCAAAACAGTGCAAGGCTTCAAAGCCCGGGTTGCACTCTGCCCGGAAAATTTCTTTTTGATAAGATTTGAGCAGCATACTCCCCTCCTTTTATTGCAAAATATTTCCCCAAAGAAAAATACGATATTTTCTCACAGAGATTCTCCTTGAATCAAGCTCTGTTTTGAGCCTTGCACAGCACCTCCGGGTCGAGCTTTAAAATTTTCTTTAACCGTTCTGCATCCTGGCGAATCTCCGGCGTTTCGAAAGTGACCTCAACGTCCAGTCAACGGATTCCCGCACGTTATCGGGAGCTTCATCGGCCGCCAAGCGGTAATACCGCCATCGACGGAACGGATTTCGGAACGACCGGCGCACGCTTTAGAAGCGTCCAGATGGGATGCTTTCCAATGAAAAGAATTTGATCAAGTCGGATTGTTAATGAACTCCTGATCAAGCGGACAGGAGTTCATGCCGGCAGAGAGCAGTCTATCTCAAAGGGATGTTCGATACTAAAAAAACCGATGCGGATACTGCTGAAGGACAGCGCCGGCAAGATACGAAGGATGCGCGTCTGGATGACATCTTCAAAAAGGAAGCGATCAGCTGAACAGAGCTCCCACACTTTCACCGCTGTGTATTCGCTTTATGGCCTCGGCAAACAGAGGCCCCACGGACAGCACGTTTAACTGTTCCATCTTTTTATTATCCGGAATTTCCACCGTATCCGTAACGACAATTTCTTCTATGGATGAGTCTTTCAGGTTCTTTACAGCCGGCCCGGACAAAACAGGATGGGTGGCGCCCACAAAGATCTTTCTGACCCCGGCCTTTTCAAGGGTCTTTACGGAAGTTGTCAGGGTGCCCCCTGTAGAAATTTCATCATCGAAAATAATTGCATCTTTTCCTTTCACATCGCCCACCACCAATCCCTGAACAACATCCGTATCACTGATTCGTCTCTTATCGATGATGGCCATGGAGGTGTTCATTTTTTGGGCAAAACGCCCGGCTCTCTTGGCGCCGCCGGCGTCCGTTGCAACGACGACGGTATTTGAAATGTCGAGACGACCTTGAAAATGGTCGCAGATGATGGGAACGGCGGTGAGGTGATCCACCGGAATGCTGAAGAACCCGTGTACCGAATCGGCATGGAGATCCATGGTCAGCACTCGGTTGGCACCTGCGGTTTTGAGCAGGTCCGCCATGAGTCTACCGGCGATGGAAATTCTGGGGGCGTCCTTTTTGTCGGATCTGGCGTACGAGTAATATGGAACCACCGCGGTGATTCTTTTGGCGGAAGCGCTGCGCATGGCATCAAGGGTGATCAACAGTTCCAAAATGTGACTGCTCACAGGCCGGCTGAATGATTGAATGATAAAAACATCTTTTTCTCTCACGTTTTCCTTGACCTGTACGAACAGATTGTCATTGGAAAACCTCGAAATATCCAGTTTGCTGAGGGGGATGTTGAGATGCCGGCATATTTTTTTTGATAGCCCTTTGTTTGAGTTTCCGGAAAACACTTTAAGGTCATGATACATTTTTCTCTCCGCAGGCGTTTTTTTTGTGTAATCCATTCCATATTTTCAACGGCTGAAGCCAAAATAACGCGTTACGCCTAATAATTTCAACCAAAAATCCAAAATTGTCGCTTATACCGAAGCCCCGAGCAGAAAAAGGCGTGTCGTGATCGCTTTCAATTCTAATGGAAGCTATAGGAATTATATCACAATACCACCCATGTATTCACGATAAAATAGATGCCCAGAAGTCCGATGCAAACACCTGCCCCTTTTCGGAACCAGTTGCCGGCGTTTTGCCACGTACTGTTTTCCATCAGGCGCCTGACCGCGGCAGTCGAGCTCCCGGCGATCACAATCGGCAGGCAGTGGCCGACGGCAAACAGGACAATAAACAGAATCCCGGATACCATTTTCTGCTGAACCGTGATGATGGCCAAAATCGGGGCGATAAACCCGAAGGTACAGGAACCCGAAAGAATCCCGTACGCCAGACCCAGCGCAAAAGCGCCGAACAGCCCCTTTAAGTTTAAACGATACACCAGGCTTCCGGACATAGTGCATTTTTCAACACCCAGCATGCCCAGGGCCACCCAGACCAGTAACAGGCCGATCAGAATCTGCCAGTAATTCCCCACGTCTCCGAGCATCCGGCCCAGTAGCGTGCAAACGATACCGATCACGGTGATGGTGATAAACAGCCCCAATGTAAAAAGGGCCGCATAAGAACCCGCCTGTTTGGGGGTCAATGCCCGATGCTGGCCGCCCACATAGGCGATGATGAGGGGAATCGACGCCAGATGGCACGGACTGAACAACACGCTGATCATTCCCCATGCGAAACAGCCCATGGCGGTAATGGCGTTACCCCCGGCCATCCACTCGTTTACCGTCAAAAAGAATGATTCAATCATAACGATTTACTTGACACCCATCTTCTCCAGTTGTGCCACAATATCTTTTTCAGCCAGAAACCCAACATGCCGATACACTTCTTTACCGTTTTTATCGTAAAAGATCTGTGTGGGAATTGCCCTGATTCTAAACCGTTGGGCCTGTTCACGGTGCTCCCAAACATCGATAAACACGACAGCAGCTTTTCCTTTATACACTTTTTCCATCTTTTCCAGGATCGGCGCCATCATCTTGCACGGAATGCACTTTTTGGCCCCCAGATCGATCAGGGTAACCGTCCCTTTGACCGGCAGATTTTTAAATTCATCCGCCCGAACATTTCCTGAAATCGGTATGAACAAAAATAAACATATCAAGAGTGGAAGACAAATTCCCAACCGTAGTGTTTTCACCCAATCAACTCCTTATCCACAGTATCAGCCGGCGACGACCTTAGCTGCAACATTTTAAAAATTTCTTGCCCAAGTCGAGCGTTTCAAAAATTTGAAACGCTCGACTTGGGTCCTATTTACATGCGGATTGAACTGCCGCTTTAACTTTCTGAATATCCCCGGCTTTCAAATTAAAATCCTTATTCTTTTCAATGCCGAGTTCCGTCAACACCAGGTAATTTTTTGTCGGGATTTTCGCATGGTCCAAAATCGCTTTGGCACACCCCACTTCACACCCGTCAACGGCCACCATAGCAGGAACATCCTTGGCAGACTGGACAAAACCGCCCAAATGACCGCCGATCCCGGCCAGGCAGAACATCTTCCCGAATCCTTCCTGTGTCAGTTCGATTGCCGCCTGGTTGCTCAGCTGACCGACATTCGATCCGCCCGAGCAGGCCAGGATCATGATATCCCCTTCCTGTGTACAGCATTTTTCGACCATGATCATTGCCTCCTTTTTTATTTAGTGCCTATCCATAAATGGCTATTTTGCCCAATATTTTCGTTATGCTCAAAAATTAATCCTCGGAATATAAACTATATGCCTGTGGTTATTTTTTTCGCATGCCTCGATCTTGAACAAAATATCTGATTTCTGGAAAGGCACTATTTAGTTTGCTATTTCTC
>JAAXQD010000137.1 GCA_012974475.1 Desulfobacterales bacterium
GTATAAGAGACAGGTATACACCGGTGCGTTGGCCTGGACAGAGAATCGTGAGCCGCAGGAATGTGACTTGGCTCGAGGCATAGAGCTGCGAGTGGAGCCGGCGACGACGGGAGCGCTGCGCCGGCCCTGTTGGACGCCGCGCGCCGCACCCTCGCTGTGTCAAAAGCAAGCGGGGAGGTTGTTGAATAGTGAACCGCTGGGTTCGCGATTCAACTATTCAACAACCTCCCCACCTCTCTGCGCAACGGGCGCCGCTCGCACCCCAGGGATTGCCGCTGCGGCGCGCAGGGGTGGGCACGCTGGTTCTCGGCAATGTGAAGGAAATTTACCTGTCCAGCGAGCTGAAGGATTGTGAGTGGCAAAAAGGCATTCCGCCAAATTGGCGATAATTTCTTTGACCGGATAATCGTGGTCAAATAGTTTTGTATATTCTTCAACAGCCTCTTTATAAAGTCCCAATTCCTTTAGCGATAAGGCACTGATAAGCGAAGCGTCAACGTTATCATCGGAATCCCAGGTTTTTTTAAGGTAGGAAATGTCCTGCTCGGAGAGTGAAGGATCTTCTTTTTCAAGACGTCGGATACCTTCTTGCAGCAAGCCAATTTTTTCGGTGATGTTTTTTTGGGTTTCCGGATCGATCTCTGGAAAAACAGCAAGAATGTCTTCGTATATGCCGAGTGATTCTGAAAACAGTTCTTGAGATCTGTATGCCTCGGCTTCTCTTATTTTCAGATCGATATCTATTTTATCATTCTCATGGACATCGCTCATTTGTCAAAAACCTCCGGTCGCTCCCATTGATCCGGCGTTTACACGAATGGTTGGCCAGTTACTCCATAGTTGAGTGAAGCTTTATTCGGGTGTAACCAGTAGCCAGTAATCAGTTTGTGATGGAACAATATACGATTTTATTTTTATTAAGCGATATGATTTTCTTAACGATCAACACAGAATCTATTCGCTGAACACTCGTTACTTGTTGCTCTCAATTGAGTTTTCACTCAAATGACGTCACAGTTTATTCTGTAATGAGGCCACGGTCAAAGATATTATTTTTTTGACGGTTTCAATGACCTTGGACCCCTTGATGGCACTTGCTTCAAAAGACGGCGCCTTTAATTCACTGTTCAGGTCTTTTTCCAATGTTTCATATGACAAAATCGGGATGTTCTGGTCAGCCAAATCCCTTTTATTATATTGAAAGACAAGAGGTATCTTGAAAATGTCTTTATCAAAGATGGTCAGATTTTCTTTTAGATCCTGGAAGGAGGCGATATTCAAATTTTGTCTTAGGACCATGGAGTCTGCCACAAAAACAATACCATCCGCGCCTCTTAATACCAATTTCTTGGTTGTGGCGTACTTGATCTGCCCGGGAATGGTATAAAGCTGCACCTTGATGTTGTATCCTTTGACTGTACCGATGTCTAGCGGCAGGGAGTCATAAAAAAGCGTACGGTCACCATGTGTCTTTATTGATGCCAACTCCCCTTTGATGCGCTTTTTGAATTTTTTATAAATATATTCCAAGTTGCTTGTTTTTCCAGCACGCCCCGGACCATAATAGACTAATTTTACTTCAACCTCCTTTTTATCCGAATTTATCAACGCCAAAACAGTTTCCTCTCTATATTCATGAAATCTTGAGGGGGAAATTCATCCCGCTTTAGGTTTTAAGCCTCAAGTGTCAGTAACTTATCATTTCCATTATATTTTATCAATAAAATAATAACCCGAACCCGCCGCTTCAATGTACCTGTAATAAGCTCATTTCATCGAACTGTCAATTTAAACCTTACCCCCAAACGCTTCGAATCTATACATTTCCTATACAATAATATTTACATTGACATTTACATTTGCTGTGTTAAAGTAGGGCTCATTGTGCGTCTCCCGCTATGTAGCAGGAGAACGATGGAACACGGGGTTGTTCTGATATTCTTTTTGACAGAGAATTTAAAATAGAAATTTCAAGATGTTAAATTAGGAGACTTCTTCTATGCAAACTGAACTCACTCCAAAACAGCGACGATTTCTTAGCTACCTGAATCATGAGATTGCCAGAATCGGGAGAGCGCCCAGTTTGCGGCAGGCGGCTGCTGAAATGGGCGTGAGCCATGCGGCGATATCTCAGCTTATAAAAGTGCTCGAGAAAAAAGGAATTCTTAAACGCGACGGCCGTTATAGCCGTACGATCCACCTGCTGAATCGCACCCGAGAGACGGCAGGCATCATGCGCTGGCGGGAGGTGCCGATCGTGGGGGATATTGCCGCTGGATTGCCATTATACGCACAGCAGGAATGGGGGGGCAGCCTTGTTGTTGATTCAGCCATATACCGCGGTCCAAACCTGTTTGCGCTTAAGGTAAAGGGTGATTCGATGAAAGATGCTGCTATTCTGGATGGGGATATAGTTATTTGTGAGCCGCGCCAGTTTGCCGAAAACGGCGAGATCGTTGTTGTGCTGATCCATCAGGAAGAAGCAACGGTCAAGCGTTTTTTTCGAAGGGGAAAACAGATTGAGCTGCGCCCTGAAAACCCTCTTTACAAACCGGCCAATTACAATTTTGACCAGATTTTGATCCAAGGCAAGGTTGTCGGTGTCCACAGAGGGCCGGAGGTGGTTGAATCGACCCGAAGCGATGGCCTGATCCGGAGAATCCCCGAAGAATGTCAGGATTATTGAGGGAACGGGGCTTGACGGTGGTCTGAGATGCGTGAACGTTCAATCATCCATATCAATGTGGTCGATTTTGCTGTGGCTGTGGAGCGATCTTTGGATAGCCGTTTGAGAGAGCGTCCGGTGATCATCGCCCATGATGCTTCCACACGATCGACCGTGTATGACATGAGTGAAGAATCGTATCAAAATGGTGTCCGTAAAGGAATGGCCCTGGGACGGGCACTTTGCTGCTGCCGGGATGCTGTTGTGCTGCCGCCGCATCCGGACCGTTATGAGCGGGCAATGCGTCAGCTTTTGAAACACGTGTTGCCTTATTCGCCATTGATCGAAATGACCGATCACAATGGACATCTATTCATAGATATCACCGGGACGGGGAGGCTGTTCGGCCCGGCACCTGACGTGGCATGGCGCATCAGAAAGATGGTACGGGCCGATATGGGGTTTGATCCGGTCTGGTCGGTTGCTCCCAATAAGCTGGTGGCCAAGGTGGCAACGCGCATGGTCAAACCGGACGGTGAATATATCGTCGGGGCCGGCGAAGAAGGAAATTTTATGAAACCCTTACCGATTTACTTTGTTCCCGGTATCGAAAGGGACGACCTGAAGTGTTTTCGGGAATTCAACCTGACCCGTGTCGGTCATGTGATGAATCTGTCGAAGACACAACTGAATGTTATGTTCGGCCATCGTGGTCGAAGCCTGTATGATGCTGTACGGGGCATTGACCCGTCGCCGGTTTTATCTGTTGATCAGAAGCAGCCGGTGGTAAGTTCCGAGTATGAATTTGGAAACGATACCAACAATGTTGCAGTGGTGAAGGGTGCATTATATCAACTCGTTGAAAAAGTCGCCATGGACCTGCGAAATCGAAGGATGACCACAAGACGAATCAGAATTTTCCTCGACTATTCCGACGGCAGGCGGATTGCCCGCCAGGCGGTCGCCCATCCGGCCACTGCCAATGACTTTCGCTTATTTCCCGTTGCAAAAGAAGCCCTTGAAAGGGCATGGACACGCCGCGTCCGCATCCGACATCTGCGTTTGATTTGTGATCGTCTGACCTACCCCCCGGCACAAATTGAGCTTTTTGCCGAATGCGAACAAAAAAAAAGAAAAAGTGACAACCTGATTTTCGCTTTCGATTCGATCCGCCGTCGTTACGGATTCAATGCTATTTGTGTGGGACGAACCCTATACCGATGATTCCGTTGAGCGTTCGTTCATATTATTCATTGATGTGGGGCACGTGCTCGCCGGAAAGAATCTGTGCGGGTGCAAAGCAGCGTGGTTATGACCGCATCGCCCTTACGGATACCGACAATCTTTACGGTCTCTGGCCTTTTTTAAAGAGTTGCGAGCGTGCAAAGATTAAGCCCATCGTCGGTGCAGAGCTGACAGATCCCGCATGCGGATACCGGGCCGTCTGTCTCGTGGAGAACGGTCAGGGCTATCGTAATCTTTGTCGTCTGATTACGCGTCGTCACACAGATGAAATGTTTGATCTGAAATCTGCCGTCCCCGTTCATGCCAAAGGGCTGGTTGTTATCACGCAAACACCTGAGCTTTTATTCGACTGGCATGAGGCCCAAGTAACCGTCGCGGCGGAAGTGCCCGCCAAGCCCAAGGGAACCGTCGTTAGATTCCGGAAGATGCTCCAAGACCTGGGGGTGCCGATTGTCGCCACGCCCGGGAGTTTTTTCCTCGATCCCGATGATGTAAAGGTTCACCGGATGTTGCGTGCCATAGATCTGAACACGTCTCTTTCCCGATTAACCCCAAAAGATGTAGCCCCGTCCGATACATGGCTGGCGACGCCATCTGAATATGGCAAACGTTTTGCCATTTGGCCGGAGGCAATTCGAGCCACTGAAGCCATTGCAGAACGGGTGACATTTACCGGACCTTCCAGCGAACTCATACTGCCTCCGTGGCGCGATACACGGGGAAAACGTCCCGACCAACTCCTTCGGAATGCCGCCTACAAAGGTGCACGAAGGCGCTATGGAAATGATCTGTCCGAAGTTGTTGTGGACCGACTGGAGTATGAACTGCGCATCATTGAGGAGATGGGGTTTTCATCGTATTTTCTTGTGGTTCAGGATATCGTGTCTCGTAGCCCCCGTATCTGTGGGCGGGGAAGCGGCGCTGCTTCGCTGGTTGCATACAGTCTGAAAATCACCAATGTCTGCCCCATAAAGCACAACCTGTATTTCGAACGTTTTCTGAACCCGGGCCGTTCGGATCCACCTGATATCGATATCGATTTTGCCTGGGATGAAAGGGACGAGGTTCTGCATTCCGTATTAAATCAGCATGGCGGTCATGCCGCGCTGGTCTGCAATCATGTTGCTTTTCAGCCGCGTATGGCCATACGGGAGGTGGCCAAAGTCTTCGGACTTTCCGACCGTGAGATCGGTCGCGTAAGCAAACGGTTGCCATGGTTCTGGCGAGGGGAGCATACAGGGATCGATCTGTTGAAAAGGATTAAAGAACTCCCTGTGTTAAGCAATTTTGATTTTCCTCAACCCTGGCCGGAGATTTTTCACATGGCTCGGCGCATCATCGGCGTTCCACGATACATCTCCGTTCATCCAGGCGGTATGGTTATCACCCCTGAGCCGATAGATCGTTATGTTCCTGTTGAACTTGCCCCCAAAGGGGTTCCGATTATCCAGTGGGGAAAAGACACCGCAGAAGACGGCGGCCTGGTTAAAATCGATCTTCTCGGCAATCGCAGCCTGGGAGTTATTCGCGATGCCATTGCAAACCTTCGGGATAACGGCATGAAATTTGACGAGCGGTCCTGGGAACCGGAAGACGATGCCGCCACACAGGCGACTGTGGCCAAGGGGAATACCATGGGCTGTTTTTACATTGAGAGTCCGGCCATGCGCCTGCTGCAAAAGAAAACAAAGGTGGGCGATTTTGAACATCTGGTCATTCACAGCAGCATTATCCGTCCGGCGGCCAATGAATTTATTCGCGAATACGTTCGCCGTCTTCATGGTGGTGAATGGGAACCGATTCATCCTTTGCTTGTAGATGTGCTCGATGAAACCTATGGAATCATGGTTTACCAGGAAGATGTTTCCAGGACCGCTGTGGCATTGGCCGGATTTTCACATGCTGATGCCGACGGACTTCGTAAAATTATGTCCAAAAAAGATAAGACCCGCAAATTGGACGATTATAAAGCGCACTTCACAGACGGCGCACGGGCAAGGGGTGTTCGCAACGACCAGATTGAGGCCGTTTGGGACATGATGATGAGTTTCAGCGGCTATTCTTTTTGCAAACCCCACAGCGCTAGCTATGCCCGTGTCTCTTTTCAGACAGCCTATTTAAAAACCCATTATCCGGCAGAGTTTATGGCAGCGGTCATCAGCAATCAAGGCGGTTTTTACAGTACTTTCGCTTACGTATCGGAAGCACGGCGCATGGGATTGGAAATCCTGCCGCCTGATGTGAACCAAAGCGATCTCCGCTGGAAGGGCAGATCCGGCGCTCTGCGTGTGGGCCTGTTGTCCATCAAGCATATGGACACAGACACACACAGACGCATTGTTGCCGGACGTATGGAAAAACCTTACAACGACATCGTCGATTTTCTTGAACGAGTACAGGCAAAGGAGCATGAAGCACGTTCATTGATTCACGCAGGCGCTTTTGATTCGCTTTGTCCAAAGGAAAATCGTACGTTGATGCTGTGGGAACTGATCTGCTGGCAAAAATCCAGACTAACCCGATTAAACAGATCAGGTGCAAGAGATTTGTTCAGCAAGAGAATAGATGTCCTTAAGCCGTCATTTCCTCCAGAGAATGAGCGAGATCGCCTGCAGCGGGAATTCGCAGCCCTGGGTTTTTTGTGCCATCGACATCCAATGGCTTTGTACACGGACCCTTTAAAAAAACTCCGGATTGTCAAGGCCAAGGAACTGCCTAATTTCGTAAGTCGTCATGTACGCGTTGCCGGCATCTTGATTACCGGAAAGGTCGTGCATACCAAACACGGCGAACCCATGGAGTTCGTCACTTTTGAAGACGACACCGGCCTGATTGAAACGACCTTTTTCCCCAAAGCCTACCGTCGCTTCTGCTCCATTATAGATGGAAACCGCCCTTTCATACTCTGTGGGAAGGTAGAAGAAGACTTCGGAGCTGTAACCATGACGGTGAACCGGGTGGAACGCGTAAAGGATTAACTCGGGAAGCTTCTAAATATCCACCTTGACACACAAAACTCATTTTGCCATACTTTATGACCTCAAGGGCAAATACGTAATTATTTAATCTTGAAAAACCGGGATCTCTGGCCCAGGATTTTCTACTCATTTGAATTTTGAAGAAGGTGTCCGCCGTGTTAAAGTATCTTTTTAAAAAAGAATCTCAGGTTGAAACGCTGCTTTATGAATATCTCGAAGCCTTCAAGATGACCCAGGAAAATTTTGTCAATGCCCTTAATTCCTGTCTTCTCAACGGTTATTTGTGCAAGAATTTTGACTTTCATATCCGGCAGACACATAAATACGAATCCAAAGCTGACGACATTCGAGAAGAAATCAACAACCTCATGTATGGCAAAGCGCTAATTCCGGAGTCCCGCGGCGATGTCATGGAGCTTCTGGAGGCCATTGACAGCATCCCGCATATCTTTGAGCAAACCCTTTACATGATTCAACTCCAAAAAATAATTACCCCGGAATTCATGATCGACGATCTGCGCGAACTGGTTCGTATCAGCCTGGAATGCTGCGATCTGATGCTACAACAGGTTGTTGCCCTGTTAGAAAAGCAGACCGACATCCGGAGTCTGATGCGCAAGATCGACACCAACGAAAGCCATTGCGACCACTATGAAAGGAAGATAAAAACCAAAATTTTTAACTCCGATATCGATCCCTTTGAAAGACTTCAACTCAAGGAACTGGTAGAAGAAATCGGTCATATTTCGGACAAGGCCGACCGGGTTTCCAAATTGATCAATATTTTCAGTTTGAAAAGGCGCGTTTAATGTTTTCATTGCTTGGCGGAATTTTTCTCGGATGGTCTCTGGGCGCCAACGATGCGTCCAACGTATTTGGAACGGCAGTTGCCAGCAAAATGCTCAAATTCCGGACTGCCGCTCTCCTGGCGTCGGTATTCGTCATTTTAGGGGCTCTGATTTCAGGTCAAGCAGGAATTGATACCCTCAGTGGGCTGACCCGGATTGATTTGGAGCAAGCCATAATTTCTTCGGTGGCGGCGGGCTTGGCCGTCACCTTCATGACCCTACTGAGATTGCCGGTCTCCACGTCACAGGCGGTGGTCGGAGGGATTGTCGGTATCGGTATTATAAACAAGCAGGTTAATCTGGGAGGACTGGGCAAAGTAATGATCTGCTGGATCGGAACACCCATCGGTGCTATGGTTCTCGCATTGTTCCTTTACCGGCTTCTGGGCCTGATCTATAATCGTCTGAACTTAAACATGTTTAAGTCGGATATAGTGCTGCGCCTGTGCTTGATTATCACCGGCTCTTACGGCGCCTATGCCCTCGGTGCCAACAACGTCGCCAATGTGACCGCCGTGTTTGTTGGCGCCGGTCTGTTGAATGTATTTTCAGCCGCCATGATCGGGGGCGCAAGTATCGCTCTTGGAATTCTGACCTTCAGCCGTCCGGTGATGGAAACCGTTGGAGAGAAACTCGTCAAACTGGACCCCTTCTCGGCCCTGGTGGTCGTTCTATCCCTATCGGTCACGATGCATATATATACCCTTGTGGGGGTTCCGGTCTCCTCGTCCCAGGCGGTTGTCGGCGGGGTTTTGGGCGTGGGGATCGTCAAAGGCGTCAACACCGTCAAGGCGAAAACTCTGTTGCATATCCTCTTGGGATGGTTGTTTACGCCCGTCGTCTCCTGTCTGTTGGCGCTGGCAATCTATTTTGCCGTTCATCTACAGTACATTCCCTCCGGATAAAAAAAGATGCACTGAAATTTTGCATGACACGTATTTTCAGTGCATCTCCATATCATTTGCTCAGGAAAGCGACGAATAGTAAAATGAATTGCAGATTGCCTCTAATAACCTGCAGATGCTTCACTTAATGTTACACCCTCTGAATCCATTTCTATATCTCTTCTAAGCTCTTTGCCTATTTCAATTAATTTTGCATACATATCAAAGCAGTGGGTCATCATTTTTCTGTTGTCTTCATGTAAATATTTTTCTGCTTTCTTTTTCTCTTCTTCTGCAACTTTTTCTATTTCATAGATGATGTCTTTATACCACATTTTTGACATCGGCAATTTAATGCTGTAATTTTCCCCTTCCTCATTCAAGAAAAAGTTAGTCTCAACAAATGGATAATTACCGCTATAACCGATTTT
This sequence comes from Desulfobacterales bacterium, assembly GCA_012974475.1. Lineage (GTDB taxonomy): Bacteria > Desulfobacterota > Desulfobacteria > Desulfobacterales > UBA11574 > JAAXQD01. Next base: position 9,052 of record JAAXQD010000137.1, read on the forward strand.
CATTTCTGCCATGATTAAGCTCCTTTTAAACAATAGGTTCAAATAACATCTGAGTTAATTTATCATCCATTTGACCTTTGTCAAATAAAAATTGTTTTGATGTTTTATCCGTATGAAAAAATGGGGTGTTCCGGTAACTCCGCCCCGTCTATGATTTCTCATCAATTTCTTGACACTTATGGCGCATTATCCTACCCTAAACGAGTGTAAACAAAATTGAGAAAACTAAAAAAATAATTCTTTCTATTTCAGGGGAAAATACCATGGAACTTTCATCTTTAACCGCGATCTCCCCCATTGACGGCCGTTATCGGAAATCTGTTGAAAAACTGACCGATTATTTCTCCGAAGGTGCATTGATAAGATATCGTGTGCAGGTTGAAGTGGAATATTTTATCGAATTGTGCAATCTGCCGCTGCCTCAATTGGCGGACTTTGACAAGAGTCTGTTTGAAACCTTGAGGCGAATTTATAAAAAATTTTCCGCTGAAGATGCCCGACACGTCAAAGACATCGAGGCGGTCACCAATCATGACGTCAAGGCGGTGGAATATTTTTTAAAGGATAAATTCGACGAACTGGGGTTGCATCGTGCCAAGGAATTCATTCATTTTGGCTTAACATCTCAGGATATCAACAATACCGCCGTACCGTATTCGTTAAAAGATGCCTGGAATGATGTTTTGAAAAAACATTTGGATGAAGTGATCGACACTTTGAATGAAAAAGCGAAACAATGGAAAGACATCTCCATGCTGGCCCGGACCCATGGTCAGCCGGCCTCACCCACTAGCCTGGGTAAAGAAATATATGTATTTGTTGAGCGATTGACAAAACAGAAAAAACTTTTAGAAACAATTCCGTTTTCTGCCAAATTCGGAGGCGCCACCGGGAATTTCAATGCCCATTGCGTTGCTTATCCGGACATCGACTGGATTGCATTTGGAAATCATTTTGTAAACGAAGTTCTGGGTCTTGAAAGATCAAAAGTCACCACCCAGATAGAGCATTATGATCATCTGGCCGCATTTTGTGACAATATTAAAAGGATCAATACCATTCTCATCGACCTGGATCGCGACATATGGTCGTATATCTCCATGAAATACTTTATTCAGAAGATCAAAGACCGTGAAGTCGGGTCTTCAGCCATGCCCCATAAAGTCAATCCCATAGACTTTGAAAATTCAGAAGGCAATCTGGGGTTGGCCAATGCGGTCCTGGAGCATCTTTCATCAAAACTCCCGATTTCGAGACTTCAGAGAGATTTGACGGATTCCACGGTTAGCAGAAATATCGGCGTGCCCCTGGCCCACACGTTGATTGGTTTTAAATCGTTGTTAAAAGGACTGGACAAACTGGTTCTGAATAGAGAAGCCATAAAAAACGACTTGCATGAAAACTGGGTGGTTGTGGCCGAGGCCATTCAGACGGTTTTGCGCAGGGAAGGGTATCCCGAGCCCTTTGAAGCGGTGAAAGCATTAACACGAACCCATACGCATATTGATCAAAAAGCAGTTGAAGCGTTTATAGAAGGTCTTGAGATTACGCGAACCGTTAAAGAAGAATTAAAGAAAATTACACCTGATAATTTTACGGGCGTTTACGATTTTTAATACATCCAAGCAGGTCACGACGAAAAATAAAATCATCGGTTCCACTGATAAAAAAGCTCTTATAATAGAGAATCCCCCCACCGTTCGATCATTTTAAATGGAAGGCTTCAAAGAAACAGCTTCTAATCGCTTTGGAAATGACGCATACAGATGAAAATTTTTGACCCCGTCAACACATTGCTTAAAGGAACCAACCTCATCGAAGCAAGTGCCGGTACCGGTAAAACCTATACCATTGCCGGTATTTTTTTAAGACTTATCATCGAAGAACGGCTTGCGGTGGATCAGATACTGGTCGTGACGTTCACCAAGGCTGCCACTGAAGAGCTTAAAGAGAGAATCCGCAATAAGCTCCTCACGGCAAAATCGGCCTTTTTAAACGAAGGTGGCAATGATGATTTTATGGATGCGCTGGTCAAAAAATATGACAATCCGGCTTTGGCCGTTCAACGGATTCAGGATGCCGTCATCGATTTTGATAATGCTGCCATTTTTACCATACACGGTTTTTGCCAAAGGGTTTTGCATGAGAATGCTTTTGAAACTCAGAGTCTGTTCGACACAGAACTTGTGACCGATTCCCTTGGTTTCTCGCAAGAGGTTGTGGATGATTTCTGGAGAAAGCATTTTTACAGTTTGCCACCACAACTTTTAAGCTATATCCTTAAAAAAATATCCGGACCGGAATATTTTTTAAAGCTTCTGACCCAAAAAAGAGCAGCAGACATCCGGATTGTTCCGGAACTCGAGGCACCTGATTTAACCAAGCGCCTTGGGGATTTTGAAAAGGTTTTTAACAAGCTTAAAGCTTGCTGGCCTGCCGCACGCGACCCTTTGATGGTGATGTTTAAAGACCCCTCCCTTTCCGGTACAATTTATGGCAGCCTCAAATCCAAAACACACCCTGCGGGGATTTCAAAAAGAGACCTAACGGTTGCTTCCATGATTGCCTCAATGGATCGCTTTGTCGATGAAAAATCCATCGGTTTTCCATTGTTCAAAGGTTTTGATAAATTTACATCCACCAAAATAGAACAATCCACCCGAAAAAATTATACCCCGCCTTCACACGAAATTTTTGATGTCTGTGATACGCTGCACATCAAAGGCGTCGCTCTTGAAGCTGAAATGGAAACCTATTGGGTGTATCTTAAAACCCTGTTTTTCAAGTTTGCACAGGCCCAGCTTTTGCTCCTAAAAAAGAGACGCAACATTCAATTCTACGACGATCTCCTGGTCAAGGTGAAAAATGCGCTTGAAGATAAAGGTGGAAATAAGCTCGCTACAACAATTCGGCAGAAATATCGGGCCGCCCTTGTGGATGAGTTCCAGGATACGGATTCTCTCCAGTATGAAATATTCACCCGGCTCTTTGCATCAAAAGAAAGCACCCTGTTTATGATCGGCGATCCGAAACAGGCCATTTACAGCTTCCGAGGGGCAGATATCTTCTCTTACATGAAGGCTGCCCGGAGTGTGGATTCAAAATATACCCTCATAGAAAACTGGCGCTCGACGCCCGGTTTGATAACCGCTGTAAACACCCTATTTTCAAACTCCCATGCACCGTTTGTTTATGATCAGATCGGGTTTGAAAAAGGTGCCCCCGGGAGGGAAGCCGAAGCCATTGTTCCCACATTTTCTGCCCCATTGGTGCTGTGGTATTTGACGCCGAAGGAACAATCGAGCAAACCCAAACCCCTGAGCAAAACCGAGGCGGTTCCGCTGATAGCAAGAGCGGTTAGCGACGAAATCCTGCGTCTTATTTCAAAGAAGAAAAATGGGGGATGCGATCCTGTTTCAGATCCTATTAATGCAGGAGATATTGCTGTTCTTGTCCGAACCAATCGACAGGCGCAAATAATCAAGGACAGCCTTTCATCAAAGAGAATTCCATCGGTTCTCCAAAATACGGGGAACATTTTTCATGCTCATGAAGCCCTGGAGTTGGAAAGGATTCTTTTAAGCATTGCCGAACCTGCCAACGAACGGCTGTTTAAAACCGCCCTGGTGACCGAAATCATCGGATATTCCGGCATAGAGCTCAATTCAGCGGAAGAGAACCCTTTTGGGTTGACCCACAGATCCGATGGGTTTAGAGAATATTTCCGATTGTGGAATCGGTATGGTTTTATCCGGATGATTCGGATGTTGATGGTCAGGGAGAGGGTCAGGGAACGACTTTTAGTGCTTCCGGATGGGGAAAGAAGACTGACCAATCTTCTCCAGTTGACAGAAATTCTTCACCAGGCGTCGGTCGATAAAAAACTGGGGATGAACGGTCTGCTAAAGTGGCTGTCGGAACAAAGACGCGCTTCTACGCCTGAATCTGAAACCCATCAACTTCGTCTTGAAAGTGACGATCAAGCTGTAAAAATCATAACCATCCATAAAAGTAAAGGTCTTGAGTATCCGGTTGTGTTTTGTCCCTTTGCGTGGGACGGGTCCATGATTAAAAACCGGGAGATTCAATTTCACAACCATGAAAACAGAGAAACGCTGACCCTCGATCTCGGGTCAAAGGAAATCCGAACCCACCTGACCCAAGCCCAAAATGAACTTCTATCGGAAAACCTGAGATTACTTTATGTGGCTTTAACACGAGCGACTAAAAAATGCTATTTCGTCTGGGGTCGATTCAATACTGCTGAGACTTCTGCCATCGCCTACCTGTTATACTATCAAGGACAATCTGCGGATGTTTTCAAAAAAGAGGATCTGGTTGCCTCCTTAAAAACAACCGTTTCGAAAAAAAATGATGCAGATATACGAGAAGATTTAATTCAGCTTTCAAACCAATCAGATGGGGCCATAGATATTATTCCATTGCCCCTTGATAACGGTACAGAACTCTTGACGGGCGCGGATAATAAGGACAACATTTCTTTCAGAAGGTTTTCGGGAAAAATCGACACTTCCTGGAAAATATCGAGTTATTCACACCTGATATCCCAGCGGGCATCGGATATAGAACTCCCGGATCGGGATGCATTCCATTCTTTTCAAAAATCTTTAACCGATAGGGATTTGGATCTAAATATAAATACAGATATTTTTTCCTTTCCAAAAGGGGCTCGGGCCGGAATTTTTTTCCACGATATTTTTGAACATCTTGATTTTGCACCCGGCAATTCAGAAGATAACGTTAGATTGGTAACCGACAAATTACTGGCGTATGGATTTGAATCCAAATGGCAAAAACCGATATGCACCATGATAGACAACGTTCTTTCAATACCGCTTGAGACAAGCAAAACGACGTTAAGGCTTTCTTCTGTTCACAGCAACGACAGGATAAACGAAATGGAATTTTATTTTCCATTGAAACCGGTTGCACCCCAGGGTCTCAAAAAGATATTCGATAAATTTGGCGGTATCGATATCCATGGTGGTTTTCCAGATCGGCTTGGGAAACTCAACTTCTCTTTAACCAAAGGGTTTATAAAAGGGTACATAGACATGGTCTTTCATCATAAGGGGCGTTTCTGGTTGGTGGACTGGAAATCGAACTTTTTAGGAACATGCGTGGAAGACTATGGGAAAGATGCTTTGGCGGAAATTATGAACAATGACTTTTACATTCTGCAATATCATCTTTACACCCTTTCGCTTTATCAATACCTTCGGCTACGGTTCCCGGGTTTTGATTATGAAAAACACTTTGGTGGTGTCTTTTACATCTTTATAAGAGGGGTGGATCCTGACAGAGGACCGGAATTCGGTATTTACAAAGACCTTCCCAATAAAGGTCTTGTCAGGGCCCTTTTGAACGCGCTGATTCCAGGACATTAGAGATCTAATGGTTAGAATGAACAAAAAACATATAAATGGCTTATATCATAAGGGAAATATAACTGACACGGAATTTTATTTTGCCAATTTTATCGTTGAAATTGATAAAAATGACGATCCGGATATTTTTCTGGCCGCAGCCCTTGTGAGCCGTGCCACCGGAAACGGAGATGTATATCTTGACCTTGGTGCCGCTGCGGAAACATCGATTTCTTTAGAACTGAACGGTGATGGGGCGCTTAAAGCTCCGGAACTTTCCGAGTGGTCAAAGAAAATAAGGCAAAGTCCTGCGGTTGGACAACCCGGAGATTTTCGACCCCTGATACTCGACAAAAAAAACAGACTATATCTTTATAGATATTGGGAGTATGAACATCATCTTTCAGACGCCATTAATCGCCGCATGAGAGAAGACATCCCTAATATAGATCGAACCCTTTTAAAAGACAGCTTAAAAAGGCTTTTCCCGAAAAATGATGAGGATTCCAAATGGTTGAAGGTGGCAGCCGTTATTGCGGCGTTTAAAAAATTCTGTGTCATCACCGGAGGTCCGGGAACTGGAAAGACCTTCACCATGGCAAAAATTCTGGCACTGCTTTTAGAACTCTCTCCAAAAAAGCGCCTAGACATTCTACTCGCAGCACCGACAGGCAAGGCAGCGGCAAGAATCGGGGAATCTGTGAAAACTGCAAAAACGACTCTCGACTGCGAAAAAAATATTATCGATGCCATACCCGATGAGGCGTATACCATTCACAGAATGCTGAAAACCATTCCGGGCTCTCCTTATTTTCGCCATAACGCTGAGAATCCGCTGTTTGCCGATATCGTGGTGGTGGATGAAGCATCTATGGTAGATCTTGCCCTGATGTCTAAACTCATGGCAGCTGTACCGGACGATGCCAGACTCATACTGATCGGAGACCGGGATCAGCTGGCCTCGGTCGAAACCGGTTTTGTCATGTCCGATATCTGTGACAGGGAGCATATTCATACCTTTTCAAGATATTTTCGCAAACAGTTCCAAGATATAACCCAGCACAGAATCGATGTCTCAATCGAAGAACAGAAACACAAGCCTGGCATTTATGACGGAATGGTCGTTCTTAAAAAGAGCTATCGGTTCGCCGAGTCCAGCGGAATCGGCGAATGCAGCCGTGCCGTAAACCGGGGGAAAATTGATGACGTCTTTTTTCATCTGAAAAACAGTCCGGATCAAATCGATTGGAAAGAGATTTCAGAGCCTGAAACCCTGTCCAATGCCTTGTCAGAATGGGTTGTCCAAAGATATTCAGAATATCTGAATGCGAACGATCCCCACAAAGCACTTGAGTTTTTTAGTCGATTTAAAATACTGTGTGCGGTTAAAGTCGGTTCATTGGGTGTCAAGGCTATAAACAGACTTGCAGAACAGATATTAAGTGGAAAAGGTCTGATAGATCTCGATAAACTTTCGACCCATCCCTGGTACCGGGGGAGACCTGTTCTGATTACCCGAAACGATTACAGAATGGAACTCTTTAATGGAGATGTCGGCATCACGATGACTGCGCCGGATTCAAAGAGCAAAGAGCTGGTCGTCTATTTTCAAGGTGTTGACGGTGAACCCAGGGGGTTTCATCCAAACAGACTTCCGGAGCACGAAACGGCGTATGCAATGACCGTTCACAAGAGCCAGGGATCAGAATTTGACACGGTCCTTCTGATCCTTCCGAATCGGGATTCTCCTGTATTAACCCGTGAACTGCTCTACACAGGGATCACTCGCGCTCGAAAAAATATATCGATTTGGGGAACAGAGGGGATCATTAAAACAACCATATCTCGAAAAATTGAACGTACATCCGGCCTTAAAGATGCGTTGTGGGAATCTGCAGAATAAAATTAAGAGGTGTTTCTATGGTAAAAACAATCATTAAAGGAACCGGTCGTTATGTTCCGGAACGTGTCGTCACCAACGATGATCTTTCCCAATGGATGGACACATCCGATGAATGGATACGCCAGCGTACGGGGATCGAGCAACGGCACTGGGTCCCTGAAAATGGCGGGGTGGGATCTTCTGATCTCGGACTTGAAGCTTCGAAGATTGCCTTGAATCGGGCAGGGTGGTCACCTGAAGATATTGAACTCATTATTTTCGCGACACTGAGTCCGGATATCTATTTTCCGGGTTCAGGATGTATGTTGCAGCATAAACTCGGACTTGAAAAGACACCTGCGCTGGATATCCGTCAGCAGTGCACGGGCTTTATATACGGTCTTACGACTGCGGACGCTTTTATTCGAAGCGGACATGCAAATCGGATTCTTTTTGTCGGCGCTGAAGTCCACAGTACGGCACTCGATATCTCCACCCGGGGACGCCATATTTCGGTAATTTTCGGGGACGGCGCCGGCGCTGTATGTCTTGAGGGGGTTGAAACCGATGAACCGGTGGGCGTTTTGGGGGCCACGCTTCACGCCCAGGGAGAACTTGCAAATATTCTCATGATGGAATTGCCATCTCATAAAATGAGCCCATTCTTAAGCAAAGAAATGATGAAAGATGCCCGGCATTACCCGGTTATGGACGGAAGTCTGGTATTTAAAACTGCGGTGAAAAGACTTCCACGGGTCACCAAAGAAGTTTTGAAAAAGGCCGATCTTTCTCTGGATGACATCGACCTTTTTATTCCACATCAGGCCAATCTTCGCATCAACGAAGCATTTGCAAAAGCACTGAATGTGTCTCCGGAAAAGGTATTCAACAACATCCAGCATTATGGCAATACAACCGCGGCAAGCATTCCCATGGCACTGGATGAAGCCATTGAAACAGGCCGCATCGAAAATGGAAGCACCGTCGTTTTTCTGGCCCTGGGTGCCGGATTGACGTGGGGAGCTGTGATTTACAGGTTTGCGGACGAATTGTCTGATCGATCCTCAGCTAATATCAAAAACAGGTCGTCCCGTTAGCATCTGGAACGAAGAAGACCTATTACTGAGCGATTGACGCTGTGATAATCGACCTATGGGTGACCCGGCAACCGTCATAGAGAAACTCGGGTCGAACTATGCCGCGGGCTTGAGGGCGTCCAATGTGAGCTTGGTGTTGACGGTCGCCGTCGAGGCCTTCTCCACCGGACCCGGACTTCCGGCGCTCACCCGTGCGGCGTCCAGGCCGCCGGTCGTCTTGAGCGCCTGTATGATCGCTTCCCCCCGCCGTTGAGCGAGATCCTGGAGGTCGTTGTCGGCGAGCGGCTCGTGCTTCACCAATTCCTCGAACATGGCCTCATAAAAGGCGGAATCGGAACTTGCCCAACCGACAAACGCCATGGCGAAATTCGCCTGTTTGGCCTTCTTGCCAGTCGTTTTTTCATACTGCGTCTTGAAATCTGCGATTGCAGTGTCGCCACTGCGCATTTCCAATAGCTTTCCCAGAGCTCTTTGCGTCTTTGCGCTGTCGAATGCAATCAGTCCCGGCTTTTCGTCGGGAGCGAGTTTCACGCCCATCTGTTCAGCAAGAGCACGCCGTGCACCCTCGGTACGCAACGCTTCAGCATCCACGTTAGGGTCGAAACGGCCTTCTACTACCAGCCTCAGTTGGGGTCGTTTTTTGAGAGCTTCCGAAACCTCTTTTAGTTTTTCCTGCTCTGGGGGCAGCAAGCGGGCGCTGCCGGGATCGAAAGCGATGGCGTCCATCTGTTCGCTCTTGTCGCCAAAAAGACCACCCAGCGCTCGGAACGGTGCAGTCACGGCTTTGGTGATCAGTTTGACCAACGCCTGCCAAATCACATGCCCGTATTTGAATTCCGGATGGTCCACGTTGCCACGCACCGGCACCGCCACATCGATCTTACCCTCAGTGTCAGTAAGGAGTGCGATAGCCAAATCTAGCGGCAGATTAATCGCGTTTGGTGCCTCAACCCGCTCGCCGAGGGTGAACTGTTCTAACACCACTTTATTGTCTCCGAGAAGTTCGCTGTCTTGGATTTTATATTCCAGGTTGAGGTTGAGTGTGCCGGATGCAATTTTTCGCCCGGCAAACGTGGCGCTATAAGGACTGAGGGGCTTCATATCAACATTCTGGAATGAGACGGTGAGATCAGTGAACGTTTTGGGTGCAAACGGACTTATCCCACCTTCCACCGTGGTGAGTCCGTATTCGTCAACCTTGCCCTCGAGTTTAATCATGGTTCGGCTCGCCGGGTCGGAAGATATGCCTGTAGCACCTCCGCTTAGGTCCGTCACATGGGCAGCAAAAGGCAACACCAGAGTGAGGTCAGCGAAATCAACAACACCTTTCTCCACGCGAATCCGCTCGACACTCACCGGAAAAATTGGCCGATCTTTACTCGGTGCGACAGCAGGAGGTTCCTCCTGAGGTGCAGCAGTCTCGTCGCTAAGCGCATCTGAGTTCTTAAGCACCTTGGCCAGATTTATACTACGGTCTTTGAAAATCACAACCTTGGCGCCAGGTTCCAGGAATCTCACCTCTTCGATGTGCAACTCATCAGGTGACAGGCCAAACTTTAGACCATTGGCAGACATCTTTTTCCATTCGAGGAATCGTTCACCGGTACCTTCTTCGTTTACCATAAGTTTGTTCACGTTTACTGAGCCGTGGGCGCGCAATCGGGGACCGGATTTGGTAGAACGGTACTTCACCCGGACCGACGTGGAGATGTTGCCAGACTCAAGCGCAAGCGACGTGAACTTGGATAGGGCCGGGCGTAGCGGTTTAAGGTTTATCCCCGTTATTTTCGCTTGTGCATCGGCACGATCGCCGACCTGGCTGACCTGACCACTGACACTTACACTTCCGCCCTGGGCCACCGTCAGATCTGTTTTAAAGTCGATGGGCGTTTTATCATCGTTGGTAAGATTTTTGAGTGACGCCCGAATATCTTTTAGGCCATAAACAATGGCCGGGACAACGGTATTGTCCTGCAGATCCACCTGGAAGCCGTTCATTTCAAGCGCATCAAGGCTAAACGACCAGGGCTTGCCCTCGGCCCTTGCCATTAGACCGGCTTCGGCGATATCGCGTTTCAACCTGCCTTTATCCCCGGGATTAAACATCTCAAATAGACGGATACGCCCGTCTTTACCGCGCACCACGTCGGTTCCACCGCCGGTAGTCCCAATCCGGGTGATCGTTATCTCACGAGTGCCAATATCGATGCGGCCGTCATTCAGCGTAAACGTGTCTAATGATAGAAAAGGGGTGTCGTCACCGGCTTCTGAAATTGAGACACGATTCAACGCCACCTCCAGATTGTCCACAATGGCTTTTAGCGGGCCGGTGCCAGCTTCTGCCGACGCGTTCAACAAAACATTAAGGCCGCCGACAGCAAGCGCCAATGGGTTGGCGCGGCTGTGGTCTGAATAATCCACCGCAACGTTTTCAACTTTCACCTCTCCTGCCTTCAGTCGCCATGGCTGACTCTCGGGTGTTGAAGCGCCAGGGATCGGTGCAGTTACGTCTGTGGACTTCCGTTGCGCAACGAGCTTCTGCCAGTCGAACAACCCCTTTTCATCCACCGATGCCGAAACTTTACCGTCACGCACGACGATGTTCGGAACCATGAGTTCCCGGGCTTGAAGGTCGAAACGCATGCCGTCGGCTTCAATTGCCTCCAGAGCAAGCAAGGGTGTGTTCTTGCCCTTTTCTGTGAGCAAAAGTCCCTTTAGTGCGAATTTCGCGTCCTGCAATACCAAAAGGGCGATGCGTTTTTGATAATCGAAACGATAGCGGGTGTTGAAGTCCATATCTCCAGCCGGCTCGGCAAGGTTTACTTCGTCCTGAGCGAACTTCCATGCTGTGGCCAGCTTGAAGCCTTCCATGCTTAATTTACCTTCGGAAAAGATCGGGTGTAAAGATACTTCGCCCTGCCAGCCAACGGTCCCGCCGCCAGGAAGGTCGGCCTTGACGGTGTAGGGACCTTTGCGTTCCGGGAGTGTAGATATCTCTTTGAATTCGAGGTTGAGGGGCGAGAATGTTTCTATTGCATGAGTGGTATCTGAACGATCGCTGAAAGTGAAGCTGCCGTCAACGATCTCAGCGTGTTGCACCAGGAATCGTGGCGGACGATGGCCGGTGGGCGGTGGATCTTCCGATTTGGGGAGGCTGTCAGCAAGATCTGCGAAATTAAGACGGCCGTTGTGCTGGATTTCAACATGTAATGACGGTCGTTCTATACGAATATCGGCAAATGTCCACGCCCAGCGAAATAGACTTGAGAGCTCAAAGTCGACAAACATCCGGCCGAAGCCAATAATTGGGCGATCATCCGCTTCTTGGAGTACAAAGTCCTTGGCCTCAAGGGTAAAAAGAAACGGGTTGACGCGGACCTCAACAATCGAGGCTTTGCGCTTGAGCTTTTCTGCGGTGTAATTGCTCACATAGCGCTTTAATATCCAGGGAGTAAACAAAAAGCCAAGCAGGGCATACATCGTCACTGCCACGACAGCTGTCAACAGCCAGCGGTTTAATAGCAACCGCCGCCACCGTTTAGGGGGCATGTTGGGGTCACTTGTCATAGAACAGGGTCTCCAAATAGAATCTGGTTATGGGGTCTGTATCATCAAAGGTGTGCTTCTGGTCTCGATTTTTTGTGGCCATCTGTTTTCGTATATCTTTAGCAAGGGTTTTACCCAACTCCACGCCGAACTGATCAAAGGGATTAATGCCCCAGATAAAAGCTTCATAAACCGTTTTGGCTTCGTAAAAGGCAAGAAGACGGCCGATATTTTCAGGTGAAAGTTCCTTTAAAAGAATTGTTGATGAGGGTCTGTTCCCGGAAAAAGATTTAGCAGGATTCGAATCCTCCTTTCCTGTAGCAAGGGCAGCCGGTTGTGCGATGAGATTCGCCCATAGCTCCTGATGATTGGTGACCCCTTTTGATCGATTTTGATACTGATTATAATGGGGATGGATGACACCGATAAAGTCGATGGGGAAGGGTCTTCCCTGATGCGCCAGCTGAAAGAATGAATGCTGGGCATTGGTTCCGGGTTCTCCAAAAACAATGGTGCCAGTGGCATCATCCAGCCGGTAGCCGTCTTTTGTGACCGATTTGCCGTTACTCTCCATGTTCAGTTGCTGGATGTGCGGAGCCAGCTTGGAAAGCGGCGAGGCATAGGGAATGATGGCCTGGGCCGGATATCCCAAAAAATTATTGTTCCACACTGAAATAAGCGCAGCAACAAGGGGAATATTTTCTCTTTCCGGTGCATTCTGGGAATGCAGATCCATCGCTTCAGCACCTTTCAAAAACAGCTCAAACCGGTCATACCCAAGATAAAGGCTCAGTGGGACCCCGCCGACTGCTGAGGTAACACTGTACCTTCCGCCGATGAAATCGAACATATGAAAGGAAGCAAGCACCGGATTTTTTGGATCGTCTCCGGGAGATCCCTTGCTGGTAACCGTTAGAAAATGTTTGGCAGGATCGAGGCCTTTCTCTTTAATAAAAGTTCGGACCTGATGAACATTGGCTATGGTTTCAGCAGTGGTATAACTTTTTGAGATAACGACCCAAAGGGTTGTTTCAACATCGATGCTGGCGGCAATCTTACCGAAATTATGGATATCCACGTTCGAGAGAAACACAATCTCAATTTTTTTATCCGCCAGAAAATTAAGTGCATTGGCAACAAATTCCGTGCCCAGATAGGATCCGCCGATCCCGATAACGACCACCTGCCTGAAGGGTTTACCCGTGGATCCGGTGATATTTTCGTTATGAATTTGAGAAACAAATTGTCTGATTTCATTTCGAACGTTGCGTATTTCAGGCATCACGTCTTTTCCATCGACAACAACAGGATGACCTGAAAAATTCCTTGCCGCTGTGTGAAGGGCCGGCCGGTTTTCCGTTGCATTTATTTTTTTTCCATGGACCATGGCTGAAAACTGCTCTCTTAGACGGCGGTCTTCAGCCAGTTCAAATAAAAGATCCATGGTCTTTTCATCCAGTCTCTGTCGTGAAAAGTCATAGAAAATACCGGCAGCTTTTAAGGAAAAATTTGAAAGTCGGTCATGACTTTCAACAAGATATTTCAAATGGTTTTCAGGGCGATTCATGACCTCAGCGTGTCGGATCAGCGCTTTCCAAACTGGACTTTTACCGTGTTTAAAGTTGGTCATACCGGCTCCCTTCCGTTCAACAGACATCCCGTTAATGACCGAATAATAATGGACTAAGTATATGTATTCGTAAATACGGTCACACATTTAAAATTTGGTTTATTCATTCAAACTTCAAACTTTTGGACCTCAGCTTATACGGGATAGTGTCCAGATAAAAATACGTCATCGTATTTATGAATTAGAGCACTAAGTTAATACAAGAAATCAACTTCGCTTCGAGCACGACACCGCTTCTAATAAAACGGTGTGTATTTTGTCGAGCATGTTGCATTCATCGATGCACTCGGGGATGTCTTTTTTTCTTACACAGTTTTTACAAGGGCTTTTTGTAAGATAACCGATTTCAAAATCGAACCTGTATTTAAAATTTTTTGGGAGCGAATGCTTCTTGAATTGTGGAATCATGGTTTTAAAATAACATAACGATGCCATCATCACAAGGAAAATTCATCGGTTAACTTTGCTGGGTTTTCATTAAAAAGCGTTGATATTCATACATCCTGGCGATTGCTTTCACCGCTCGTTCCGGTGTCTCGAAAAATACGCCTTTATATTGACTGCCCTTGACCCGATAGACGGTATTGTCTTTTTCATCGGTCAACAGGCTGACACCGATGATCGGCTTTTGGTATTTTTCCATCAGCATTACAATATGTTCGATATACTTCGTCTCGAACTCAGCGTGGGCTCTGTTCATGGATTCAATAAATTCAGGGGAATACGCGGGGTCTGCCTGAAGCACCGAATCACCCAGATTTTTCAGCATGATTCTTCGGCCTAAAATACCCAGGTTGATTAGCGCGTCACAGCCATCCCATTTTACAAGTTCTTCCACTGCAATCATCGGGAGACGGTTGTCATTCTCACCCACAAGGTCTACGGGGTTCGACTTGCTCCAGTATGAAGGAAGCAATTTGTCGAGCCTGTCCACGATTTCAGAAGACAATTCCGGAACTTCCAACCCGTATTCCGAGCAGAGGTCTGCTGTAACAACACCCCAGCCGCCACCCAGCGTCATGATGGCCGTGCGATTTCCCCTGGGCAACGGGAGGGATGAAAATGAAGCGGCCAGGTCGAGGAGATCCATCGACTGGTCGACTTTCACGATGCCGGTTTGGCGGCATATGGCATCGAAAACCTTTGCGTCTGAAGCCATCGCGCCCGTGTGACTTGCTGCAGCTCTATACCCTGCCTTGCTCTGACCGCCTTTTAAAAGAACAATCGGCTTCTTTTTCCCTAATTTGCGGGCGCTCTCAAAGAAACGACGACCGTTTTTGACACTTTCTATATACAGCATCACGGTACGGGTCGGTGGGTCGACTTCAAAGGCATCCATGTAATCCTCGATGGTAATCATCGACTCGTTCCCGGAACCGCAAAAACCCCGAATCCCAATACCCTGTTTTTCGGCAAAGGCCAGCAATTGCATTCCCATATTTCCAGATTGAGCCACGATGGCAGTAGAACCCGGTCTCGGCCGGACGTTACTGCCGGTGCAGAATAGATTGATATGGGGGTTGCAAATTCCCATGGTATTGGGACCCAGCACCAGTATTCCTGCTTGTCTCGCGTGTTTTACAAGGCGCTCTTCTAATTTCTTTCCAGTTGTACCGGTTTCTCCGAACCCTGATGTTATCAGAAGCATATTCCGGATACCTTTTTCTTTAAACTGGGGAATCAGATCCATAACCTTTGATGCCGGTACCGTAACCACTGCCAAGTCTACATCTCCGGGAATTTCGGCAACCGATGGATAGACCTGTCGTCCTGCGATTATACCGCCTCTTGGGTTTACAGGATATATTTCTCCTTTAAATCCGCCGCTTATGGTCGAAGTTAGGAGTATATGACCCCACTTGCCTATTTTGCCGGAGGCGCCCACAAAAGCGATGGGTTTTGGATAAAAAAAATATCCCAACGCAGCGGGATCAATGGGTGGCAAGTATTCCTTGTTTCTCGACGCTTTATTCATGACGATTAGGGAATCAAGAGCCAATGCGTCGCCCGTAGGTGTTATCAGCAGCGGGTTGATATCAATTTCAGCAATGTCAGGATGCTCCATTCCGATCCGGGAAAGACCCAGCAATGTTTTGATCAGTTGGCTCCGATCTGCTGCCTTTTCACCCCTGAAATTTCCAAGAAGCGATTTTGCTTTAATTTCATCGAGCATCTCGGCAGCATCGGTTTCGGTTAATGGTGCAAGCCGGAGTGAAATATCAGAAAGGACTTCGGTAAAAATACCGCCCAGTCCAAACATTACCACAGGACCAAAATGCTCATCCTGAAAGAGGCCTAAAACAAACTCTCTTTTGCCCTGAACCTGGGGCTGAACCAAAAGGCCTTCAAGTTCATGACCTGCTTCAGCAGTGATGGATCGGGCGGCCTTGATAACCGCTTGAGGATCCGTGAGATTCAGATGAACCAAATTTCGTTCGGTTTTATGAAGCAGGGTAGACCCAAGTCCTTTGAGAACCACCGGGTATCCGATTTCATCGGCGGCATCCACGGCGTCATTTTGGTTTAAAACAATCATTTCATTGACAACAGGAATGCCATATTCCTTGAGGAGCTGTTTTGATTCATATTCGTTAAGGGGGATTTTCTCTTTATTCTTTATTTGCTCCGATAAAACACGGTTGTTCATTTGTTGATACTCCAATCCCGAACAATTTTTGCACAGATGGCCGAATGATTGCGTCTATTTATCATGTAGAACGGTAGGGCTTGTGTTCTTTTTTCCCTTCAAGGATGTCCCGCACACGATTTCGCTCGGCTTTTAATTTGCGAAGCTGATCTTTGATTTCTTCATGTTTCTCAAAAGGTGCGTTCTGAAGTTGTTTCTCAACTTTTTCAACCTCTTGAAGAAGCCGGTAAAGCTCTTGTGCAATCATTCGAATCGGCATGGCATGTATGGACCTATGTTGAGAGGTTCAAGGTTCACGGTTCCAGGTTGAAGATCACTATTTTGTGAGATATTATGAAGGTTAGAACATATGAAGGTCGGCAGTCCCTTTTTTTAAGAAGTTAAGAAGGTTAGAACGATAGAAGGTTGGAGAGTCTGAGAAAAGCCGACCTTCTCACCTTCTGATCTTCTCACCTTTCGATCTTCTCACCTTCCGGCCTTCTGTCCCTATATTATAACCC
>JAAXQD010000062.1 GCA_012974475.1 Desulfobacterales bacterium
CAAAAATGCCGATCTTCTCATTCATGATGCTCAATATACTCCGGATGAATTGAAGGTGAAGCGCGGGTGGGGTCACAGCAGCTGGGAGCAAGCCATAGAGGTAGCTGAACGCGCCGGGGTGAAAAAACTGGCGCTTTTTCATCACGACATTGAACATAACGATACATTTCTATCGAATATGGAGATAGAATGCCGGAAGCGTTTTGCAGACCTTTTTCTTGCAAGAGAAGGGGATGAAATAACGCTGTAGCACACTTTTTAACAGGCTAAAACACTGGAGCGACAGCTCGAGTTCTACACATTTAGCACGGCAGGCTTACTGTTTTACAAAAGGCTCAAGTCCACAAAAGATGGGTTTTGAAACGGCTTTTAATAACCCGAACCTTCATTTCCAAGATTTATCGTAATGTGAAAAAACAATGGATATCATTAGACCATGACTATATCCGAGGTAACCCAGATAAAAATCGATAAACACAAGGTTGGTTTTGTGGGCCTTGAAGAAGTTTTTAAGGACATAGCAGAGTTGTATGCGGAACAGCCTGATGATGTTGTGGCTGAAGAATTATTGATCCGGCTGTCAAAAAAGAATTACATTTCTGACAAGGTTCAAAAGGAATACGGACGTGCATTTGTAAGGGAGTTTAGAAAATTTCTCGGCCAGCCGGTTGGAGATGAGAGTCCTGAAGGGCTGGAGATTAAAGTTCTGGGTGCAGGTTGCGTCCTGTGTAACAGCCTTGAAAATGAGGTTATGGAAGTTCTATCAGAAATAGGCTTATCCGCAGACCTTGAGCATGTTAGAGATGTTGAACAAATCGCAAAATACAGCGTCAAGGGGACACCCGCCCTGATCATCAATGGCAAGGTCATGTGTTCGGGCAGAATACCGTCGAAGAATATGATCAGAAAATGGCTGGAAAAAACCGGCGTTTATGAAGACTCTGGAGGAGCTATGACCAAACCGGTACTTATAAAGAACATACTGTTTTCAGAACCCCATAACCTCGATGAATTGGTTGCATATGAATCGGGACGCGTTGTGAGCAGAACATTTTCTCAAAATTCATCTCTAAGTATAACGCTGTTTTCATTTGATGAAGGAGAGGGACTTAGTAGGCATACGGCGCCCGGCGATGCAATGGTGCAAATTTTGGATGGTGAGGCGGTTGTTAATATTGACGGAAAAGAAATGACCGTTGGTAAAGGGCAGGTGGTGGTTATGCCGGCGGACATCCCCCATTCTGTCACCGCTGTAAAGCGGTTTAAAATGCTTTTGACCCTGGTAAAAAGGCCTCAAAATAGCTCATCTAAGTAGAAGCTCCCTTCAGCCTTGCCAAAACGGGATTCCCTCCAAGGCGTCATGGTTCATGAACCATAAAATCAACAGGTTTTGAGTTTCCCCTGGTATTCTTTGATCTTTTCGATGAATACCGGAACGAACTCACGATAGTCGTCGACAATTCCGTAATCCACCTGTTCAAACACCGGAGATTTGGCATCGTTGTTGATGGCGACCATGATTTTTGCACCTGAAATGCCGACCATGTGCTGCAATTCGCCCGACAGGCCCACACCGATATAGAGTTCCGGACTTACCATTTTCCCGCTTTGTCCGATCATGGTCTCAAGAGCCGCCCAGCCTTCATCAACGGCCGGTCGGGTCGCGCCCAAAGCAGCGTTCAGGACTTCTGCGAGACCGGCGATTTTACGCCATCCCGCCGGATCACCGGCACCCGCACCACCGGCAACGACGATCGTTGCCGATTCAAGGTCCATACCTTCGGGTTCTTCACGAACGACTTCTAGGGTTTGAATCCGCCGCGGAATTTTCTTTGGAACCTCGATCGGGATAATTTCTCCTGTCCTGCTTTCATCCGGTTCGGGGTTCGGGAAAACCCCTGTTGCGATGGTTGCCATTTGGGGCCGTCTGTCCGGACAGATAATCGAGAGCAGTCCACCGTACGCAGGTATTCTGCTCTCTAAAACTTTATTGCCGTCTATCACCAGATCGATGCAGTGAGCCGTCAATCCGGTATCCAGCCTTGCTGCTATGAGCGGCGCCAGTTCTCTTCCCATAGCGGTGGAACCGACGAGTATAATTTCAGGCTGTCTTTCTTTTGCAAGTTTTTCGATAATTTCAGTATAAATTTCGGGTTGATAAACGGCCAGTTCCGGATCGTTCCCCAGGTAGACGCGGTCTCCCCCGGCCGCAAACAATTGACGGGGGTGTTCTTCCATCTTATGGCCCAAAAGTATGGCTTCCACGGTGGTATCCAGCGCGGCTGCCAATTTCCGTCCGTGACCGATGAGCTGAAATGATACCTCAAGAATCCGACAGTCTATCTGCTCGGCAATAACCCACACGGGTCCGCGTGATTTTCCCATTGTGCGTATCGATCCTTTCTTTATCCAATGTTAGGATTTAGATTACACCCGCATTAACCAGTCTCTGGACCAGTTGCTCGGCTTTTTCTTCCCGTTTACCTTCGAGGATCTCAACCTTTCGCCGGCTGTCCATGGATGCAATTGTCGATACCATGCTCGGGGAACCCTTCAACCCGACCGATTCTTCAGGGACCCCCAGTTCTTGAATTCCCCACCGGGTGATTTCCTTTTTCCGGGCTTTAATAATTCCCGAAAAGCTGAGTCTCCGGGGCGTGTTCAACTCTCTGGTCACCGTAAAAACCGCCGGAATTTGTACCCGCACCAGACGGTAGCCGTTTTCAAGTTCGGCCTTTACCGTCCACCATTGACCATTGTATTCCACAATCTCTTTTATCCGTGTAACCACGGGTATTTTCAAGAAGGTGGCAATTTCCGGTCCCACCCATTCCGTGCTGCCGTCGCTGCTGGCCATCCCACAAAAAACCACGTCATACGGGCCGTTTTTTTCAATACCTTTGGCCAGGGTGTACGCCGTGGCAAAGGCATCGGCACCGGCAAAAGCCCGGTCGGAAAGCAAAAAACCCCGATCGGCACCTAAGGCCAGACATTCCTTTACGATGTTGCCCGCCTCGGGTGGCCCCATACTGAGCACTGAGATATGGGCATCAAATTCCGCTTTGAATTGAAGGGCCGCCTCCAGTGCATATTTGTCCAACGGGTTCAAGACCATGGGAACGTCACACCGCATGAGCGTCTTTGTGGCCGGGTCGATTTTTATGTTGCACGCCTCTTTTGGGTCCGGTACCGCTTTGACACAAACAACGATTTTGAACATTGTATACACCCTATGCCGAATCGGGAATTGAGGGATTTTTGGAAACATCTCCCTCAATTCCAGAGAGTTTTATGAAAGCGTCCAACGGGCGATAATGACTTTCATAATGTCGGATGTGCCTGCCGAGGGGCCCAAAACAAAGGAATCGCGCATATAGCGGGAAACCGCATACTCTTCCATGCATCCATAGCCGCCGTGTATATCACTGGCCATTTTGGCCGCCCTTTGAGCGGCCTCGGTGGTGAAATACTTGGCCACCGCAAATTCGTTGCTGGATCGTTCGCCCTTGTCCTGCATGGAAGCGGCTTTATAACCCAGCAGGCGGCCTGCTTCCAAATCGATTTTCATGTCCGCCAGTTTATTTTGGATCGTCTGTAATCTGCTGATCGGTTTTCCATACAGAATCCGTTCATTGGCAAACTTAACGGAAACTTCGAGACACGCAGCCTGCAGGCCCAGCGCACAGGCGACCATGCCGCCTCTGCCGACGTCGCCGATGGCCGCCAGGGCAACCCCCAAACCCTTCCCTTCAACGCCAACCAGATTTTCTTTGGGAACCCGGCAATTTTCATAGGCCAACTCGCCGGTATTGCATCCGCGCATGCCGACCTTGTTCTCTTCATGGGTGGCTTTGAACCCTTCCATCCCCTTTTCCAAGATGAAGGTCGAGAAGGCTTTGGGATTTTCGTCGTCTTTTGCGAGAACGGTAATCGTGTCGGCAATATGGGAGTTGGTTATGAAGCATTTTCGACCGTTGAGAATGTAGTCCTCGCCATCTTTTTTATACGTTGAGCGTATACCGGTGGGATCTGAACCGCCTGTGGTTTCAGTGACAGCGGTGGATGCCAACCGTTCTCCCGTTGCCAGGCCGGGCAAAAAATTCTTTTTCTGGGCATCGCTGCCGAATTTCAATATGGGTTCGATGCCCAATGCAAAAACCTGAAGCATCATGCCAGCTGCCACCGAAACCTTACTGATTTCTTCGAGCGCAATAAACCGGGCGGTGTATCCCAAGCCCAGCCCCCCGTATTCTTCGGGAATGGTCAACGCCATCATTTCTGCTTCAGCCATGGCCTTGACAAGGTCCTGACTGGCCTTGCCGGTTTTTTCCATTTCAGGAACTTTGGGAGCAACCTGTGTTTCCGCAAATTCTTGAGCCGCTTTTCTGAACATTTCCTGTTCTTCTGTAAATGTAAAATCGATCATTTTAGCTTACCTCCTTTAATGGCTTCATTTTGTCAAGGTAGTCGATCAGGGTGTTGATAGATCTATCCAAGTTCGCATCAGACTTATCCACACCGTACATAACCGTAGCGCCCAACATCCCTGCAAACAGCATTTCGGTGATGGCCCTGGTATCCACATCATCACCCAGTCCACCGGACGCCTTGCTCTCATCCAGAAGCCTCTTGAGCAGGTGTTTAAGGCCGATAAACCCTTTATTCACTTCTCTGGATAAATGGGGGCGCAGGTCGCTCAGTTCAACGGAAAATGTAATGAAGATACACCCTCCGGGGAAATTCTCGGCATCTTTCAGATACCGGTCTCTGAAGTTTTCAAGAAATATTTTAATTTTTTCAATGGGATTTTCAATCTCATCCAGGCCGGAAAGATTTTTTTCACGCCAAATGTTACGCGCTTCATCCAGGACCCGGAAGAAGAGCTCCTCTTTGCTCTTAAAATGATTGTAAAATCCGCCCTTTGATGTCCCTGCCGCTTCTAATATCTGACTCATTGAAGTGCTCAGGAAGCCTTTCAAGGAAAACAACTTTAACGATTCGTGTATGATTTTTTTCTTAAGATCATTCATGACCCGGGTCCTTTTCGAACAATAAGACCGACCAGTCGGTCTTGTCCATTGTTCTTATTTTAATGCTGCGGTCATGTCAATATTTTTTTCAATAATCGGTGGAAGTGAGCGGAAAAATGGAACGCCAAAATATTTGTGATTTACACACACGACCTTTCAATGATATTTTGCCGACAACAGACCATCCGTTAAAACCCGAAACACTCGATCAAACGTATCGCAAAATAGGCTAAGTTTCCACCTGCTCAAGCGATTTGCCGGCATTCATTTTTATTATAGGAGGATCTGCAAATGAGATATCATGTGAAAAAGGTATTTTTATTCACCCTCTTCTTTACGATGCTTTTTCCGAGGGTTTTAACCGCTCAAGAAGGGTTTGAAACCGATGTCATTAAAACGTCCGCCGGCGACCTGGAAATCACGTTTATCGGCCATGGGACGCTGATGCTCAACCTTGGCGGGAAAATCATCCATGTCGATTCTTGGACCCGGCTGGGCGATTATTCCAAAATGCCCAAAGCCGATCTTATTCTTTTAACCCATGAGCACCGTGATCATCTCGATCTGAAAGCCCTAGAGATTCTGCGCGCCGAAAAAACCGATGTTGTGTTAACCCAGACCTGCTCAAGCCAGGTCAAAGGGGGGATTGTTATGAACAACGGCGATGTTAGGATCGTAAAAGGTTTGAAAATAGAAGCCGTGCCGGCATACAATGTCGTCCATATGCGCAGTAAAGGGGTTCCTTACCACCCAAAGGGCATGGGTAACGGTTATGTCATTACACTCGGAGATAAACGGGTTTATGTGGCGGGTGATACGGAAAACACTCCGGAAATGACGATGTTAAAAGATATCGATATCGCCTTTTTGCCCATGAACCTGCCGTATACAATGACGCCGGAAATGGTTGCATCGGCAACAAAAGTTTTTAAGCCCAAAATACTCTATCCGTATCACTATGGCGAAACAGATACGTCCAAAATCGTAGAATTGCTAAAGGATGTGAAACAGACAGAGGTGCGTATTCGAAAGATGAAGTAATCATGACTGGAATTGGGCCCCGTTCCCCCCAAAGGGTGTTTAAAATCACCGGGCCGTCATCTAAAGCTTTGGTTGTCTGGATTCAAGATATGATTGAAATATTATGCGAAAGTCTCACTCAAGACCAGGCGAATACCTACGGGTTGGTGCTGGCCTCGTGCGGCCTGCCGTATTCCATGGTAAGATCCGGCAGCGGCTGGGAAATTTGGGTTGATGAGACGATCCACGCCAGAGCCCTGGACCTTGTGGCACAATATGATGCCGAGAATTCCCAACAGCCGCCGCTGGATGGCCAGAGGGCCCAAGAACACAATAAAACGTACACGGGCATATGGGTTTCCTTGCTTTTACTGGCATGCAATATGGGAGTCGATATGTCCGGTGGAATCGGAAAAATTGCCGGGCAATACGGCGCGTCTGCCTTTGATATTTTAAACGGAGAAGTATACCGGACCGTTACGTCCCTGATGCTCCACGCAGACACCCCGCATCTGGTCGGCAATATGGCCGGAATTGCCATATTCGGGACTTGGGTTTGTAACATCACCGGTGCGGGGGTCGGCTGGCTGATGATACTTTTAAGCGGAATTTTGGGGAATCTGGCCAATGCAGGCCTGCTTCAATACGGTCATAACTCAGTCGGCGCATCGACGGCTGTATTTGGCGCCGTCGGCTTTCTGGCCGCCTATCAGCTAGATCGAAAGATCAAAGTTGCCGACCAGCGCAGGAAGGCCTGGCTTCCCCTGGCCGGCGGTTTGGCGCTGCTGGCATTTCTGGGTGCAGGGGCCCACTCGGATCTCACGGCACACTTGTTCGGTTTTCTGGCGGGCATCTTTCTGGGACTTGTTTACGCCATGTATCTGCATCGGGTTCTAAAAAAGAAACATCAAACCTATTGTATGGTCGCCACCATCGGTATCGTTACATTCTCCTGGCTGTGGGCGTCTGATGTTCTCTAAATTCGAACCCCTTTGTTGAACGTACACGAACCATGGAGAAAAGACCTTGAGAGTCCTTTTGATATCCGCCAACACCGAAACCATTAACATGCCGGTATTACCCTTGGGCCTGGGATGTGTGGCCACATCGGTACAGCGGGCAGGATACCCGGTCCGGGTGTTAAATTTACAGGACCAAACAGAACCCCTGGCGGCCGTCCAAGAAATCATCGAAGAATTCCCACCGGAGGTCATCGGAATTTCAGTCAGAAATATCGATGACCAGAACAGGGAACGCCCGATGTTTTTTCTGGACTCCGTAAAAGAGATCGTATCGATTTGCCGCAAGACGACCCGTGCCGCCATTGTTTTAGGGGGTGCGGGGTATAGTATTTTTCCCCAATCCGCCCTGGACTACCTTGAAGCCGACCTGGGGATTCAGGGGGAGGGGGAAGCGGCGTTTCTTGAACTTCTCTACCGGCTCCAAAATAAAATCGAACTCTCCGGAATTCCCGGTCTTTATTTTCTCCGTCAGGGGACTCAAAACCGACCCAAACGTATCGGCAATCTGGCCGCTTATCCGATGCCCCTGCCCGATACCCATATCCGAATTCCGGCCATGCTCGAAGAAGAAGAGGTTTGGTTTCCGGTTCAAACCCGCCGCGGATGTCCCATGAATTGTAATTATTGTTCAACCGCCAGTATTGAAGGACGAACCATTCGAAAATATCCGCCCGAAAAAATTGTCGAGATGATTTCGCGATATGTCGATGCCGGGTTTAATCGCTTTTTTTTCGTCGACAATACCTTTAATTTTCCGCCTTCCTATGCCGAAACTCTTTGTGATCGATTGATATCGGAAGATTTGAAGATGATCTGGCGGTGTATTTTGTACCCCTGGAAGGTTGATGAGACGCTGGCGGCAAAAATGGCCCTGGCCGGCTGCAGAGAGGTCAGTTTTGGTTTTGAAAGCGGTTCAATGAAAATACTTCGAAACATGAACAAAAGATATGGTCCGGATGACGTGCGGAAGGTTTCAGAACGACTGAAGGCGGTTGGCATCCATCGCATGGGATTTTTGCTGCTGGGTGGCCCCGGTGAGACCCGGGAGACCGTTCTGGAAAGTCTGACTTTTGCAGATTCATTGGCGCTGGAAGTTGTGAAAGTTACCACCGGCATTCGAATTTATCCCCATACCTCGCTGGCCCGAACCGCCTTTGAAGCAGGATTGATTGAATCGGGCGAAGATCTTCTTTTTCCGAAGTTTTATATGGAAAGGGCGGTGGTCGGCTGGCTGGAACAGACTGTGGATGCCTGGATGGAAGGCCGCCCCAACTGGATCAAATGAAACCTGGACAGGTTTGGACGCGCCATTTCGCAACATTTTGAATCTCGAAGCGACGGATCATTTAAAACACAATCCCCACATACCCCACAAAACTAGCGCCGGGATTTTTATCATAGCTGGTGGCATATGCTATGGTTTCCGCTTGTTGTGC
>JAAXQD010000214.1 GCA_012974475.1 Desulfobacterales bacterium
AGATGTGTATAAGAGACAGGAAGTCATATTATTCCTATGCCCTGTGGTTTATTTTCTATCAAGCCCGCCTCTTCAATCTTTAACGATATGCTGTTCTGGTTGTCAATCCAATCGATTATTCCTAATTTTCTAATTAAATATTTTTTCGATCCCTAATGATTTCTATGATAGCGTCTATGCGTTTGTTAAGCATCTCGTCTTTTTTACAAGAGAGGCATATTATTTCGTAAAATGACTTCATTTTATCGTCGATTTTCAGCAACATGTCGCCTAAATGGGCAAGGTTTGCACCCATGGACTGGAGCTGTTTCTGAACATCTTCGTTAGTTGAGCTGCGCAGTTCTAAAGACGGGTCCTCTTTGATTGTCTTTATCAATTCTTCGAGGTCTTCTTTTTCCTCTTCTGAAAGGCCAATAATAATTTCTGTCTGGGATTCTTCAGTCATAATATCCCCAATAATCAAGAATGTTCTATCTTTTTCAGTTCTCTATTAATCATAGTTTCTATCGTAGCAATACTTTCGTCAGTCGTCTTAAGAGATTCCAAGATCTCGTTGAGATGCTCAGAATCGTCCATGGATCTACTCTTTAACAGATAGAAACTCAACAATACAATAATAATGAATGTGAAAATATTTAATAGAACGAGTAGATATGTATGAACACTATAATTCAAGTTAAAAGAAATGAGCGATTTATCTTGTTTCGCAGACACTTGACTAACCCTTTGAGACGATGTGCCGTGGATCTCTTTGGATAAGGATGGCACTTGGTCGCCAGAAATCTCTTCTGCTCGCTCAGGAGTCTCATTCAACAGCGGTTTTTTAATGGTCAAATTATCTATTTTAAAATGGCTGTCTACTATCTCAGTTGAGGTTTTTTTTGTACTTGCAATTTGCGCTCTTACCGCAGGCTCTGTCAATACTCTTGAATTGGACTTAGCATGCAAAGATTCCTTCGGCTTAGATATCTTTGGTGGTGAGGACATCCGGTATGCGTCAATAACAACTCGGTCAGGATTTGAAAGAATAGTGGTTTTTAGCCTAAAATATGGAAAGGAAAGCTTTATATTGGCCGTTAAACGAGATTCCTCCCGAACAAGTTCAACGGAGTGGACCCCTTTAGTTATCTTATGAAATGTCTGGATTGGAATAGGGGTGGTAACGTCGAGAAAAACAACAGAAAATGTCCCTTTCCCTGTAATTATGGGTTCCTTAGATCGAATAGTAGCTTGAAACTCAAAGACAACCCTTGTAAAAACTCCATGTTCCCCGGCTCTAACATATCTTAAGTTGGAAGCATGAGCCCATTCGAATGGGAGCCACGAAAAAATCACAACCAGAATCAATGTCAAAGCTGATTTCATAGTATATGGTTGAATTGTTATTGGGTTGAATTAGTCGAGTTTTCTTCTATACAACGAGTTGAGGTTTGTATTCTGTGTTTCGACCCGGGTTCCCGACGGTGGCAATATATTCCAACCACACGTGGGTTATCCGAAACCATGCATAGAGCTGAGTCGGCAAATTTTATGTATGACAGTGGTTATTGGTTTATGTCAAGTTTTCTATTTTCTAAAATTACAGGCAGCGTCATTTAAGAGATATGCATGCACATTTTGAGGGGTTTTACCATGGAATAACCTCAGCAATGAAGATCAATTGGTCTGCAGAAAACATATTTGGGATAGGTTATGTAAAAATTCCATCAATTGCAAGAATGAATTATATTGTTTAAAATATAGGTTATAATGTGATGAGTAAGCTCAGGTTTATCAATTCCCTAATTACAGCTTGCCAAGACATGAAAGTCATTAAAACCAAAAAATATCAACCTCGAACCGTAAATATCAACTGGAGATCGTTTAAAAGATATCTATTCCTTATCACAAAATGTGATGTGTCGGATTTGGTTGCGCTCTCGATCTGATAGTTGCCGGATCGATTCTTCATGAGTTGTTCGGGTCAGGAGATGTTCAGCCCGGCTTCTTCGAAAATGGGTTGCAGATAGTCGAGGCTTTCCCGGCCGGCCGCTTCCGGAGTGTCCACATACGGATACAGCTCCAGGCTGATGTCGTCCTGATAATCCAACCGGGCGATGGTTTTTAAGATGTCCGGAAATTGGATGGCGCCGTAGCCGGCAATCAGGTGATTGTGTGACCGGTCCTCGGCAATGTCTTCGATGTGAATGTGGCCTATCCATTCGAAAAGTTCTTCGAAGGCGGCCGACGGATCCTCGCCGGCGCAGAAAAAGTGACCGATATCAAAATTCAATCCCACGGCCGGAGATTTGACGTCCTTGATAAAGGATTTGAACTCTGCAGTATTTTCCATCAACAGGTCCGGCTCGGGTTCCACCAGTATTTTGACGCCCAGTTCTTCGGCCAGAGGAATCACCTGTTCCATCCCCTGGTGAAACAGAGCCATGGCGTCCTTTCTCGACAGGTTGTTCATCGGACCGCCGGGGGGGATGGAAATGTTTTTACAATCCAGTGCGGCGGCGGCTTTCAAACAGTCAGCGGTATGTTGGATCCGAATGTCGCGTCTTTCTTTATCCGGTTCGATCCAGGAAGGAAGATACATATCCCCAACGGCGTAAAGGGTAAAACTGTTGATGTTGGTGAGTTTCAGGTTATGTTTTTCGAGTGTTTCTTTCACCCGGGCCATATCAGCCCCTTGAAAGTCGGGGGGGTAGAGATGGGGTCTGTCGCCCATGATCTCGACACCTCGAAACCCCAGATCTGCGATTTTTTCAAAGGATTCAAAGATAGAGAACTTAACAAATGCGTTGGTGCTGTAGGCGAATATCACGTTTTTTCCTTTCAGAAGTTCAAAGTGAACTAAAGTGACTAAAATGACTAAAGTTTATGTGTTCTATAAATATTCCTCAGAATGACAGCGCGCTTGTGCTTTCTCAACTTTAGGCACTTCAAACTTTAGCTCACTTCTAGTTTTAGGCACTTTTCATCACATTCTTTTTCCAGTTTCTTCAGACTTTGAATCTGATCCTGAAAGCTCAGCGGCGGATTCTCGCCCAGAGGTTTTTTAAAATAAAACCCCAGTTCCGGAATCGGCCCGGTGCGGCCCGCCATTTTCAGTGCCGCCATCCACCGGGCCAGATCCAGAACCAGCGGGGCCGCCAGGACCGAGTCCCGGGCTTGAAAGTTCAGACGGATACTCATGGGGAGGCCGAACATCCCCTGAAAATCGATAGCGTCCCAGGCTTCTTTGGCATCGCCCCGGGGCGGGTAGTAGTCGATATGGACTTTGTGAGACGGTTCTCCGTATTGCTCCCCAACAGGGTAGCCCAGAATATCATCCAGAAGTTGGGTCTTGTTGGCCACTTTTCCGGCCGCCCGATGGGGGTCCATGAGGTTCTTCCCGTCGGCGTTCCCCAGAATATTAAGGCTGTACCACCCATCCACAAAAAGATTTCTTGCTTTGAGTGCCGAGGCCAAAACGACTTTGAAATAGGTCTGGCCGGTCTTACCGTCGCACCCGGATATGGGCACTTCATGTTTAATCGCTTCCTGAAGGACCACCGGGATTTCCAACGAGTTGGGGGAAAAATTTACCACCGGGACTCCGGAAAAAATGGCTGCCAGAACATAGGCCAGGTCCGGATGGCTCCCAGGATCAGCCTCAGCATAGAGGCGGTCCAGGCTCGTAGTATTTTCAAGATCGTTGGGTACACACGCCGGCAAGAGGTCGATGAGGATGGGCTGAGCATCAGGGTACCGTTGTCTGAGGGTCCGGATGTCCTGCATGAGATGCTCGATTTGGCCTTTAAGATCGAGATCTGCGGACGGGGCCTCGAATAGGGTCATCTCGTCGAGATCCGTCTGAAGGGGTTCCCAGAGACTCTCCGGCAATACCCCGTGATTGTTTATGCATTCGGTCAAATTCCCAGGTTCCGTATCCCAGCCTGTCATGTGGACGGCCTGGGGCGGCCCTATATAGGAAAAACTGTTGCGAGTTGTCACGCTGGGTAAGACGGCATCGGGATTCTTGCCCATGGCAGCGGCGGCCACCGCCACCGTGGAGGCCACAGCGCCTTTGGCGCCTGCTATCATTAACAGCAGTGATCGAGGTTTGGAATCGTTGGAATTTGTCATCGATAAACCTTAATTTTAACCTAATTGAGCGAAAACGTTCAATTGAAAGGTGTCGGGTTTCAGGTATCAGAAAATGAAATCAAAGCCTTATGTCTGCGGTTATTCTCATACAAAAAAAGAGGCACAATAGCAAATCATACTTTATCTGATCAGAATTTCCAGACTTTTTCTCTGCTTTGATGGAATTGACCCCAAGTGACATCATTTTGTTTTGCTTTCCATTTGATGGTCTTCATGAGAATTTGTATTTGCGTTTCAGTAACAACGCATTTCCGGTGACGCTGAGGCTGCTCAAGAGCATGGCGCAGACAGCGATGATGGGGGTCAACAGTCCGCTCATGGCAATGGGTATGCTGATGGTGTTGTACATCAAAGAAAACATAAGATTCTGATGAATCTTTCTATTTACCCGTTTGGCCAGATTCAGATAATCCAGAATCTGACGGGGATTTCCCTGCATCAGCGTGATATCCGCGGCCTCTTCGCCCAAATGGCTTCCGGAGTGGACGGCCACGGCCAGGTCCGACTGCACAAGGGCCGGGGCGTCATTGATGCCGTCACCCACCATGGCGACGATCTTCCCTTTTTTTTGCATCTCCCGAACCAAATCGGCTTTATCCGCAGGAAGTCTTCCGCCGTATGCATTTTGAATGCCCAGCATATTTCCGACGGCCCGTGTGGCATCCTCTCCGTCGCCCGATAACAGGACCATATGGTACCCTTTGTTCTGCAGTTTTTCGACGGTTTTAGATGCTGTTTTCCGGAGGCGGTCTCCAAAAACGAAAACGGCACACAACCGTTTCCCATAACTCATATAGACCGCTGACTGCACTATCTCATCTTTTTGCCGGGCCGTTGGCATTGACAAGGGCGCTTTCAGGCTTTCGGCAATAAAATCTTTGGATCCAATTCTGACTTCGTCTTCTCCGAGTCTTCCGGACATCCCGTTTTCAAAACACTGTATGCCTTTGACCGGCGCCGGTAATGCCATGGTTTCTTGCGCTTTTCTTCTGATTTCACCGGCGATGTAATGATCGGACGTTTCTTCAAGTGCGGCTGCCATCGAGAGGATCTGCTTTTCAACAAAGGGTTCCATAACAACGATATCCCGTAAAATCCATTCACCTTCGGTCAGGGTCCCGGTTTTGTCGAAGACAATGGTATCGGTTCTTTCCGCCTGTTCAAAGGCCGAAAAATCCCGGACTAAAATCCCGGCATGTCCTGCCAGAGAGATCCCCGCTACACGGGTGATGGGTATGGCAATGCCCAGGGCACAGGGACACGAAATGACCATGACCGTGACCGACCGGATCATGGCTGTTTCAAGGGAGAGGCCCGACAAAAGACAGACCCATCCGGTTCCTATGGAAAGGAGCACGACCAGGGGCACGAACCAGCGGAGGATACGATCGGTTTTCGCTTCAAGGGGAATCTTTTTTTCCAGAGTTTTTTCCATAATGTCGATCATCTGTCCCAGGGTGGACCCGTCGCCGATGCCTTCGGCTCTGGCCCTGAAAGTTCCCTGTAGCACCCGGGTTCCGCTCCGGATTCGTTTCCCGGCTTTGATTTGTACGGGGAGGGCTTCACCGGTGAGAGAAGATTCATCCACCGTGCCCGAACCGTCAAGTATCCGTCCGTCTGCAGGGATAATTTCGTTTTCTTCAACCATGAAAATGTCTCCGCGTCCGAGGGCTTCCGCAGCGACATAACGGCCGCGTGGGAATTCATCACTGCATATTTTGACTTTTGTGGGCCGAAGGGAGAAAAAATTTGAAAGGTCTTTCTGCACCGAATCTTTGGCCTTTTTTTCGATGGTTTTGCCAAGCAAGGTCAGGGTAATCAGCATGGCGGTGGTATCATAATAGAGATGAATGCTTCCGGAAAAAAGATTGACCGTACTGTAAACGTAGGCGGTAAAAGCGCCGATGGCGATCAGCGTTTCCATGCCGAAGGCAGCGGAGATCAATCCGGCCCAGGCTTTTCGAAATATTTTGGGGCCGCCGTAAAAAAGAACGATGCTGGCGAGGATGAAAATCGGCCAGGAGAGTTTATGGACGGTGTCCGGGGTCAGCTGGATGAAAAATCCGGAGTAGAGGGAAAAGGAGAGCATCATCACGTTGGCGGTGAGAAATGCAGAGATGACAAAACGGATGAAATCCTTTTTGGTCTCCATCGCCAGGGTATCTTCTTCAGGATCCGCCGCCCGATATCCCAGTCGGCCGATGGCCCGGATAATTCGTTCCGGGGACGTCAGAATCGGATTGTATTCACATCGCACCGTATCCGTTGAAAAATTGCACGCTGCATGAACGATGCCGGATTGTTTGCCAAGGGCGTGTTCGATCACCCAGGCGCAGGCCGGACACCACATGTCGTTGACTTTCAAGTGAATGCCAAGGGTATTGGATGCGGATTCACTTCCTTCCCCTGTTGAAGATTCAGCACCTGTTTGCCCCAAAGAAAGGGGCGGTTCCGAAGGGTCTTTCGCCAGGCGCGCCTTTAGGTCCGATTCCGAAACCGGGATAATTCCCATTTCCAGGCACGTTTTGAACAGCGGTGTCTGTTTAAATTGCAACGGGTCGGAAGCATCGGAAGCTTCCAGGAGCATGATGAACACCTGTCGGCAACCGATACAGCAGAAGGAAAATTCTCTGTGCTCTGAACACCATTTAATTGTGCCGTGTCTTAAGGAGAGGCCGCAAAGGTCGCAGGAAACATTGGAAGGATTCATTTCATTCGCGGAGTCCCAGAGATTTTATATGGGCAACGATCCGCCAGCGATCGTTCATTGCGATAGTAGTGGCAAGGGCCGGCTGTCTGCCATTGGGAATTCCGTAACTGATCTCTTTAAATAGAATGCCTTGGGGCATGGACTGAACCCGGGCACTCTGAAGATCTCCGGGCAGGGGATTAAAACTTTGACCGACGGTGCCGTTGCCGTCATAGTACTTTCCATGGCACTGGGCACAGTAAGTAAAATAGAGAGACTTTCCTGATTGAATGACTTGGGGATCGTTAATTTCGAACGGCGACATTATATCTTCTCCCTCCAAATTTCTAAAGGCAGCCTCTCCGCCGGTAACGGGTATCACCGATTTTTCCATAATCAGCATCGGTTTTTCGTAGGGCCGGACAGCAGGGGTTTCCCACATGCGGCCGATCTGGAGGTTTTCATCATACAGCGTCAATATCGTATAGACCGCTGTGAGCACAACGGCCACCATCAAAATTAGAATCGAGATTCGCTTCATCTATTCCCCTTTGGCGCCTTTCACGTGCTGAGGGAAGGGGAGCACCTCGTAGAGTGCGTAAGGTGATTCCCCGGGGACATCCTTGACAGGGCGGTAGTTCCAGGTGGGCTGGCCCATATCTCCAACGACAAAAAACGAAAAAAAACCTTTTCCCAGTATCCATGCCAAAAGCAGAACAATGATGACCCAGGTGGCAAAAGTGGACTCTTTTCCGGTTGAATGTGTCATTTTATATTTTTACTCCCAAGAGGCCGGTACCCAAAATATAAAAGAAAACCCAGGCGATGGCCCCGGCGATAATCAGCATCATGGACAGGGGAAAAGGGGCGTCCCTGTCTTCGATCCTTTCGGGGAAGCGGTAGATGATTTTCCGTTTTCGCGCTTCGGCATCTTCGCTTCGAAGGTGGCTGAAGGCCAGCGCCAACCCGAATACCACCATAAAGATCAGCGTTGGAAACACATACAGCACGATATGTTGGAAGTTCAGCAGATTAAAATGTCTCATGGGGTTTCCTTTTGAAAATGGTTTCCGTTTAACCGATTGTTTACGCTCCGTTGGCATTCAAAAGTGCAAAGATCAGCACCGCCCCGCTGGCGACAAGGCCTGCCAGTGCCAGCAGCACGAGGGCATACGCCTCATACCGATGAAAAGTCGAGATCTTTGCAGCAGATGGTTCGCGCTCATCTTCCAAGGGCAGAAACCGTGCCCGCTTTTGATCTTTAAACTGGCCGTTTTTAAGGGCCCAGAAAAAGACCACCAGGCTGATGGCAAAGCCCAACGCCATGTATGTTATGAAATATGGAAAATACATAATAAATTCTAAATAAAAAAGTTCAAAGTGTAAAGTGAACTAAAGTGCCTAAAGTTAAGGCATCCTGTCAATTTTGTATGCCTCTGGCAATAGAGGCAAATATTGCCAACAATTCACTGCATTCATCATATTCGCTTTCAACCGTTTAAAATAAGCTGCGCCGAAGGTGAATTCAACAACTTTAGCTCACTTAAGCACTTTAAACTTCAGGCACTTTTTTTAT
>JAAXQD010000142.1 GCA_012974475.1 Desulfobacterales bacterium
TGAGAACGCCTATGTGGCCGGCGGGATTAATGCCGGGGATATGATCATAACCACGCGGCTTATTGACCCACTGGAAAACGCGTTACTGGAAATAACCAACAGAAGTAAAAAGGAAAATAAATCATGAAACGTGTATTGGCAGCATTTGCCCGAAACACGGTATTTGCCAATATCATCCTTGTCCTGATCTTTCTGTCCGGTGGGATCGCAACCATGTCCATGATTCGGGAAAACTTTCCGGAATTTTCCTTGAACATGATTACGATTTCAGTTCCGTATCCCGGTGCTGATCCCGAAGAGGTTGAAGAGGGAATCAGCCGGAAAATTGAAGAGGCTATAGAAGGCCAAGAGGGAATCAAACAGTACACCACGAATTCGAGTGAAAACGTCGGCTCCGCCGTTATCGAAGTAAAAGAAGATTATGATGTGGGCGATGTCTTGGAAAAGGTCAGATCGAGAGTGGACGCCATCTCCTCTTTTCCGGTTGATGCGGAAAAGCCGGTCATTACCGAGTTAACGCTAAAAGATCCTGTGATGCTGCTATATTTTTCCGGTGACATGTCTGAACGGAGGATAAAAGAGTGGTCGGAAAGAATCAAGGATGAAATCCAGCAGGTCCCGGAGGTTTCTCAGGTGGAAATCTTCGGTGCCAGAGGATATGAAATCAGTATCGAGGTATCCGAAAAACGGCTGCGTGAATATGGATTAAGCTTTGATAGGGTCGTGGATGCGATTCGACGCAACAGTCTGAATCTTGCCGGCGGGACGATACGTACACAAGGTGAGGAAATCCGGGTACGAACCATGGGTCGAAAGTATACGGGTGAGACACTTTCTTCCATTGTGGTTCTGGCTCGACCGGAAGGTGAGATCATCACACTGGACCGTCTGGCCACCATTAACGACGGATTCACGGAAGATCCCATAAATGCTCTGATAAACGGTGAGCCGTCTGTTCTTCTCATCGTCTATAAAACACAGGAAGAAGACGCCCTTGTAATATCAGAGGCTGTTAAAAAATATATATCTCAAAAGGAACGACAACTGCCTGCTGGTGCCAATATTAAAGTTCTCTATGATAATACAGACATGCTCCGGTCACGGATCGATCTGCTGGTAAGAAATGGAATGATCGGGCTGATCATTGTTTTTTTTCTGTTGTGGGCTTTTCTAAATGCCCGTCTTTCTTTCTGGGGCGGCATGGGGATCCCGATCTCCATTGCAGGTGCTTTGGCCATTTTATGGGCTGTGGGCGGTACGATCAACATGATATCGCTTTTCGGATTGATTATGGTTCTGGGTATTGTCGTAGATGATGCCATTGTGGTAGGCGAAGCGATTTATTTTCACCGCAAGCAGGGAAAGCCACCATTAAAAGCGGCGGTTGACGGTGTCAGCGAAGTGGGGATGCCGATCATCGCCGCTGTGATCACTACCATCGTCGCATTTATTCCGCTTTTATATGTCGGCGGAATTATGGGCAAGTTCATTGCCATTATGCCTGTGGTAGTTATTTCCTGTCTTGCGGTTTCCCTGGTGGAATGCTTGATGTTATTGCCGGCTCACTTGAGCCATCTTCCGGATCCCAATGTTAAAAACAATAATATGAACCGTTTGACTCGCAAACTGGAAACCGTGCATCGCCTGACCAGTTCCGGGATGGAATGGTTTGTGGCCCGCATATATACGCCGGTTTTGAGCAAGGCCCTATACTATCGATATATTTCATTTTGTATCGCCATTAGTGTCCTGCTCTTGACCATTGGGCTGGTCCGAGGTGGTATACTGAAATTTGAAGTTTTTCCTGAGATTGACGGGTTTATCATGACCTCCACCGTGGAGTTTCCCAGCGGTACTCCACCGGATGTTACTTCACATGCAATCGAAAAGATCGATGCAGCACTCCTGCGTTTGGCTGAGCACACCCAAACCCGTTCAGGAGATCCGCTGATTGAAAATCGTCTATCCCTGATCGGCCAGACCCTGGAGGATCTACCCAAGTCAGGACCCCACTTCGGTTCGGTTCAGGCCATACTTTTAGACTCGGATCGGCGTGGGATTCATTCAAAAGATTTAATGATCAAATGGGAAAAGGAAATCGGTCCAATTCCTGGTGTAAAGTCTTTGACTTTCACAGGACTGCAAGCCGGACCTCCGGGTGCTCCCATCGAAGTCTGGTTGCAGGGTCATGATATGAACGACATCCTTGGCGCAGCGGATGATCTTATGGACAGGCTTCGCAAGTTCGAAGGCGTTTATCAGATCCGCTCCGATTTTTCTCAGGGAAAAAATGAACTGAGACTTGAATTAAAACCTGAGGCGAGGACTCTGGGACTGACCGTTGATGATCTTGCAAGACAAATCTATGCTGGTTATTATGGAGATGAAGCGGTTCGTCTACAGCGGGGAAGAGACGATATCCGGATCAAAGTACGGTATACCGCAGATGAGCGCAGCCGTATTTCAGACCTTGAACGGGTTCGCATCCGCACTCCAAACGGGTATAAAGTCCCGTTAATCTCAGTCGCAGATATATCTTTTGCACCCGGATACTCTACCATTATCCGTACCGGCGGTATGCGCCGGGTGGCTGTTAGTGCAGATGTTGATACCAAAAAGGCCAATGCCAATGAAATTTTTTCCGAGCTTGATTTAAACTTTTTCCCGCAGCTCAAGCGACAATATCCAGAACTCCACGTAGCGCTTCAGGGAGAACAGAAAAAGATGCGGGAATCGTTCGAAAGTCTGTATGTAGGTTATCCCCTGGCCATCCTCGGGATTTTTATCATAATCGCTACCATGTTTCGATCTTATGCCCAGCCTTTCGTGATTCTGTTTACGGTACCGTTTGGAATCATCGGCGCGGTTTTGGGGCATCTGCTTCTAGGGTATGACCTGTCGATTATGAGTATATTCGGGATGGTAGCACTTACCGGTGTAGTCGTTAACGACGCCATTGTTTTGATCGAAAGGATCAACGAAAATATTGCCGAAGGGTCATCGTTTTTTGATGCAATTCTCATTGGTGGTGCTCGACGGTTCAGGGCGATCTTTCTTACATCGCTCAGTACGGTGGGCGGTCTGGCTCCGCTGATTATGGAAACGGACCTTCAGGCCAAATTTCTCATTCCCATGGCCCTATCTATTGCTGCTGGCATTGCCTTTGCAACCGTTTTAACCCTGGTGCTGGTCCCAAGTCTTCTGGCCTTGCTTAGCGATTGTCGGTTGCTAGTCCATCGGCTGAAATACGGCTTTTGGCCAAAACGAGTAGACGTAGAACCGGCAAAGGATCGGCATGTGGATTTGTTGGCAGATGAATCTGCGCTGGAAACTATACCTGTGACAACTAAAAATGGGAATACATCTTAAACAATTTGATAGATATCGAATTCATAATCATATATAGGGTAACATTTGCAAGAATATACCCCTCTTTTTCACGCCTTTTACTAATTTTTATTTTTTTATGTTTTTGAACCGGTATCAATCTAAAGCTATTGATTTTTATGGAATAATTTATTTGCTGGTTTTTCTTTCCCTTGCCCGTTTTTTCACTCTTAACAGTCCCGGGCTGTTATGCAGGTACATAAGGGGAGAGGAATATCCCCTCGCCATAAAATAACGTTCAAGATCATCAAAAAGGACCGGCCGGTCAGGCCACCGGTACAGTTTCTCCCGCCGCTTCAATTCCTGCCATAATTTATCAGCCCAAGATTTTAACCCGAACACTTCTTTCTGTGCCTGCTCGCAGAGAAACATTTCGCAAACAATCGGCTTAATCCGCCACAAACAACCCTGCTCTCCCAGGTAGATGCATTTAAATCCGGTGTTGGGTGTTTGGAGCACCGTCGCCAAACCTTTGATCTCTGCTTCGCCAGATACCAGTGCGTTGACCACAACATCTCCGAAAAATGTAATGATGCCTTCACGGGAACAACAGGCACTGACCCTGCTCTGATAGCAATTTTGGGTGCATGTGTTTTCAAAGTGCTCACGAAGAAATGCGTCCACCGCGTCCCGGAACAGCAGATAATCAGAAATTTGTGATAATAGCGCCAACCGCTTCTGAGGGGAAATCGTTCCAAAGTGACGACATACCATATCCAGTGTATCTGCCTGCTCTATCTGATATGCATTCATACCCTAATTGATCGTAAACAAATTGGGAAAAATATTATAAGGGTTCAGTTTTTTATATATTTTGTAGATGCAAATGTGTTTTCATAACGCTTTTATAGATGAGATATAAATCTTTTAATACAATCCCATTTTGTTGACCCTTCGGGAAAGCTGATGATACCCCACCTCCTTCGTTATCAAGGGCTCGCAGTAGACGACTACGGCTTCGTCCTTGATGCCTCGGATCTGGGGCATCCTAAACTTTCGCTCAATTAGGGTTATATTTTTTTAAGGTGTTCAGCTCTAAACAAATTTTCGAGAATTAATCCACGGATTCCCCGCGCCAAGCTGCGGGGAATGCGCTCGCTGCTGCAGTTCAAATACAATTACCTATTATCATTGTTTTATTCATTTGCCAATGGACGAAGACGATTCCACACGGGCTTATAACAGAAGTTCTTAAAATTCGAAAATTATTCGTATTGAAAGATACATACCTGTTGAACTTCACGCTATCCATATGAGTTTATGACATATTTGTGAATGTGGGATAGAGCCATGTGAACTTGCTGATAATATAGAGGAAGGGTTAATGCTTCAATACACTAACATCGCTGGTTTCCAGAATACATGCATTAGTTTTTTTGTGGTAGCCTATGTGGAATGTGATACCCGGTACCTTTCTGAGAGGGAGATGTTGGGGAGGCGAGCGAGCCTTTAAGCGCAGCTCGAATTGCCCTTCTCTTTACACACCCCGCAGATATGGCAGGGTTCCATAGGACATGGGGGGGAGGTTTTCCCCTCCAAGGCTCTTTTGTATTCCTTTTTGAGAAAAGACTTGCGGATGCCATGATCGATAAAGTCCCAGGGAAACAATTCATCTAAAGGACGTTCCCTGTAAACATAAAAATCAGGATTGACAGGAGAGGATTTTAGTGTTTTGGGCCAGTTCCCTTGATTTTTATTCCCAAGCAGCAATATTTGTGCAGTGTTTCGGTCTCCCCGGGACAACAGCGCCTGAATGTAAGCCCAGCGGGGAATATCCGCGTGTAGGCGGATGTTTGCCACTCCTTTAAGACCGGCCCTTATCTTTTTTATCTTTTCTTTTAGCAAACGGATATCATCCAGTCCGACCCATTGAAACGGTGTGAACGGTTTAGGGACAAAACAACCGAGACTGACGGTGATCTCCCCCATGTGCTTCCTGGCCCGACTCGATTCGAGGAATCTGTGTTTTATCTTTTTACACAGGGTGACAATGGCGTCGATGTCATCCATGGTTTCGGTGGGAAGACCGATCATAAAATACAGTTTTAGGTTGGGAACACCGCTGGCGACCAACGCCTCGGTGGCGTCAAGGATAGCTATTTCAGTGAAACCCTTATTAATCACCCTGCGCAGACGCTCTGTTCCGGCTTCCGGAGCGATGGTTGCGGTTTTGACATTGCTTTTCCTTAGGACTGAAAGGAGTTCAGGTGTAAAAGCATCGGCTCTCAGGGAGCTGAAGGATATTCGGATATCCTTTTCAAGGCTCTGGCGGCAAAGCTTGTCTAAATCGGGAAGATCCGAAACCGCAGCGCCCACCAGTCCAATTTTGTTCGTGATCAACGCCCCCTTTTCCATGCATTTCTCCAGAAGTGAAAAGGTTCTGAACCGCGGAGGTCTGTAAACATATCCTGTGCTGCAGAATCTGCAGCCATGGGGACATCCTCTGCTGACTTCAATGAGAAATGTACTGTCAAAGATGGTGTCCGGGGTTACGATTTTACTGCAGATAGGAATCTGGGAGATATCTTCCACATATTGGCGTTCAACTTTAGCCGGAACGTCGGATACCGGTTCAAATGCACAAAGCGTCCCGTCCGAATGGTAAGATGCTCTGTAAAATGTCGGAACATAGATACCGGGAACTTCGCTGGCGAGGGTTTTTAAACACGATCTTCTATTTTGAGCCAGAACATCCGGTGAAGCCGTGTCAAAAAACTGTGGCAGAATGGCTTCGGCTTCACCCATCAGAAAACAATCGATAAACGGGGCCAAAGGCTCCGGATTTAATAATAAAGCAACTCCCCCTGCAATAAGCAGAGGGTGGGGGGTTCCTCTGTCATCAGACAGCAGGGGGAGGCCTGCTTTATCAAGAATTGTTAGGAGGTTGGGATAATCATTTTCAAATGAGACCGAAAAAGCAATGATGTCGAATTTTGAAATTGGATTTCCGGACTCCACGGTAAGTATGCGATCTGTTTTTTTTCCGGTGGTTCTCGGTAAGAAAGACCGTTCGCATACGACGTGCTCAACCGCGTTGAGCAATTCGTATACCGCCTGAAAACCGAGATTGGACATCCCCACATGATACGTGTTGGGATATACCAATGCAACTTTGATACGGCCTTCCCATCGTTTGCGGATTGCACCAATTTCCGGGTGGGCAACTTTTTTTTGAAATCTCTCGGTTTTCCCTGCCATTGGCTATCAGAAGTTTTTCGTTTTTTATCGTTCATCGGCATCCAACAGTTCTTATCATGCGCCCGTTTTCGGTAGCTAGTCTGCCTTTTTACGTAAAAATGTCGGCACATCAAGATCACTGAGATCCGTATTGTCGATGACAATTCCCTTGTATCCTCTGTAGGTCCCACCGCTCGACTCACCCACCGCGTGTTTACGGCGGATGAACGTCGGTTCATCATAATCTACGGCATCGTTCAAATCGTCTGCCGTGATATCTCTGACCTTGCCTCTGAGCTCATTTTTAATCTCGGCTTCGGAACCCGAATCGATTCCCGTTGCAATTACCGTAACGCGCATCTCATCGCCGATGCTGTCTTCTACGGCGGTTCCCCAGATAATCTCGGCATCTTTCCCGACTTCATTGTATATCCGATCTGAAGCCTCGGTCATTTCTTCCATGGTCAAATCGCTGTTACTGGTTATGTTCATTAAAACGCCCTTGGCTCCGGAAATGGAGATATCTTCGAGAAGCGGATGGGATATGGCACGTTCGGCGGCCTCGATAGCGCGGTTATCACCTCTAGCGATACCAATGCCCATAATGGCCATTCCGGCTTTGGACATGATGGTTTTAACATCGGCAAAGTCGAGATTGATCAGTCCCGGTATCATGATAAGATCGGTGATGCCTTTGACGGAATGGAGCAGAACCTCATCGGCTTTCTTGAACATATCGATCATTCTGGCATTTTTGGAAGCAAGGCCCCTCAGTCTGTCATTGGGAATCGTGATGACGGTATCTGCAACTTTTCTGAGAACATCGATCCCTTCTTCGGCCTGTTTGGCCCTTTTCCCGCCTTCAAAAGAAAAAGGCTTTGTCACCACAGCAACCGTCAGCACATCCATTTCTTTGCAGATTTCAGCAATCACCGGCGCAGCACCGGTTCCGGTTCCACCGCCGAATCCTGCAGTGATGAACACCATATGGCTGCCTTCCAGCACCCTTTTTATGGCTTCCGAATTTTCCAGCGCCGCTTCCCTCCCGATTTGAGGATTGGCGCCCGCCCCAAGCCCCTGGGTAAGCTGCTCACCGATCTGAATTTTGACCGTTGCCTTTGAGGTTTCCAGGGATTGGGAATCTGTGTTGGCAGCGATAAATTTAACTCCATGGAGCTCGGAATCGATCATGTTGTTGATCGCGTTCCCGCCGGCTCCTCCAACTCCGATAACTTTGATTTTTGCATAATTGTCGTTTTCTACTAACGTAAACGTCATTTCCCCCACCTCCTCTAACAGTAATTGGTTTTATCTCCTATCCTTAAGGGCCCGTTCAAATGACCTCCTTGAACCACCGTTTCATCCGGGTCATGACACGGTTGAAAATATTTGTGTCACGAATCCTGAATTTCTTTTTGGGCTGAATTCTTGCACCGTATAGTACGAGGCCGACGGCTGTCGCATACATGGGATTATTGACGACATCCGTAAGACCGCTGATCCCCCTGGGCCTGCCCAGCCGACTTGGAAGATCGAAAACCGTCTCTGCAATATCCTCTATCCCTTCCAGCAGAGATGACCCGCCGGTTAAAACCACACCGGAAGTAACAATTTTATCCATTCCGGCGCGAAATATTTCCCGTTTTATCAACGTAAAGATCTCTTCCACACGAGGTTCCAGTATCTCACCGAGGATCTGCCTTGGCAGCTTCCTGGGTTTGCGTCCACCCATCCCGGGAACTTCAATGGTTTCTTCGGAATTGATGCTCCTGGCAACACAGGTGCCATATTTTTTCTTGATCTTTTCGGCTTCAGCCATGGATGCACGCAGGCCGATGCTGATATCGTTGGTCAGATTGCTGCCACCGAGGGACAGAACAAAGGTGTGCTTGATGTTTTTCCCTGAAAAAATTGCAAGATCACTCGTTCCGCCGCCGAGGTCTAAAAGCGCCGTTCCCACATCTTTCTCCTCGTCGGTGAGCACGGCTTCACCTGAAGCCAGCGGCTCCAGGACAATATCACAGACATCAAGACCTGAGCGGTTTGCGCATTTCACGATATTGTGGGCAGACGTTACAGCGCCGGTCACGATATGGATCTTTGCTTCCAGCCTCACCCCGGACATGCCCACAGGATTCTGGATCCCGCCCTGATCGTCGATGATAAATTCCTGAGGGATCACGTGGATGACTTCACGATCCATGGGGATTGCGACGGCACGTGCTGCATCGATAACACGGTCCACGTCTTGCTGGGTAACTTCCGGCCCTTTAATGGCGACGATTCCGCGACTGTTAAACCCTGTTATATGACCCCCTGCGATTCCGGCGTATACAGACGATATTTCACACCCCGCCATAAGTTCCGCCTCTTCAACCGCCTTTTGTATCGATTCAACGGTGGATTCAATATTGACTACAACGCCTTTCCGAAGTCCGATGGACGGATGAGTTCCAATACCAACGATGTTTATTTTATCCCCTGTCTTTTCACCGACCACAGCACAAATTTTGGTCGTTCCAATATCAAGACCGACGATAATATTTTCCTGTCCCTGCATTCTAAACCTCCTTATAGCCTCAGGCAGCAGATTTTATTTTCGCAGGATTCACTACGATACGGTTTAAATTGTTGAGATCAATGGATTCGAGTTGTGAAAAACTTCCATTCTTTTTTAGATAAAAAAGTACATTTCTGAGCATTTCATACTTATTCGGATAATCATCGTACCCGATTTTTATGGCTTTGATGCGGTCAAACGCGTAAATTGTGAGACCCATTTCTCGATCCACACGGATTCTTTTTATTAACCTGCAGGGAAGAACACTTTCAGGCTTTTTCCCAAGCGCTAAGATTTTCATTACCGCATCAAAAGGAACGCTTCGGGATTCACCCCGAACATTGATGTCTGAAAATTCGAGCCCACTGATCACCGGCAGGCGGCAATGGTCCGAGGCATCCATTTCTTTGAATAGCTCTCCGTGGGCATTGATGATAAATCTTCGACCCAGGTCTAAAATGGCGAGGGGCCGCTGCTCCTTTATTCTGATACTGATTCCTGTGGGAAGCTCCCTGCTGACTTCAGCCTCTTCGATCCATGAATGTGCCAGGAGCCGCTTTCTAACCCTTGAAAGATTTACTGAAAGAATGTTTATTCCTTTATTTATCTGGCTCTGCTGCAAAACCTGTTCCTCTGTGAGCCGATGAGCGCCGGTTACCGTCAGACCTTCAGCCTTGAAATAGTCGCACTGGGTTACAAAATCGTAGGTAAACATAAAAAGAAAGCTGACCAACAGCAAAAATGTCCCGACAGCCGCTGTTTTTACGCTGAAAATAACGCGCGTTATAATTTCATAACGCCTTCTGGCAGCACTGTTTTTGTAATAATTTTTCCGGGTGCGTTTACGTGCCAACAATCTTAACCTCTCTTTTAAGATCAATATTGAACTTGTTTGATACGGTCTCTTCAGTCAGCGCCATCAATGCCAGAAAGTCTGCGGCCGATGCGTTGTGCCGGTTTATAAAAAAATTGGCATGCTTGGATGAAATTTCTGCCCCGCCAATGGATTTTCCTTTTAGGCCGGCCATCTCAATAAGTTGGCCCGCTGTTTTCCCGGACGAGGGATTTTTAAAAAAACATCCTGCACTTGGCCAGCCCATGGGCTGTTTTTTCCAGCGTGCTTTTAAAATTTTTCGCGCCTCTTTTTTGAGTTTTTCTGAATCCGAAGGACGCAGACGGAAGCAGCCGTCCAATATAACCGTTTGTGCGTAATGACCCTCTGTTAGCTCACTGTTCCATGAAAGCGTTCTGTAGGAAAAATCGAGCTGTTCCCGCCGAATTCTTCGGGTCCGACCCGTAGGCAGCAATACGGTGATGGACTCGAGGACGTTTTCCATGGCGCCATGGGACGTCCCGGCATTCATCATAATCCCTCCGCCAACCGTCCCTGGAATGCCCAGGGCAAAATTCATTCCTTCAAGGCCCTGTTTGAGTGCATATGCGCAAAGGGATCGCATGCGGACACTTGCCGATGCGGTAACGATTGGGCTATCGGCTTCCATGCCTGTCTGAACGAGGGTATTCAGACATTTTGTCAACACGATAACAATTCCCCTGATGCCGCCGTCCTTGATCAGAAGATTGGTGCCTTCGCCGATGATCAGATAGGAAAGTCCGTTATTCCATGACCATTCCACCAGCGCTTTAAGATCTTCAAGGTTTTCAGGCGTCACCAAAGCTTCTGCCGGCCCGCCAACACGCAATGATGTATGG
Organism: Desulfobacterales bacterium; assembly: GCA_012974475.1. Taxonomy (GTDB): domain Bacteria; phylum Desulfobacterota; class Desulfobacteria; order Desulfobacterales; family UBA11574; genus JAAXQD01. The sequence goes on from JAAXQD010000142.1 coordinate 10,838, forward strand.
CTGGACATGGGTTCGTGAAATTTGACGTTGTCTCCGAACCGGTTTTCAAGCCATTTTATGAAATCAGAATCAAGGGCCATAAACCTTATGTCCTCTGGCTGCATCCCAAATATTGACGGTGTTGCAACACACCTATTTTGACAATTCATCAAGCACCATTTCCCCGACTTTCCAAACATCTCCGGCACCCAGTGTAATCATAATATCGTTCGGGGCTAAAACGTTTTTCAGATGCATAACCGCCGTTTCAAAATTTTGCATATAAACGACGTCTCTGTGGCCGTGGCGCTGGATTCCTTCAAACAGAGCATACCCTTCCACCCCCTTTATCTTTTCTTCTCCGGCGGCATAGATGGGAAGAACCACCACCAGGTCCGACTGATAGAATGACCGGGTGAAGTCATCAAAAAGTGCCTGGGTTCTGCTATAGCGGTGGGGTTGGAACACCACCACAATCCGCCTGCCCGGCCAGCATTCCCTTGCGGCATGCAGGGTGGTCTTGATCTCCGTAGGATGATGCCCGTAATCGTCAATAACCGTAACCCCTTTTTTTTCACCCTTAATTTCCAACCGCCGTTGAACACCTTCCGCGGTTTGAAGCGCCGATTTTATAACTTCAAAGGGGATATCGAGTTCAATGCCCACCACGATACTTGCCAGGGCATTGTAAACATTATGGAGGCCCGGAAGGTTCAGCAAGATCTCTCCGAGTAACGTTCCAAGATGATACACCTTGAACCTGCTTTGTAACCCTTCAAAAGCCACATCTTTGGCCTGGAAATCGGCTTGAGTAGTCATTCCATAGGTCGCAAACCGTTTATGAATGTTCGGGATAAGCGACTGGATCGACTCATCGTCCAGACAAAGAACCGCCAGACCGTAAAAAGGTATTTTGTCAATAAAGCTCATAAAGACTTCTTTGATGTGGTCCAAGTCTCGATAAAAATCGAGATGCTCTCGATCGATATTTGTCACCACCGCGATGGTGGGGGACATTTTAAGAAAAGAGCCGTCACTTTCATCGGCTTCGGCCACGATATAATCCCCTTCTCCAAGAAGGGCATTGGAATCGATACTTTTTAGTTTTCCGCCGATAACCACCGTAGGGTCGAGCCCACCTTTACCCAGAACAGTGGCGACGATGGATGTGGTGGACGTTTTACCGTGAGCGCCGGCAACCGCCACGCTGTACTTCAAGCGCATCAGTTCTGCCAGCATCTCTGCCCGGGGGATTACCGGGATCGACGCTCGGCCTGCGGCAACAACTTCGGGATTTTCCGGGCCCACCGCCGACGAAGTGACCACAACATCAGCCCCCCTGATTTGTTCTTTGGAATGACCTTCAAATATAATACCTCCGAGGCGTTCCAGCCGCCGGGTAATGTCCGAAGAACTGATGTCAGATCCAGACACCTTATAGCCCAGATTGAGAAGGAGTTCGGCAATTCCGCTCATTCCGATACCGCCGATTCCAACAAAGTGGATATGATATTTTTTAAGAAACATACGTTTAGTTCAATTTAGTTTTTTTGGTTTTACCAAACCCATCCGGATAAGCCGGAATAAAGAAATATTTGCCACCAAGGCACAAAGACACAAAAGATTTTATTTCATTATTCTTTCTTAGTGTCTTGGTGCCTTTGTGGCGAAAAGAAAAAAGTTTTGCCACAAAATTCATCATTAAGAAATCAACTCGTTACAGTCATCGACAATCGCCGCTGCCGCGTCAACTCGGCCAAGATCCCCGGCCCGGGATGCCATCCGATGAAGGTCATTCGGGTTGGCGGCATAAAAATTAATTCGCTCTGCAAGGGCGTTACCGCTGAGATCCTTTTCAAGGATCATTTCGGCAGCCCCTGCGTCGACCAAAGAACGTGCGTTTAGCACCTGGTGGTTGTCCGCAGCAAAAGGAAACGGTATGAAAATGACGCCCTTCTCAATAGCTTTGACTTCTGCCACAGTGGTCGCCCCTGCCCGGCATATGATAAGATCGGCTTTTTGATACTGTCGGGCCATATCGTTAAAAAAGGCCTGGACTTTGCAGGGAACGCCCTGTTCCCTGTAAACACTTTTTACCCGGATTTCATCGTGTGCTCCGGTCTGATGCACGAAAAAGTAAGCTTCTTTATCTTCGATACATTCGATGGCTTCCAAAACTGCCATGTTTATACTGTGAGCTCCCTGGCTCCCCCCGAGTATCAGGATCGTGAACTGCCGCCGCTGCCCTGAATCCGCTGTATGGACATCTTTCTGCTCCCTTGCGATTTGGAGAATTTCTTTGCGCACAGGGTTTCCGGTAATCCTTATTTTTTTAGGGTTCAAGCCAGCTTTTGTTTCCTTAAACGAGACATATATCCGGTTCGCAAAACGCGATAGAATCCGGTTGGTAATTCCGGGTAGAATGTTCTGTTCATGCAGAACAATGTTAATCCCCAGAAGCCTTGCCCCCGTCACAAGGGGTCCGGCGGAATAGCCGCCCACACCCACCACCAAATCGGCCTTGAAGCGTTTGAGAATCAAAATAGATTCAATGACGCCTTTGGGTATTTTTGAGATCGACACCATCTGATTCCAAAATCCCCGTCCTTTGAAGCCTTCAGCGGTAATAGTTTTATGTTTAAACCCTGTTTCTGACAAAATCGAAATTTCAAAGGGCCGTTCGGTACCAACGAATAAGACACTGTTTTCCGGGTTTCTGTCCAAAAATTCCTGAGCAATGGCAATCCCCGGGAAGAGATGACCGCCGGTCCCGCCACCGGCGATAACGATGCGCAGAGCTCTTGAAGCATTTCGAATTGCGCCGAAGTTTCTTCTTTTCCTCCCTTTCTTATCGCCCTGAATCATAACTGCCGTTTGCTTTTTGTGACGCGTCATCTTAACTTTCAGCTTTGGGTATTCTTTTTGATGCCCCGATATTCATCAGCAGCCCGATGGATACCATATTGATCAAAAGGGATGTGCCGCCATAGCTCAAAAATGGCAGCGTAAGCCCCTTGGTGGGCAGGAGTCCGAGGGCAACGCCCATGTTAATACAAACCTGCAGGCCCATTGCCGTTGTCAGACCGATGGCCACCAATGACCCGAAAACATCCTTGCTGTTTCTGGCAATCGATACCCCCCGCCATAAGATTAGGGTATAAAACCCAAGGATAATCAAAACGCCCAAAAGACCGAGTTCCTCTCCGATGACCGAAAAGATGAAATCGGTGTGGGGTTCAGGAAGGTAAAACAGCTTCTGATAGCCGCCGCCGATGCCTGTACCCCAGATCCCCCCTGTACCGAAAGCCAAGAGGGAATGGACAATCTGGTAACCTTTATCTGCTGAATACTGCCAAGGATTCAGGAAAGATATGATACGTTCAATTCGATAATCCGCACTGACCATTAAATAGTAGACGATTGGGGTTGCCACGGCCAATGATCCCAGCAGATGCGAAATTCGAACCCCCCCGATAAAAAGCATTATCCATGTAATCGCACCCAGAATAATTACCGAACCGAAGTCAGGCTGTAAAATGATCAGAACCGCAAACATGCCAAGGAGCAAAATGTGGGGTAGAAAACCAACCTTGAACTCCTTGATTCTATCCTTTTTTTTATTCATTGAATATGCCAGATAGATCACCAGCGCAAAACGGGCGAATTCAGAAGGCTGAAATGTAAAATTTTCCACACGAAACCATCGCGTTGCACCGCCTGCCGAATATCCGAACCCGGAAACCAGAATCGCAATAAGGAATATAAAGGCCAGGATAAGCAACGGATATGTCAAAGAACGAAAAACCCGGTAGGGTATATGGTAGCTGACCACCAGTGCAACAATACCCAACAGAGCAAAAATCGACTGTTTTTTTAAAAAATAATAGCTCGTGCCGAACTTTTTCAGGGCCAGGGCCGAACTTGCGCTGTAGACCATGACAATTCCGATGCCCACCAGGAACAGGACCGGAAACAAAAGTGCGATATCATATTGGAGCGGCGGCTTACGAACTTTCTGGATGTTCTGTTTGTCGCTGGTCATGTTTTTTATTTTGGCCCGTCTTTCTTATTTAATACCTTAAAGTTTAGCTTTGTGCTTTTTGTGGCAAAACTTTTTCCGTTCTGCCGCTAAGGCACCAAGGCATGAAAAAAGAATAATACATATATCCTTTGTGTCTTAGTGCTTTTGTGGCAAATGATTTTGGTTCCGGCCTGTCCGAGTTAGGTTTTCGACAGCCTTACAAAAATCTTCCCCCCGCTCCGCATAACTGTTGTACATGTCAAAGCTGGAACAACCGGGAGATAAAAGCACCACATCCCCGGGCACCGAAGATAGAAATGCAAAACGGACCGCTTCATCCATTGAAGATACCGTTTGCACGCCCGCCTTGCACGTATCTTCAAGAACCGATTTTATCTCATCCCTAGCTTCGCCCATGACAATCAGGTTTTTTACCCGTTGCTGCACCAGCCCCCGCAATTGTTTAAAGTCTCCGCCTTTATCGCGCCCGCCCATAATAAGGACCACCGGATCCCTGAAGACTTCGAGTGCTCTGGCCACTGCGTCGATGTTTGTACCTTTTGAATCATCGTAAAAACGGACGTCATTTATGGTTTTTATATATTCCAGTCGATGGGAAAGGCCTTTAAAATCGTTTAACCCGGCCTGGATTCCTTCTAAAGTACCGCCGGCAGCCAGGGCTGCCAATGATGCAGCCGCTGTGTTTTCCATATTGTGCCGACCCATGAGATTTGCCTTTGAAAGGTCAACAACGGCGTCCGGGTTCTCATGGGTGTAAATTTTGATTGAATGCGTATTCTGTCCATTGCTTCGGCCGATAATTGCATGTTCCCGGTTGTGGGCATGAGAATTTCCCTGATGATAAAAAGGCAGTTTTCTGACCCTAAGTGTTTTGCTGATTGAAGAAATAACCGGATCAGAGCCGTTCAGCACTGCGATATCATCTTCTTTCTGGTTTTCAAAAATCCGGCCTTTGGACCTGGCATACGACTCAAAATCCGGATACCGGTCGAGATGATCGTCACGGATATTCAGCAGAATGCTCACTCGAGGCCTGAATGTATCGATGGTATCGAGCTGAAAACTGCTGACTTCGGCGACAACCATATCGGCCGTTCCTCTTGTGTCCGCATAATCGATCAAAGGATTGCCGATATTTCCGCCCACAAAAATTTTAAATCCTGAATTTTCGAGCATACGCCCCAAAAGCCGTGTTGTTGTCGTCTTTCCATTGGTACCGGATATGGCGATAACAGGCTCCCGGATGAATCGTGAAGCAAGCTCGAGCTCTCCCAATACCGGAATTCCTTTTTCTTTGGCCCGTTCTATGGGCAAGATGGTATGGGGAACCCCTGGGCTTACAACAATGAAATCTGCATGTTCGAAGGTTTCGATGTTATGCCGGCCCAGTTCCAGTTTAATGCCCATTTTTTGCACTGCAGCAAGATTGGATCCCAGAGTTTTTTCTTCGGCAATGTCGGTTACGGTAACGGATGCACCCCTGTTTTTGGCAAACCGCGCCGCCGCCATACCGGATATGCCAAGACCGACGATAAGAATGTTTTTATTTGCAAGATCCATAAAATTAAGCAGGTTATAGATTACGGGTTGTGCATCATGACCGACAACGTATTATCTTCATCTCTATCTCAGTTTCAGCGTACTCATGGAAATCAGCGCCAGTGCAATTGCGATGATCCAGAATCGAACAATGACCTTGGGTTCAGCCCATCCTTTGAGTTCAAAATGGTGGTGAAGGGGAGCCATTCGGAAAATCCGACGGCCGTTGGTCATTTTGAAAAAACCGACCTGAAAAATCACAGACAGCGTTTCGATGACAAAGAGCCCACCCACCAGAGCCAGCAGTATCTCCTGCTTGGTGATAACCGCCACGGTACCGATAGCTGCTCCCAGGGCCAGCGAGCCCACATCACCCATGAAAATTTGTGCGGGATATGAATTGAACCACAAAAAACCCAGGCCTGATCCGGCCATCGCTCCGCAGAAGACGGCAATCTCCCCACTCCCTGCAACGTAATTGATCTGCAGATAATCGGCGATCTTGAAGTGCCCTGCCACATAGGCAAAAACCATATATGCAGCTGAAGCGATGATAAAAGGCCCGATGGCAAGGCCATCAAGCCCATCGGTGATATTGACTGCATTTGACGTGCCGATGATGACAAATGCAGCAAACAATATATATCCCCACCCGAGATCGGGTGATATATTTTTAAAAAACGGAACGGTCACCCGGGTGGAAAAGTCCGGAACCGTGTAGACCAGAATTCCCGCAACAATTGCCAGAATCGTCTGTAGCAGAAACTTGTTTCGAACATTTAACCCCTTGCTCTGCTTCTTGATCTGCATGAGGTAGTCATCAACAAAACCGATAGCGCCATAACCCGTCGTCACCAGAAGGACGATCCAAACAAAATAATTGGTTAAATTGGTCCATAACAGGGTGGAAACAATGATTGAAAAAATGATCAGCGTCCCGCCCATGGTCGGCGTCCCGGCCTTTTTATGGTGTGTTTCCGGACCGTCATCCCTGATATACTGCCCGATCTGCATATAGCTCAGTTTTCGAATAACCCAAGGCCCCAGCAAAAAGCAGATTAAAAAAGCCGTCAAACTGGCATAGATCGTCCGGAAAGTAATGTACCGGAATACATTAAAAACCGATATGGTTTTATGAAGCGGAAATAGTAGATGATATATCATTCTTTAATTATGCTTGAAGCGATAATATTTTGAAAAAATTAAAATTTTACATTAATTTTCATTGCCGGCCCAGCGAAGCAGCCCCTCAACAACCTTTTCCATGGCCATTCCCCTGGACCCCTTTACCAGAATCCAATCGCCGGCATCGAGCCGGCCGATGATGTCCTCCAGGATTTCTTCCCGGGTGCCTTTGAAAATAGCACTGGAGTCCATATGTTCTTCCAATGCACCGGTCATGACATTTTCGGCGTAGTCGCCGGTTACATAAATCCTTTCCATACCGGACCCGGCGGCTTTGGAACCCATCTCCCGGTGCAGAGACTCGGCATGTTCCCCAAGTTCAAGCATGTCGCCTAAAATAAGGATTCCCCTGCCCTGACCCTTTAATGACTTAAGGGTCTTTATGGCGACCTCCATTGAACCCGGATTGGCATTATATGTATCGTCGATGATTTGGACCCCTTTGCCGGTTTTAAGGATGTTCATCCGCCCCGGAACCGGTTTAAAATCTTCCAGGCCCTCCTTGATTTCACCGGCAGTTAACCCCAAAAGATGGCCCGCGGCCGCTGCTGCCAGTGCATTCGAAATCATGAAAACAGCCGGAGTTTTAAGATCGACCCAGATCCGTTCTCTTGGGAGCACCAGGACAAAAGAAAGTCCCGACGTTTTTTTCGTTATGGACTCGGCCCGGATTGCAGCATCTGCTGAAACGCCGAAGAGCAAAACATTCATAGAGGTTGTATCCGCCAGTTTTAAAAGTCTGGAATCATCTGCGTTGAGAACCGCCGTACCTCCCGGCTTAATTTTTCCCAGCAGTTCACCTTTGGCGTGCATGACGGCATCAAGGGAGCCCAACCCTTCAAGATGTGCAGGACCGATATTTGTAATAACCCCTAAATCCGGCAAACAGATTTGGGCGAGCCGTTCAATTTCTCCGGGTCTGTTCATACCCAGTTCCAAAACAGCCCACCGATGGTGTCGGTTAAGATTCAGCAGGGTCAGGGGAAGCCCGATTTCGTTGTTTAAATTCCCCTGGGTCGACAATGTACAAAAACGACGGGAAACGACGCCGGTTGTCATGTTTCGGGTGCTGGTCTTGCCGTTTGAGCCGGTTATGGCGATCACCGAAACATGGGTACGTTTTCTGTTAAAGGCCGCAAGGTCGCCCAATGCTTTTCCGGTGTTATTTACCGTGATACACGTAACCCCGGGTGTTAACGATCTTAGTTCAGGCAATTTGTGGGTTCTATTCTTTTCCACCAGAAGTCCGCCGACGCCTTTTTTCATGACATCTTCAATAAAACTATGTCCGTCATGAACGTCGCCTTTAATTGCGACAAAGAAATCTTCAACAGATATCCTGCGAGAATCGATGGAGACCCCGGCAAACGTGGCATTGGAATCACCACAAAAAAGTTTTCCGCCGGTGGCTTCGAGAATCTCAGCAGCGGTCCACGGTATCGGGGTGAGGGATGCGGACTTCGGGTTGGCAGTTTGAGGTTCCGAACACCCCTGAGATTTGGGGGCAGAACCCGGGCCGCCGATCATTGAGAGTGCTTTTCCCGCTTCTACTCTGTCATCAAAAGAAAGGGTCTGATCCCCGATGATTTGATAGGTTTCGTTGCCTTTGCCCGCGATCAGAACCGTATCTTCGGGCATAGAAGCCATCATTGCCAGCTGTATGGCGTTTCTTCGGTCGGGCTCGACAACGCATCCTTTTTTTTGAAACCCTTCGTTCAGATCCGATGGGATATAGATGTGCAACGGCAGTTTTTTGGTTCCAGTCAGAATCTCATCAATGATTTCCATGGGCGGTTCAGTTCTTGGATTATCCGACGTAACAATGACAAGATCAGAAAATCTCCCGGCGATTTCACCCATCTGCGGCCGTTTGGCTCTGTCCCGATTGCCGCCGCAACCAAATACGCAGATGAGTCGACCCGGAGCCGATGATCGTAACGCGGACAGCACATTTTCAAGCGCATCCGGTGTGTGGGCATAATCGACATATACAAACCGGTTGTCGTCATTTGGAATGGTTTCAAGACGCCCGGGTACGACGCCCACCGATTCAATGCCGTCTTTGATAATATCCAATGAAACACCGAGGGCAATGCCGACACCGGTAGCGCAGAGAATGTTTTCCAAATTATGTTGTCCCACCAGGCAAGATTTGATCTCAAAAAATCCTTCAGGCGTAGAAATTCTGCCTGAAATTCCGGTAAGGTTATGGTCGAATCTTTCGGCCCATATATTGGTTTCGTCCGAAAAACCTGCGGAAAGAACAGAAATTTCACCCGATCTTGCCTCGAGCATATGGATCAGCTTTCTTCCTTTTTCATCATTGTGATTTATCACGGCCATGGCTCGGTCATTGCCCGATTTGGGCCCAAGGATTTCTGTAAAAAGCCTTTTTTTACACGACCAGTAGGACTCCATATCTTTGTGATAATCAAGGTGGTCCTGGGTCAGATTGGTAAAGACCGCCAAATCGAATTTACAGTTGAACACCCGGTCCAGATCCAGTGCATGTGAAGAGACCTCCATGACAACATGGGTAATCCCTTCCTCAACCATTTGTGCCAGTATCTTCTGAAGATCCAATGATTCGGGCGTTGTTATCGGATTTTGAAAGGTCTTTCCCGAATAACGGTAATTTAGGGTTCCGATGACCCCCACGTTGATACCGGCTTGTGAAAGAATCTGCTCAATTAAAAATGCCGTGGTTGTTTTGCCGTTGGTGCCGGTGATACCGATCAAAAAAAGTTTTTCCGACGGATTCGAATAAAACCTGCCGGATATGGTCGCAAGGGCTCTTCGGGTATTTTCGACCTCTATAATTACGAATTCTCTGTTCACGGGTTTCTGGGCAACAATTGCGGTTGCGCCTCTGGACAGTGCGTCATCGATAAAGTCATGTCCATCTGCAACAAGACCTTTTATGGCAACAAACAGTCCCCCCGGCTCAACATCCTGTGACCGGAAATGAATGGAACCTATTTCAGGGTCCGGTGAAAGCGAAAGGCTTGACGTATCCGGCTCATGGCGTTCGGTGTTCCGGGTATCCGTATTCGCTTCGCTGGGTTTCGCCCGTATTCCGTGAAATTTTACCGGATGGACCGTTTTTAATAAATTCGAAAGCTGCACGCTTTTGCCTTGTTCCCCAGAGAGACGATGAGTCCGTCTGTTTTGCTTTTGGGTGATATATTCATATAGGCCAGGGTTTTCTGAGCAATATTTTTAAATGCCGGAGCCGCAACGGTACCCCCGTAATGCTGTCGTTTGGGCTCGTCAATAACCACCAAAATTGCAACTTTCGGGTGTTCCGAAGGTACAAAGCCGAGAAAAGATGATACATATTTCCCGTTCGCATACCCGCCGTTTTTACCGATTTTCTGTGCTGTTCCTGTTTTTCCGCAAACGGAATACCCCTCGAGTGCAGCATTGACACCGGTGCCCCCTTCGGTGGTGACGGTCTGCATGATCCGGGTTAAGGTTCTGGCGGTTTTTTCTGAAATTACCCGCCGCCCTTTACTTGGGGCAAAGCTTTTTATGAGGCGTCCATTGTGATCGGTAATGGCCTGAACAACATAGGGCTTCATGAAAATCCCTTTGTTCGCAATGGCAGACGTGGCGGCGACGAGCTGCAATGCTGAAACCGATACCCCCTGTCCGAAGGATATGGTGCCGGCGTCGATTTTTGTCCACTTTTTGAAAGATGCCAGACTGCCGGCGGTTTCTCCGGGACAGTCTATTCCGGTTTTTGTTCCGAAACCGAAATTGCGCAGTGTTCTGAATAGATATTCAGACCCTGTTTTGGTGCTGAATTTGATGGCGCCGATATTGCTCGAATATTTGATAATCTGTTGCAAAGAAAGCCATCCATACTCGTGGGTGTCGTGAACAACGTGCCTGCCCACCCGATACGCACCGTTTTCGCAATAAAAGATACTGTTCGGCGAGCTGCTGCCGGACTCTATTGCCGCTGCGGCACTAAAGATCTTCATGGTTGAACCCGGTTCAAAGGGATCGGTGATCACCCGATTTCGCCATAGCTCCTGGTCGAACTCATTTAAGGCATTGGGATTTAAAAAAGGAAAGTGTGCCAGCGCCAATACGGCGCCGGTGCCGGTGGCCATTACAACGGCCATTCCGGATTCTGCCGAAAATTTTGTCACCGTTTCGGCCAGGGTTTTTTCAGCAATGTATTGGATGTTGCTGTCAATGGTGAGAACAAGATTTTTTCCGCTGGAATCTGAACCGGTTATGTTTTCAGCCTCAAATCCACGACCGTGAGCATCCCTTAAAACCGTATATCGGGAAACAGCTCCCTTGAGATCATCGTTGTAATAAAATTCGATCCCTTCCAGGCCGTGATCGTCAATATCGGTAAATCCAACGAGCTGGGAGCCGAGTGTTTTGTTGGGATAAAATCGCTTGTGTTCACGTAAAAAACCAAGGCCGTCGATGTTGAGATTCTTGACGGTTTCGGCCTCTTTGGGGGTTACTTTTCTTTTGATCCATACAAACTTTTTTTCAGAAGTAAGTCTTTTGGCAAGCACATTACGATTGATTTTCAGCGCCTTTGCAAGTGATTTTGCTGCGGCCTTCGGGTCTTTTATTTGTGGCGGGTGCGCAGAAATAGAGGTAACATCGATACTGACCGCCATTTCCCTTAGGTTTCTATCGTAAATTGTTCCGCGTTTTCCAGAAGATTTTAAAGACACTTCATACTGGTTTGCAGCTTTCTCGGACAGCCAGGAACGGCAAAAAATCTGAAGATACATCGCTTTGGCACCAATAATGGTAAAAAAGAGTGTAAAGACAATTCCTACGATGATCACGCGAAATTTTATCTGTTTCATATTAAAATAGTGCCGTGTATCGCAAATTCATACACCAAAGAATTCAGTATGATACGGTTTTTAGATATCATGGAATAACAATCGTCTGTTTCTGAGTGGGCGTTACCAGGCCAAGTTGGTTTTTTGCTATTTTTGCGATTCGTTCCGGTGATTTTAAGCTTGCCATCTCAATCTTCAAGTTGGTCTGCAAGGCCACAAGTTCATGCTGTTTTTGGGTCTCTTTTGAAATTTCGTAGCCGACCCCGATACAGTTGACACGGCACCAGGTATATAGGAAAAGTTCAGCAATAAATACGGTCATGATAACGATCCAGATTCCCGTTATTTTCATATCGCCTTTTTTTTTCGTGTTTTCCGGGCCATTATATCTTTTCCGCTGCTCTCAATTTTGTACTTCTTGACATGGGATTTCTTGCAATCTCGTCTTTTGTAGGACGAACGATCTTTTTTGTCAGTATGCGAATGACCGATTTTTGATCACAAACACATTGGGGGAAATCGGGTGGACACACACACGATTTTTCCAAAGCTTTTAATCGATGTTTTACAATTCGGTCTTCAAGGGAGTGGAAAGATAGAATACAGAGACGACCTTTGGGAGTGAGGAGATCCGCAACGTTTTTCATGAATAAATCGAGCATTTCAAGCTCCCTGTTTACGGCAATTCTAAGCGCCATGAAAACCCGTGTTGCCGGATGAATTTTTTGATTAAACAGTGCAGGCTTTGGAATAGCATCGCATACGATCCGGGCCAGATGTTTGCTGGACCTTATGGGGTTGCGATTCCGCTGCTGAACTATTTTTCTTGCGATTTGTGCTGACCAGCGTTCCTCTCCATATTCCTGAAATATTTTCCTTAGGCTATTTCCCGCCATCCGATTGATTAAATCTTCCGCTGTTGTGTCCGCCGCTGTGCTCATCCTCATATCCAGCGGTTCATCCCTTTTAAAACTGAAACCACGACCGCTTGATTCGATCTGATGAAGTGAAAGCCCAAGATCAAGGAGAATTCCGTCCACTGATTTTATCTTTAACTGCCCAAGAAAATCAGGGAGATATATAAAGTTTTCGTGAAAGAGGTGGACGCTTAAGTCCAACGGTTCTAAAATTTTTCTTGCGTTTTGGATGGCATCTATATCTTGGTCGATGCCGATAAAGACGCCACCCGGCATGATTTTTTTGCATATTGCCCTGGCATGTCCCGAACCTCCAAGAGTACAATCAGCATAGATTTTTCCGGGTCTGCAGTTCAGATAGCGGAGCACTTCATGAAGCATTACAGGAGTATGTTTGAATGACATACAATTAGAGCCCTAATTTAGCGATTTCGTTTCTTACATCCTCCTTTTTCATATCTTTTTCCAGATGCATATTCTCCTGGTCCCAATTTTCCCGTGACCATATTTCAAAATGATCGAGAACGCCAACCAGTACGATTTCTCTGTCTAACCCTGCATATTCTCTCAAATTCTGCGGTATCAAAACACGATCCTGTTTGTCGCAGAGACATTCAAAAGATCCGCCGATAAAGACCCTTCTGAATCGGCGCATACTCTCGCTTTTCTCGGCAAGGGACAATATACGGTTCTCGATTTTACGCCACCCGTCATAGGTATAGGCCACAAGCCCCCGGTCCATCCTGGAAAACATGACACCATAAGATCCGTCTGCTTTTATCATGTCACGGAATCTGGCAGGAACGATGATGCGTCCTTTGGTATCGATGGTATGAAATGAGCTTCCTCGAAACATATTTCTCCAGAGTTATCCACTTTAATCCACTTTTCTTGTTTAAAAGTACATTTTTGGATAAATGTCAAGGAAAATAAATGAATATAAAATATTTTTTTATAATAATTTATAAATGTTAAAGGAAAATATTATATTAAATATTAAGTGGAGCAAAGTGGATATAATTTGCACATTTTGGGTATTGTGAGGATATTCCGGAAAACAGAAGGGCGCTTCGGTGACGCTTCTGGAGGGTCGAAAAAATGATCAATCTATCTTAACTATCTATTTTTTAATTATTTTCAATGTGTTCACTCCCAATGGATGCCCAAAGACAACCTGAAACGCAACATGGCAAAACAGACCGAATCCTGGTCGGAAGAACATCGAAGTTTTCTTCCCGATGTAATGGGCGCCCCCCAAAGAATCCCTTGAAACCAAAGGTCAAAATTTTCAAAGCGGCACCTTATAAAGTGCATCATGATGATGTCAATATAGAATTGCCATTAATACAATCCGCTATTTCTCCCTTGATTTTACCGGCGCCTTTCTATATCTATTTTTATTTTTTCCGGCTCGCTCATATCAGATCCATTATAAGGGTTAACCCATTGACACCAAAAAATTTTCCCGATTCATTGGCCGCATCCCAAATGGATTCCCGTGAACTCCGTATCATGTTCGCCACCTGTTATGGCCATTTTATGAGCCATTTCAATATGCTGGTCTTTCCGGCACTGGTTCTTCCACTGGCCGGACGATTGAAAATGGACATGGCATATGTTCTGGACATCTCCTTCTGGATGTATCTTTTGTTTGGGGTCACAGCGCTTCCTTGGGGGGTGATTGCCGATCGTTGGGGCGCCAGGCCACTGTTTCTAATTTATTATATCGGCGCCGGTATCAGCGGCCTGGGAGCGGCGGCATCCATCGACCATCCTCAAAGGCTGTCCATCGCTCTGGCCATGCTTGGCCTTTTTTCAGGGATATATCATCCCATCGGTTTGGGCATGATTTCCAAAGGAATAAAGCGCATCAGTTTAGGGATGGCATACAATGGAATGTTCGGGAATCTGGGCCTTGCCATGGCGCCGCTTTTGACAGGTATTGTCAACTGGCTCTGGGGGCCTCAAGCTGCATTTCTTGTCCTGGGTCTTTTGAATTTATTGGGAGTCGAACTGATTTCCATTTTGCCACGCACGAGAACTCACAATTCGGACGATAAGGGTTCAGATGAAGAGAACGGCTTGCTCGGCGCCTTTCTCATCCTGCTTGTGGCAATGATGCTCGGGGGAGTTGTTTACCGGGGCGCAACCGTTATCCTGACCACTGTGACTTCGTTTATATTTATCGTGGGCATGTTGGGACAATACAGCGGCGGACGAACGGCAGAACGTTTTGACCTTAGAATCTGCTACCTTATTTTTCACGCAATAACCATTCCTGCAGCGTTTTTAATGGCTTCAACCACGGACTTCCCCTTGGTCATGCTGACGCTCATCTACTTTTTCTTTCTGCTCGGAATGCAGCCCATTGAGAATACACTCGTCGCCAAATTCACGCCAAAGAAACTGCATCATTCAGCCTTCGGCTCTAAGTTCGTTTTGACCTTCGGTGTTGGGGCTTTGGCAGTGAAAATGATTAAAACAATTGAAACGAATTCTGGGATTGAAACGGTTTTTTATGCCCTCGGGATAGTTTCTGTGGTGCTGGTGGTGGTCATTGTAATATTGATTCAAAAAACACGTTAAATTATGCCCCTAAGATCCCTTCGCTGTTGCAATCCAATGACGTATTGGATCGGGTAAGATTTTTAAAAATTTCCCCCAAAAAATTAAAAAGGGCCGAATGATATTCAGCCCTAACATCTGGTAGCAAAATGGTAGCAAACAACAAAAAAGCGGTTTTGGCGTGAACCATAACCCCTTGTTTTTAATGGTAGGCACGATTGGATTTGAACCAACGACCTCTACCGTGTCAAGGTAGCGCTCTCCCCCTGAGCTACGTGCCTATATTTTTAAAATCTGTTAACACCTCTTTTTTGACCTGTCAAGAAAAATGGCTGTTTGAACCGAGATCTAAATCCAGGTCCCGGGACGTCTCATCTCTTTAGCGGCCGACCGCCACCAAGAACTAGCTGGCTCATGAGAAACCTTTCGGCGAACTTTTACTGCAACCGCTGCCGCTGGAACTGCCGATAAAACACGTGGAGCTTAAAAGCCGCTTTACCCGGCGGTGAGAACATTCAGGGCAGGCTGCCTTTTCATCATCACTGCTGAAAACAAGGATTTCAAAACAGTGGTGACACTTTTCACATTGATATTCATATATGGGCATAAAAAAACCTCCTAATCTGGATTTCCTTGTATCAAATATTGAGCCATCGCTTCTCTCATCTTATCCGGAACCGCCATGGATGAATCCGCTGTGTAATCATAACAGACCTGAACCGATTCCCCGATGGCATAAACCATCGATTCGTCTTTAGCGTCAATGAGTTTATATCCAAAAGAAAAACTTCTGTTCCCGATGTGTTTGACCCACATTTGAAGCGTAATGTTATCATTAAATTTAATCGGTTTCAGATAATCACAGCGGATATGGGCCATGATAAAGGTAAAATCCGAAGGGTCTGAAACCTTAAAGATTTTTTTGGAAAAATTTTTTCGCCCTTCTTCAAAATATGTAAAAAAAACTGCATTATTAACATGTCTCATGGCATCAAGGTCACGGAACCTGACTTCGATGTCTATGGAAAACATTCTATTTGATGGCATTCAAAACTCCCAACCCGGATAAATTTTGACTAAAAATAGTGATCATACCCTTGTCATGTCAAGGTGTAATCTGAATTTCTCACGAAAAACATCAAACAGGTGGGGTAAATTACGTGATATCCATCTTAACGGGTGTGCAATCCACCTCAAGTT
>JAAXQD010000234.1 GCA_012974475.1 Desulfobacterales bacterium
GTGTTTCAAGCGGTGATGCGTTAAAAATTTCAAGCTGTTTGAGGAGCTTGCGACGAGTTCTTGAAATTTAGCAACACAACTTGAAACGCCCCCAAATGGTCACTGGGCGAGCAAAACGGACTTTTTATGAGACCATCAAAACTGAGTTCGTTCTCCGTCATTGATCTCCAACATAAATGCGCTGAACGCGTTTGGATACGCCGCAGGTCAACTCATACGTTATGGTTCCTAATTTTTCTGCAACATCCAGGAGCTGAATGGAATCCTGAACCCCTTCACCCCATAAAATCACTGGGTCTCCGGGGTTTATCGGGTCCTTGCCCACATCGATCATGACGTGATCCATGGTCACCCGGCCAACCATTGGGTACCGTTTTCCTTTGATGAGAACTTCACCTTTGTCCGTCAAGTCGCGACGAATTCCGTCTGCATAACCGATCGGCAGTACAGCGATGGTTGTGGGGGTTTTTGATATCCATCGTCTGCCGTAGCTCACCGGAAAATCTGTCGGGATTTTCCGTATATGGGCCACAAATGTTTTCAAGGTCATCACCTGTCTGGGTGTTATCGATCGGGACGTCTCTGATGAGGGGTAATGACCGTACAGCAATATACCGGGTCGAACGGCTTTGAACGTGCTTTCCGGCATATCCAAAACCGCACCGCTGTTGGCCATGTGGATTATAGGCGGTTGTTGATTTTTTTCTTTCAAACGGGAAAGTATCTTCTGAAATCGGGACAATTGAAGGTTTGCGTATGTCTTGTCCTTTTCATCCGAGGTGGAAAAATGTGAGTAGAGTCCTTCCCAAATACAGTGTTTTGACTGCAATAGAGCATTGAAGAAAGCGGGTTCCCGGTCCAGAAAAACACCGATTCTTCCCATACCGGTCTCAACGTTCACATGGACGTCGGCCGGTTTTTCCTGGCCGGCTTTTTCAATCCAGCGGACGTCCGCTTCACCAAACAGGGTGATTCTGAAACCGGCCTTAATAGCCTCTGGAATTTCATTCGGAAACAGCCTCCCAAAAATTAGTATCGGCTGAGATATTCCGCTTTCCCGTAATTCCATGGCCTCTTGAAACTTTGCCACCGCAAAAAGTTTAAAACCGGCCTTCACAAGATGTTTTGTAACGGCCACAGCACCGTGCCCATAGGCATCCGCTTTTACCACCGGAATTATCTCCGACGGAAAGACCTTTTGTTGGATGGCACGGATATTGTAAATCAGATGGTCTAGATTGATCTCCGCGTACGTCTTTGCATTCATTGGTTGGCCTTTTATTTTTGAGGTTTTAACCACACGCGCTTTTTTCTTCCCTGCTCGAGCTTTGCACGCCTTATGGTCGCTTCGAAATCTAACCGTCTTTTTTTAAGGTTCAATCCTCCAGAGTCGGATAAATTTCGTGCAAAAATAAGCCTAAAATGAGAACAGACGGCACCGAATCGAGTTTAAGCAGACCGCTGCGTCTTCGGATACATCGAGGTAAGTTTATGGCTTCAGAAGCATATTGTCAATGAGGCGGGCTTTTCCTACTTTGACTGCAAGGGCCATCCGTACCGGCCTGTCGATGGTTTCGACATCAACCAGGGTTTCCGGATCGCAGACGGCGATGTAATCGATTTCGGTATCCGGATGAAATTGTATCAGATCTGTTGCCGAGTCGATAATTCCTGCTGCATCTCGAACTCCGCTCTCCAGAAGCGTCTGTGCGTTGATCAAGGATTCGTACAGGGACAGAGCACTCACCCGCTGTTCCGGTGTCAGGTAGGTATTTCGGGAACTCATGGCAAGCCCGTCAGGTTCCCGAACCGTGGGCCCTCCGATGACGGTGATATCAAAATTAAGATCACGCACCATTTGGCGTATGATCACAAACTGCTGATAGTCCTTCTGGCCAAAAACGGCCACATGGGGTTTGACAATATTAAACAGTTTGGCGACGACGGTCGCAACGCCCTTAAAGAACACCGGCCTCGAATTCCCACAAAGGTGATTCGGCAGTTTCTCCAGTTCGACGTAGGTCTGAAATCTGTCTCCGTATATCTCATGGCTATCCGGGATAAATACTGCATCAACGCCTTCTTTTCGAAGCAGGTCAAGATCTCTTTCAAGATTCCTGGGATATGTTTCTAAGTCTTCACCGGGACCGAACTGGGTCGGATTTACAAAAATACTCACCACCAGATCATCTCCATGAGGTTTCCCCTCCCGCACCAGGGACAGGTGGCCTTCATGGAGAAATCCCATGGTGGGGACAAAAACGATGGTCTTTCCCTGACGGCGAACACGATCAGAACGCGCCTGAATCTCCGTTACAGTGGATATGATTTCGATGACATTCACCTCAAAATTTTTTGAAAATCATAGAACAACAAAAATACAATGTCAACCTGGGCGGAATAGGGTCCCAGGGTGAACGCATTTGATTTCGGTACGGCGAAGCGACGGTGTGTTTCTCTTGGAAACCGACTGGCTGTTTGAAGGGCTTTAGTACGCGTTAGACCGAGCCGAATGAAATTATAATTTAAAACATCCATCGGATATTTTATGGATGAATTGTTCTTTATAACTCTGGCACGGCTCGGGCTTACGGGTGCTTAAGCACAAGTTCCAGTCGGTTGGAAAGAGATATACGCCGTCGTGGAGCGTTCTCTCTATTGGGATTCAAATGCGTTTGCCCTGAATAGGGTCCAATGGATCATTCGAACCGTCTGGGTATTTTTTCAACCGGCCAATTTCATGGGGAAAATAATGTTAATTCACGAATAAAACCGATACATCCTTTGCCAAGTTGAAAACTTTCTGGGAAATACTCCCCAGAAGGAAATCTTTGATTCCTGACACACCCCTTTTCCCCATGACGATCAAAAAGCGCTTTGTTGAGATGTAAAATAGGGCGTTAACTCAGGGCTGTTCATTTTGCATAGGGTGGCCGTGTCTTGCATAACGTTGAACAAGGTAATCTTATTGTCCGTAGAAAAAGAGTTTGATACAAATTCAACTGCGCGCAAGGCATTTTCAGAATCGTCGATGGCCACCAATATTTTTTTGCTCATCATTCATGGTCTCCTTTTCATGGGTTTCCGGTTTATGTTTCGTCTGTTGATTCCTTTTTTACTCAAATTTTTACTCCATTTTTTTCGAAAACGCTTTGTACGGTAATGTTTTTATCTGATTTTAGGTTATCTACGCCAAGCCTCATGATACTTGCAAGGAAATTTTAATTTTGGATAATTTTCTATATGAAATGGGAAATTATAGCTTAGCGAATCCTATCAGGAAAATTTCAGATACGGGTGAGGGTCAAAAATGGATGGTCTGGGCAGTTTAACGTCTTGCCCGGGACTGAAAACTGCAGCCGCTGCTACAGTGAGCCACTCTTGGTATGGTAAACCGCTTCATAGGTTTCACCCCCTTTTATTTTATCAACGTGTTGCCTGATTTCATATTGAGACATTCTTCAACTTCCCGTTTATGGCCGGTGAAATCGAGTAATACGGATTTGTGCTTTCCTTGGATGCGAGTACATCCGTAACGGGTTCTTGATCACATTTATACTGGCAATTGGTGCAAGTCCAATAGTTCCAGTATTTTTTACTGGCTTGGTCGAGACAGTTTCGATAATGCGGACAAAAGACATTTCTGTAGCCTTTGGCGTGGACAGGACTTCTATCTTTTTTCATCGGTTAACTCCATGTTTTAATGCAGTTAATGGAAGGACTTACAACTATATGCCATAATATATAATACCACAATGTGGTCATGTCAAGCAGATTCAACTAATATCTGGCGACGCTTCGCAAATAAGTTGCTTTCATCGCTCACTTAAAAACATGATGGACTCGATGTCGAAATGTTCGGTAATTTTCCGGTTGAAATTCCCCTTATAATTCTTCCATATCGAACTCTTTGAAATCAAACCAGTATCCCGTGTTCGTGATATAGTCGAGTTCGGCTTGAACCGCAGCAATGTGGTTCTCTTCGATCTCCAGAAAACGGGCGAACATTTTTTGACCCTCATCGGTCATTTCATTGACCATGTCCTGGTAGAAACTGCTTGTTTCAACTTCCGCTTTCAGTGCCCTGCTGAGGATAATTTTCACACTGCTGAGGTCTTTTTGAACCATATGGGCCTGGACCTTTTTCGTTTCTCTTTGGATGATTTCTTTGGCTGGAATCGAAGATTCCAGTTTTTCAGCAGATAGTTGTCCGGTTTTTTGCCATAATTGGAGTTTGTGCTTTAAATAATCAAGGTGATGCTGCTCATCATCTCCTATCATCTTGAGAAATCGCTTCCCCTCCGGATCAGAAACCCTTTCGAACGCATCCCGGTAGATATCCCGAATTTTGGTTTCGTAATCCATGGCTGTCCGGATCGCTTTTTCAATCTCCACGGTTTGTCTCCTATGTATGCGTGGTGAGCGGGTTTAAATGGGTATAATTTCATGATCGGTCCGGATTCTCTTAACGAGGAGATCCGGTTGGCACTAACATTACTGTTCAATTTTCATGCCATGTCTGCCTACTTGCATATTAAATCAATATTATCTTTATGTTGAAGGAATAATGACCAAAATTGCGGGTGTTAAAAATGGGGGAAAAAACGTTTTTGAGACAATATGTCTCACTTTATGTATACTGAGACATTGGTTGCTGGAAACCCGATGATACGGTCTACAAGGCTCAATCAGGGAACAATCAAATTTTGAGCGGTCATTTCCTCCGGGATGTCCAACCCGAGGAGATACAGAACCGTAGGCGCGATATCGCTCAGCTTGCCACCAGCGATCAGCCGCTTGCCCGGTGAATCGCCGGCAACGTAAATCATCTCAACAGGATTGAGGGTGTGGCTGGTCTTGGGCATGTCCGTCTGATAATCGATCATCTGTTCCGAATTTCCGTGATCTGCCGTGATGAGGATATTCGCGTCAAGTTCAAGAAGGCGGTCCACAATTTTGCCCACGCATTCGTCCACGACTTCGATGGCTTGGGTCGCCGCATCCATGTTGCCGGTATGGCCGACCATGTCGCCATTTGCATAGTTAACCACAATCAACTGATACGGGTTGTTTTCAAGCCGCCGGAGGAGTTCTTCGGTCACCTGATACGCATCCATCTCCGGATGACTGGCAAAGGTGGCCGGATCAAAACGGCTTGGGACATCGATCTGATCTTCATTTTTGTATGGCGTCGTGGCTTTGCCATTAAAAAAACTGGTTACGTGTCTGAATTTCTGAGTTTCAGCGATTCGCAGCTGATGTAAGCCTGCATTGGAGATAACCTCTCCGAGGAGGTTGTTCATACCGCCACCCGCATCCATAGCACCGAGGATGTATTCCGTGAACTCATCCCAGTAACGTGTCAACCCCACAAAGGTTACAGTTCGCCGGGTCTTTAGTTTTCCGGGATATTTTGGATCCACAAACGCCATGCTGAGCTGAATTGCACGGTCCTGGCGATAATTGGTATGGAGAATACAATCGCCATCCTCGACGCCGTCATAGTCGCCGATAACATAGGGTGGAATGTATTCGTCGAACATCTTCACATCATCCGGAGTTTTGTCCTTTGCATACGATTCCCTGACAGCAGTCTCGGCATCAGCGGCTTTTCGACCTTCGCAGGCAACGATGCAATGATAGGCGATGTCGGTGAGTTTCCAGTTCCTGGAACGGTCCATACTGTAGTAGCGCCCCATTACCGTACCGATAGTACACCCGCCGACGTCTTCCATGACCAGCTTGAGCTTTGCGAGATATTCCAGACAACTCCACGGCGGGGTATCACGCCCGTCCAGAAAAGGGTGAATGATGATCGTCCCCTCGGGATATTCCAGCCTTGCCCGCCGCATGATCTTGAAGAGATGCTCCTGATGGGCATGTACACCCTCGTCCTGAAGCAGACCGAATAGATGAAGACGGCTCCGGCGTTCTTTCCAGTGATTCACAAGCTGCTTCCATTTCTCCGACTCAAAGAGTTCACCGGTACTCAATTGATCGTCAATACGCTTGAGTTCTTGAATGACGATTCGCCCGGCGCCCATGTTGAGGTGCCCCACTTCCGATGATCCCTGATATCCATCCGGAAGACCCACAGGTTCGCCGGAACAGTCCAAAAGTGTCCATGGATATTTGACCTTGTACAGATCGATACTGGGTGTTTGAGCGGCGCGTACGGCATTGCCTCGCACGGCTTCGCTGTATCCCCATCCGTCTCGAACGATCACGCATACGGGTCTCATGTCAGCTCCTTTATAATTTTTTCGTTATTCATTATTCATTTTCGACATGTTTGGTTCAAATATAAACTTATTCACTCTTGTCCAAAAACGATCTTATAGATGTATATGAGCATACCTAAAGGATTTGTGGATCGTAGCCTCCTTGGGAACCTGGAATGATGGAATGCTGGAATATTGGGTTTTTTAAAAGGAACCCATCTTCCATTATTCCAATATTCCATTATTCCGACATCTTTTTGGCAAAATGTGAATGCCGTATTTATCCTGGCTTGTCATGCCAAAAGTATTTTGGACACCAATGAAATTTATTATTTCAGAACAACCCGGTATTTTTTGATAAAATCGGACGGATTATACGATAATTTCGCCTTGCGAAGGCCGGCATCGCCGAGATCCTGTTCGCGATTGACTGTTTTTAAATTGTCGCCGGTATGCTCAAGGAACATCTGGTTGATGGCCTGATAAACCCCCTTGTATGCAGCGTTCCCTTTTTCGAAATGGATAACAATGGTATCTTCCGACAACTTTTCTGCGATGGTGTAGGCAGCCATTTCTTGACCGATTATAATGGCGCCCCCTGTAACCCCGTACAATTTTTCCCAGCTGTGGAGAACCCTCGAAATCGCTCGATTTTCAGCGGAAAGTGCTTCAGACGACTCACAATCACGCCAGGTGCACCAGTCGTCCTGCATCGCCAGGGCCGTATGGATCATCTCTTCACCAAAAGGGACAAATTGGAAATCGTATTTTTTTTTAAACTGATTCAGCAGATTCCTTTTTTTATGAAACCGTCTTCCTTTGAGTTCAATAAGCGAATCCGCAGCATAAAGATAATCCCAATGATCCCTTGCGTCCTCAGCGATGATTCGGTGGCCGATGTTTGCTTTCCAGAGCTGCAGCAGGTCTTCGGGAATGCGAGAAAATTCGATCTGTTCGTCGAAATAATCGTCAAAACACATGGGCCAATCAATTCCCGCCCAGGATCCTATGGGCGCCCAAAAAACTTCATCCGGAACCGTCTGTTTTATCCAGACAAGATTATCCGACCATGCCCAGTAAAGGCCGTGCACCTCGGCCCATCCCCACAGGTTCAAAAAGGTATAATCAGAAGGCTTTTGAGGGCATTCGGCGAAATATTCCAAGTATTCGTTTTGTTTACCGAGGCTTACCTTTTCAAAATTTAACGACATTTCACAACCATCCCTATTGATAAAGGTTGACGTTCCATTTAGGTATTCAGTAAATATAATCATTCTTCTAATTTGGCAACCTTTATGCCGATCCATTGGCCGGCATACATATTGCTTTTCATTAGAAATTGACTGTATTAACCATTTTGGATAGCATTCCGAGATATCGGGTATGTTGGCACCGCATTGAAAATGATTAGGATCCATGAGACAAACCCCTCACGGGTCGAAAAGACATTTGGAGGTATCATGCGCTGGAAGCAATTTTTAACACCTGTAAAATCTTTTGATGCAGATCAGGCCCGAAATTACATGGAAAATAGAAACAGTGACGAACTGACAATTTTAGATGTGCGTCAGGCCAACGAGTATGAAAGCGGTCATATCTCTGGATCCAAACTCATTCCCCTTCCAGACCTCACTGAAAGGCTTCATGAAATCGACCCTAAAAAACCGACGGTGGTTTACTGTGGAATCGGAGGGCGCAGCCGGATAGCCGCCCAGATGCTGGCAGGAAACGGATTCGAAAATGTGTACAACCTTTCCGGCGGATTCAAAGTATGGGAAGGTGAGGCTGCGGTTGGCAAAGAAGACCTCGGATTAGAGCTTTTCACCGGAGACGAATCTCTGGAAAAAACACTGCTGGTTGCGTATTCGCTTGAAGCCGGTTTGCGTGAATTTTATTCATCTATGATACCCAAAATAAAAAATGAAGCCGCTCTAAATATTTTCAAAAAATTGTCTGAAATAGAAGTCAAGCACCAGGACCGTATTTTTAACGAATACATTCGACTATCCGGCAAGCCTGTAGGTCGTCAAGCGTTTGAAAAAAATGTCCTTCATACGGTGGTCGAAGGCGGTCTGACAACCGAGGAGTATACCAATCTTTTCCAACCGGACTGGGAATCTGCAGCAGACATTATCGGGCTGGCCATGTCCATTGAAGCCCAAGCCCTCGATCTGTATCTTCGCGCTGCACACAGGAGCCCCAATCCGGAAAGCAGAAAGGTCCTTGTCCAGATCGGAGACGAAGAACGGGCACATCTGAAACAGCTCGGCAAGTTGATGGAGACAATAGACCTTTGAGGGGTTGGGGGTTTTTGTCTAAAACCGATCCAGAGTTGATATAGAAGGCGTTACAATGAAACCTCCCCGTTCCTTGATATGTTCAAGAATCAAAGCGATACGGATATGACCACAGGAAAGCACCTTGTACTTGTGGGCGGCGGACTGCTGGTCAATAAATACTTGCAGTGCACGGCGCATCCGGAGATATTCGGGGGCGGTCGCTGCATCTATTTTAAAGACCGTCCGCTGGATAAAGTGGGTGTTTACGCAGTCCGTCAAAATCCGGTTCTTTATCAAAATCTTATGGCATCTCTGGAAGAGACCGTTCTTCAACCCTTTGATCCGGTGGGGGAGTTAACCATGAACAGACATGATGTTGTTTTTTTCAAACCCTATCCCTTCAAAGTGGGGGAAAAATTGCATATCCAAGGCGGCCCGCGCAATGGTGATTGGGAAGTAATCGACGTCACCGATGGAAAAATAAAGCTCCGCTGTCCTGTGTCTTTGCGGGAGTTCGAATGGAACCGCTTCTGCTATTTCGTCGAAGCGCGTTCAGGGACGGTTTGGCCTCAGGAATAACCTCCATTTACGTGTTCAGGGGGTTCACTTCCCCGTGTAACGACATTGGCGGAGCGGCTTCGTCATTTCAATGGCTTAGCAGTGGGGGAAACCGCGGCTCCCGCATACTTTTCGCGGGAGAACGCGGAGGGGGCAGGAATGCCACCGGTGCTAAGTCATTGAAATGACCAGACACGTAGACACCGGAGTGAAACGGGGGAGCGCACCCCCTGAACACGTACAACTCCATATTTTTTGTGTCCAGAGAGGTCTTGTTATAAAACCATATTTATCAACGGAACGGATGGGCTTTTTCTCAAAGGGCGCATTCTTTGAGTTTAATCCCTTCGCCGTTCTATCGTATCAGAAATATGACTTGTGAAATTTATTAACATTTTTGCCCTTGCGGTGGCTTTGGCCATGGACGCCTTTGCGGTTTCCATCGTGACCGGCGTAAATTTGAAAAATGTCAGTTTCCGCCAGACATTCCGTTTGTCCTGGCATTTCGGGCTGTTTCAGGCGATGATGCCGGTCATTGGCTGGTGTGCAGGCCTATCTGTAAGGATCCACATCGAGCGTTATGACCATTGGGTCGCCTTCGGCTTGTTGGCATTTGTCGGCATCCATATGATTAGAGAGGCATTCGATCACGACAAATCCGAAAAACGGAAAAAGGATCACACCAAAGGCATAACGCTGGTCATACTTTCCATTGCAACCAGTATCGATGCCCTTGCTGTGGGCTTCAGCCTATCACTGCTGGGTGTATCTATCTGGACGCCCGCCATTATCATCGGCATTGTAGCGGGAATCTTTACCATTATCGGATTACAGATTGGCGAAAAAATCGGATCTGCCAAACAGTTGAGTCGATATGCCGAAACCATCGGCGGGGGCGTTCTGATCGCCATCGGATTTAACATATTACACGAGCACGGCGTCTTGTCTGCTTTTTTGAATTAAGCAAAATGACCCGCCGCCAAATAGACGCCATGGAGGCCGCCTATGTCACCAATTACAATGGGGATCATCGCAAGCACACTTGCAGGCTTGGCCACGGGTGTCGGTGCATTGCCCGCTTTATTTTTAAAAAATGTTTCCGATAAAGTATTAAACACCATGCTGGGTGGCGCTGCCGGAGTGATGTTGGCGGCAACTTCTTTTTCGTTAATCGTCCCGGGAATAGAATACGGCAATCAGATTTGGCCGGGTTATGGTGTCTATGTGGTGGTGTTTGGGATGCTGATCGGGGCAGTTTTTTTAGATCGCCTGGACAAATGGATTCCCCATGAGCACTTTGTTCTCGGACCTGAAGGCCCTTCCAGCGCTTTGAAAAGAATATGGTTGTTCATCATTGCAATCACCATTCACAATTTCCCCGAAGGTCTGGCGGTGGGTGTCGGTTTTGGAACAGGAGATATTGGGGCCGGATCGAGTCTGGCAATAGGAATCGGGCTGCAGAATATGCCTGAAGGTTTGGCCGTTGCCATGCCGCTCATGGGTCTGGGTTATAGCCGGTGGCGTGCGGTGGGGATTGCGACGTTAACCGGACTGGTGGAGCCCTTGGGTGGGTTTTTGGGGGTTGTCGCCGTCACGGTGTTTCATTCCGTCTTGCCTTTTGGACTGGCTTTTGCCGCAGGTTCCATGCTGTTTGTCATCAGTGATGAAATCATCCCGGAAACACACGCCAAAGGAAAATCGCGCCTGGCGACGTTCGGAGTTATGGTTGGCTTTGTCATCATGATGGCTCTGGATAATCTTTTGGGTTAAAAACGTATATCGTGTCTTAATTCTCTGAAAACGAAAATACTTCCTCAAGGGTATCGGGATTTCCTTATGCGAAATTCGGGTTAAGACCGCACCTGTCCTTCTATACACGACATTCCCGGCCCAGGGTACCCTTTGCAAATCCAAGGTCTTACCGGATAGATTCTGCAAACCGCATTATTTCTGACGTATTTCAAAAATGGGCAAGGTGCTGCGTTATATTCCGTATTCTCGATTTCACCGGAATATTCATTGACCATGAAGCCATACCGATCGAGAAAATCGGAAATCTTTATATTTAGATAATCCGCAGCCAGACGAGGATCCAATTCCGACC
>JAAXQD010000147.1 GCA_012974475.1 Desulfobacterales bacterium
AAAATATGGAAACCCGACATTTTTGAAATTAATTGTTCCAGGGAAAAGAAAGGGTGAAGGGTGTGGATATTCAGCCGGACATAACTTCCGCAACTTCCGAGAACCCCTTGTTCAGCTTTATAAGTGTTGGATCACGTAAAGGCAGGTGGGCATCCGGCTCAGGTTTTTTATTTCAACGAAGGACTGTAAGAGCTCGCGCCGTTTTCGACTGTTCACTAAGGAGGACAGATATATGGCGCCTTTGCCGCAAAATGATTTGGGTTGTTTTTGGAATTAGAATTAAACGAACAAATCGGCTTTTGATATAAGCAGCAAGCTGCACCATGGCGGTCCCCGCCGGCTTGCCCCTTGACGTGGGGTACGGATTGCGTTACTGCTTGTTCGGATAAAAGCTTTTCCGGATAAAAAGCGTCTGTGTTTACGGTGTTGGCGACGTCGGTGGATATATCGGCGGAAAGATGGCCCATACCGTTGACAACACTCCGGACGTCACACACAAAATATATTTCATTGCCAGAGGCGAGCACTTGGATGTCATTCAACGCAAGGGCATCGAAGTCGTTACCCCGGAAAAAACCATGATCGGCGATGCCCTTCACCGAAAAATCTTTCTGGAATTCACCGAAATTGAACAAAGATAAACTCGACAGACTGAAGATTTTTTTAGCCGCCTCCAGTGGTTTTTTGCTGACCCTCTCCTTTCCAAAGGCCGGAATTTCATGGCTGGCCTGGTTCGCCGTGGTTCCCCTTCTGGTGGCATTGAGAAACCTTTCTTCTAAAAACGGCTTTATTCTGGGTCTGTGTGCCGGCCTGGTCCATTACATCACCCTGGCCTACTGGCTGGCATATACCATGACAACGTACGGCAATCTTCCTTTCTTTGTGAGTGTGCCGATCCTTTTGCTCTTTTCGGCGTATCTGGCCATTTACCCTGCAATATTTTCAATGGCCCTCACCTGTCTGTGCCCGAGGCCCGTGTTCCTGGTCTTCATGCCGCCGCTGGTATGGGTTTCATTGGAATACATTCGTTCGTTTCTGTTTACGGGCTTCCCATGGGAACTGCTTGGATACACCCAATTTAAGGTCCTGAAAATTATACAGATTTCGGACATATCGGGTGTATACGGCGTATCATTTTGTATTGTCCTTGCCAATGCGTCGATTTTTCTGGCATATCTTTACCTGGCCAAAAAAGACTGGCAGAAGACATCGGTTCAGGCAAAGCTCGCTTCAGGCGCCATGGCAACCTTTGCATTCATCTTGGGTCTGGTCTGGTTGTATGGAGACCATCGGATACAATCCATCCAGAAACGGATTGTAAATTCCCCTTCCGCAAAAATTGCCGTTGTCCAGGGCAATATCGACCAAGCCCAAAAATGGGACCCCGCGTATCAGCGGTCGTCGACACTGAAATACATCGATCTGTCCCGGACGGCAAAAAAACATGGACCGGACCTGGTTGTCTGGCCGGAAACCGCCACGCCGTTTTATTTTATGCACAACGCCCAACTGTCGGAATTGGTTCTCAAGGGGATTCATGAAGCCGGGGTCGACGTTCTGTTCGGCAGTCCGTCTCTCGATTTTAAGGACAACCGGGTGGAATACTACAACAGTGCGTATCTCGTCGGCCCGGGGGGAAATATCCGGGGCAAATATGACAAAGCACACCTGGTGCCCTTTGGAGAATACATCCCCTTCAAAAAATGGCTGCCGTTTCTCGGGAAAATGGTGGAAAACGTCGGAGATTTCCGCCCCGGGAAAAAAGGGCATACACTCCGTTGGAAAAATTACCGCATCGGCATACAGATCTGTTATGAGATGATCTTCCCGAATCTTTCCAGGCGCATGGCCAAAAACAATGCCGCATTGTTGATCAATATCACCAACGACGCCTGGTATGGCAGAACCAGCGCGCCCTATCAACACTTTTCCATGGCCGTTCTCCGGGCCGTGGAAAACAAGCGGTCCCTCATACGCGCTGCCAACACCGGTATCAGCGGGTTCATAGATCCCACCGGCAGGATCATCGCTGCCACCCCGCTGTTTAAGGATGTCGTCATGACCCGTACGGTGCCCTTACTTCTAGAAACCACCGTTTACTCCCGCTTCGGAGATGTGTTTGCAATGGCATGCCTGGCAATTTCACTGATTGCAGCCGCATCCACATGTCTTTACCATCTATTCAGGAAATATTCAGGTTAACCCCAATGGACTATTGAAAGATCGAAAGAAACAGATTATAGTGGGAGTACAAGAGAATATTAGAAAAACAGGAGGTCACGAATGTCTATTGAGCATAGAGAAAATATAAAGAATCTTTTTTCGAAATTTGAACAGCTTAAAGGTTATCTTTGACATAGCCGGTAAAGAAAAAAGGCTTGAGGAGATAGAAGCGCTCAGCGCCCAAAAAGGATTCTGGGACACCCCGGAAGAGACCACGGATGTTTTAAAAGAACGGACATCCATTTCCGGTGTGGTCGACAGGTTTAAAACCCTTAACAGCGATCTTGAAGAATGTGAAATACTGCTCGAACTCGGCATTGAGGAATCCGACACGGATACCGTCGAAGAAGCCTCCAGGCAGCTTCAAAAAATTGACCGAAGACTCAAAAAACTCTCCATCGACATGACACTCAGCGGTGAAGACGATCCGAACAACTCCATTGTTTCCATTAATGCGGGCGCCGGTGGAACCGAAGCTCAAGACTGGGCTGAAATGCTCTTTAGGATGTATACGCGCTGGATCGATCGGAAAGGTTTTAAAATGGATATCATCGATTTCCAGCCCGGAGAGGAAGCCGGAATCAAAAGCGTTACGTTCACCGCCAACGGCGACTACGCTTACGGCTATTTGAAAACTGAAAAAGGTGTCCATCGGCTGGTGAGGATTTCACCGTTCAATGCAGGTGGCAAGCGGCACACATCCTTTGCTTCTGTGTTCGTCTATCCTGAACTGGACAATCAAATCGTTGTCCAGGTCGATGACAAGGATCTGCGTATCGACGTTTATAGGGCCAGCGGTGCCGGCGGACAGCACGTCAACAAAACCAGCAGCGCCGTCCGCATTACCCATCTGCCCACCGGGATCGTTGCCCAGTGCCAGCAGGAGAAATCCCAGCACAGAAATAAAGAATTGGCAATGAAGGTCCTAAAATCGAGGCTTTACCAGCTTGAAAAGCAAAAGCAGGATGAAAAATATGAGGAACTGCATGCAAACAAGGATGAAATCGCCTGGGGCAGTCAAATCCGATCGTATGTTCTGCATCCCTATCAGATGGTCAAGGACCATCGCATCAACCTTGAGGTCGGCAATGTAAACAGTGTTCTCGACGGTACCATCGATCCGTTTATGGAGGGGGTGCTGCTCTCGGACAAATCCTCATGAATCTAAAAAACTTGTTTAACTTATGAACCCCATTGATATTATTGCGGAATTGTATGCGCCCGGATCCAAAGCATATCATATTCTCATACAACATGGCCAACAGGTGGCCCATAAAGCCGTGGCGGTGGCAAAGAAAATTCCACATCTTAAACCGGATCTTGATTTTATAAAAGAAGCGGCCAAGCTTCACGACATCGGCATTTTTATGACCAACACCCCGGAACTGGGCTGTACCGGTGAATATCCCTATGTCTGTCATGGCTATCTGGGAAGGGAAATTCTTGAAAACCGGCAATTGCCGGCGCACGCACTGGTCTGTGAGCGACATGTGGGTGTCGGCATTACATCCGAAGACATACGGCGCAACAATCTCCCGCTGCCCGAACGGGATATGATTCCCATATCCATAGAAGAACAGGCCATCTGCTTTGCAGACAAGTTTTTTTCCAAAAACGGCCATACGGATGTCCATGAAAAATCGGTTGAAGAGATTTTAAACGCCCTTCGCCCATACGGTCCCGAGAAAGTGGCGTGTTTTCAGTCTTGGGCACGACTGTTCGGAGAATAACCCGGAGAAAACCGATACGGGGTGTTTTGCAAAGGTCTCGTGCTTTCATGACGCGCTCTATCCGTCATGAACATGCTTGACAAGATGACCGATCTCAGGAAAAATCAATGCCTTGCAGGCGAGCTTGCATGCTTTGAGACTTCCGGGAATGCAAAATAGGAGGGTCTCTTCGACGAGGCCGGCCGTGGCACGGGACAACAAGGCAGCGGAATCGATCTCTTCAAAACTAAGCTGTGCAAAAAGGGGTCCAAATGCTGTAAGCTCCTTTCTAAAGATTGGACGAACGGCTTCAATGGTGACATCTTTGCTGCTGATGCCCGTACCGCCGGTGACAAGGATAACCTGGGCCTTATGATCTCTGATCATGTCATAAACCGTTCGGGTGATGGTTCCGGTCTCGTCGGGAACCACCTGGTGCCGTACAACCTCGTGCCCTTCCTTTTGGGCCCTTTTTCGGATCCATTTGCCGCTTTTGTCGTCTGCCATAGAACGGGTGCTTGAAACCGTGAGAATACCGATTTTAACCGTTTTCGGAGCGCCTGCCTTGTGTCTTTTGATACCCATCATATCTCCATAGATACTTCTGATCGTCTGAACGAAAACTGCCTTTTCCGCCGACATCTGTCCCTGCCCCGTGAAATGGACCGCCGGGTTCCGGGGTCAAACGAAAAGTCTAATTCGTGTCCATCCACAATTGTTAAATAGGCACGATGCGTTTCCAATTCATAAATGAGCAATTTTTTTTCGGATCAAGGCCGCACAAGGGTTCTCGGCGAGGCATACTCCCTGTATGCCGAAGCCGGAAACCCGCGGAGAACGTAGATCCGGACAAAAAGGGCCATTTATGGATGGAAACTAATTCGCAACATATTATCAACATTGGTTAATATCAAGATTAATATGGAACCGTCTCCAAAATCCATCGAACGCTCAGCAACGGCCTTCCTTGCCGCCGTCCCTTGAGCGGAATCTACCATCTTTGAGTTTCCTTCATGATATTCCATTGCGACAGATGTCGCGAGCTCATTGAAATGGCTTGATTTTGCCCGATATTTTTCCTATTGTACCAGATACAACCGTCTTGGGTGGATTTGATGACATGGAAAACAGACGGGACCGTTTCAGAAGGTACCCGAAAAAGGTTTTTTAATATGAAAAACCACTGTACCGGTGTGATATTGGCCGGTGGACAAAATTCACGTTTTTTCGGAACCAACAAAGCATTGGTCCGGGTAGGGGGAAAACAGATCCTCGATCGTATCCTTGATGTCTTTAGGGATCTTTTCGATGAAATCATTTTGGTGACCAACGACCCGCCTCAATATCTCCAATGGGATTTTAATATTGTAACAGATATTTTCCCCATCCGGAGCTCTTTAACAGGGATACACACGGGTCTTTTTTATACGAGCACTCCGTATGCATTTTTCGCGGCGTGCGACATCCCTTTTCTCAAAAAAGAATTGGTTGAAACCCTTGTGGACGCTATAGAACCGCGTATTGACATTGTTATCCCTGAAACGTCCAAAGGCTTCGAACCTTTGTGTGCCGTATATTCCAAAAGGTGTTTCAAACCCCTCGAAGCACAGCTTGCTAAAAATGAGCTCAAAATTCAACACGTGTTCCAACAGGTTCGGATTAAGAGAATCCCTGAAGATATACTGCGAAGATCTGATCCGGACCTACACTCTTTTTATAACATTAACACACCGGACGATCTGGCCAAGGCCAAAAATATCGCAACGGGTCCAACCGAGGTAACACAGTGAATCTTGCCCGCATGGTCGATAAAATCAAGAAACACCCGGATTATCACAAGGCGGGAATGATCCTCTGCCATAACGGTGTTGTCCGGGGCACATCACGGGACGGCAGGCCGGTATCGGGCCTGACCATCTCCGTTGATAACAGCAAACTGCAGCAGGTCATCGACGCCCATAAACAGACCCCCGGAATCGTAGAAATACTTGTTGAAATTGCTGAAAACAGGCATTTGGCCCTAGGAGACGACGTCATGCTCCTGGTGGTTGCCGGAGACATTCGAGAAACGGTAATCGCAGTTTTGAGTGATACCCTCAATGCCATTAAAACAACCGTGTCTGAATTCACCCACATCGACGAACAAGGACATGTCCGGATGGTAGATGTAACAGAAAAAAAACCGACCCGGCGTACGGCCGTCGCCCAGGGGATGGTTTCCATGAATCCGGACACTTTCGAAATGATTATGGACCAGACGGTGAAAAAGGGGAATGTCCTCGAAACCGCACGAATTGCCGGTATCATGGGTGCAAAAAAAACCTCGGAACTGATCCCCATGTGTCATCCGCTGAACATTACCCATGTCGCTGTCGACTTTTTCCCGGACACCGCCAAAAGCACCATTAGAATCGAAGCATCGGTTCGCACCGTCGATCCAACCGGAGTTGAAATGGAAGCATTGACTGCCGTGTCCATGGCCGGTCTGACCATCTATGATATGTGCAAATCCTATGACCGTGAAATGATAATTTCTGACATATGCCTTCTTGAAAAATCAGGCGGCAAAAGCGGCGTGTTTTCAAGGGAAAGCACCTAAAAGCCGGTTTTTTGCAAAAGGTAAAGAGGACTCCAATCAGAGGAAAAATTCATGTCAAAATATACGGTGGCCGGTCTGACTGCTTGGCTCTTTAGCGGGCTGCTGCTCGGGTTTCAAGGCATCGCAGCGTTCATGAAAATGGAAGATAAAATGGTCTGGAAGAGTTTGACCCTTGTGGATTTTCTCGACGAAGGTCATCTAACCTGGCTTGACGGGATATTCCGGGGAACCCTTCACACCGTCATTCAATTTATTGTCACCATGCCGTTATATCTGTTGCTGTTTTTCACTGGAATTCTATTTTTCATCATGAACCAACTGACCACCCGCAGATAAATGAAACCCGAATCGATGAATAGATACATTTCAATGGTGTGCTTTGTGGGTATATTCTCCCTGCTTCTGGCAGGATGCGCCCTATTCAAAAAAGAGCCCCCCGAAGTCAAGGAAACCGGGCTCATAAGAATCGCCGCTTCAGAGCACCCCGAATTTTTAGACGATATGGCCTATGACGGTTTGACGGATGGTATTCTGGGGAGCATTTCATATCTCCGTCGGGTGCCGCCCACCAGAACCTTCAAGTTTGGACAAGATGTCTATGATACATCCCACATGATTCGGTCCTTGGAGCGTTTTCTCCATTTTATCCAAGCAAAACCATCCAATCAGGAACTGAAAGAATACATCGACACGAACTATCTGGTTTACAGATCCGTCGGCAGCAACACTCCGGGGGAAGTTCTTTTTACCGGATATTACGAACCTGTTATAGAAGGCAGTCTTGAACCAAGCCCTGAATACCCCTTTCCAATTTACGCCCGTCCCGACGACCTTACCACCATCGACCTCTCTCTATTCTCCCCCCAGTTTAAAGGGAAAAAGATTGTCGGCAGATACACCGATAACCGTGTGGTGCCGTATTATGATCGGAAGGATATCGAATATAAAGAGATTCTCAAAGAAAAGGCCGAGACAATTGCCTGGCTTAAAGACCGGGTGGACCTCTTTTTTTTACACATTCAAGGGTCCGGAAAGATCAATCTCCATAGCGGTGAAACCATCCATGTCCATTACCACACCACCAACGGACGACCCTATCGGAGCATCGGCAAACTCCTAATCGATCAAGGCAAAATATCCCGGGCTGAAATGTCCATGCAAAAAATTCGGGATTACCTTTACCGCCATCCTGAAGAAGTTGATGCCGTATTGCACTACAACCCAAGTTATGTGTTTTTTAAGATCGAAGAAGACGGGCCGTTGGGATACCTGGAAGTCAAATTGACACCCGGACGGTCCATTGCTATGGACAGACGCCTGTTCCCTCTGGCCGGCCTGGCGTTTATTGAAACCCAAAAACCCTTGACAACCGATGATGGAAAAATCGATCACTGGACGGATTTCTCTCGATTTGTACTGTGTCAGGATACCGGCGGGGCCATTCGCGGTCCCGGCCGCGGGGATCTTTTCTGGGGAAACGGCCACCAGGCTGAAATCGCGGCCGGTCACATGAAGCACCTCGGAAAACTCTATTTTCTCATACTGAAACCGGAATAGAGTTATGCTTGACTCTTTTTTGTAAAAAACTTATGGATACGTTTATTTTATGTTAATCGAAGCTCCCTGCAGACTCGCAAGATGGAATTTCCGCCCCGGTTAAATAAAATTTTCACGGGGTAAACTTCGCTTCAACGCCCTTGTGGGGAATGGGCTTGCCCTCTTGAATCGCCGAAATTCATCCAGGCGAGCTGTTGCAGTTTACTTGAACACTTAAGGAGTCTTTTATGTTTGGTATCGGCATGCCCGAAATGTTTCTGATTCTGGCCATCGCACTGATTGTCATTGGCCCTAAAAAACTTCCAGATCTTGCGAAATCTTTAGGGCGTGCTTTTGCCGAGTTTAAACGGGCCACCTCCGAATTAAAAGATTCTTTTGAAATCGATACGGAATTAAACGAAATTAAAACCACCTTTAACGACATGAGCAACGGAATCAAGGAGGCCATCGATGTAAAGGTCGAACCAGAAACCAAGGATCAAAAGGATGCTGAGGTTTCTGAAGCGGAAAATACCCAAAAAGAAATCAAAAACAGCGACTCAGAGGATCCATTGAGTCATGGATGATGAGAAAAAAATTCCGTTTACCGGCCATCTCGAAGAACTTCGGCGGCGTCTCATCGTCTGTTTCAGCGCCGTGGGCATCGGTTTTGTTTTGTCGTACGGATTCAAAGAAAAGCTGTTTCAAATCTTGACCCGGCCGCTGATCAGCGTCATGAAAACCGGCGACAAACTCATTTTTACCGGCCTTCCCGAAGCGTTCTTCACGTATTTAAAGGTCGCATTTCTTTCCGGCATCATTCTGGCCACACCCATAATTTTTTATGAGTTCTGGATGTTTGTGGCACCCGGCTTGTACAACAAGGAAAAACGGTTGATGTTCCCCATCGTTTTTCTATCCACACTGTTCTTTGTGGGGGGTTCGTTTTTCGGATATTTTATCGTATTCCCATACGGGTTTAAGTTTTTTTTAGGGTTTGCCTCTGAAACAATACAGCCCCTTCCATCCATGCGGGAGTATTTGAGTTTTGCCTCAAAATTGTTGCTTGCTTTTGGAGTTGTTTTCGAACTTCCGCTGATCATCACCTTCCTTGCCAAACTCGGCATGGTTTCCGTAAGCTTTTTAAAGAAAAACAGAAAATATGCACTTCTCTTATTCTTTGTGGGGGCCGCCATTTTAACGCCGCCGGATGTCGTGACCCAGGTTATGATGGCATTGCCGTTGATGGTGCTGTATGAAATCAGTATTGTCGGTGCCAAAATTTTCGGGAAAAAGACGTCTGAAAATGATGATAATATATAGTAAATTAAATCGGTTATGCAGCGGTTCGGCATGATGGAAATTTTATTGAAAATCTCTTTTTATTATTGACAGATTTATTTCTACTTGGTAGTTTTGCGCGTTCGAAATACATTAGGGTTAAAACAGTGAATGAAAGGGGAAAGGTGTTTATGAGGAAAAGATATTTACTAATTGCTGCTGTCGCCGTTATGGCAACCCTTTTTCTTGCGGTGGGAATTTACGCGGGAACCGAAGTCAAAGATGAAATCAAGATGGAAAACAAAGCGTATGACAAACATACCAAGAGCGTACAGACTTTTACGCACTTAAAGCACGCAAAGGAATATGCGGAGAAACATCCGGATCTTTATAAAAAGGGCTGCGGAGAATGTCACCACGACAAGGACAATAAACCGTTGACCCAGCTGAAAGAGGGCGATGAAGTCCAAAACTGCATCGAATGCCATAAAAAACCCGGATATATTAAAGGAAAAGAGGCAAAAGGTCTGACCAAAGAGCAGAAGCGCGAATACCATGCCAATGCCATCCATGATAACTGCAAAGCATGCCACAAAAAATTCAACAAGAAAATGAAGTTGAAATCAAAAGATGAAGGTGCTGCGCCGGTAACCTGCAAACAGTGCCATCCTAAAAAGAAATAACAATAAAGGTAAAAATAATTAATAGGGTGATCATCATTTTTAAGACGATTGCCCTATTTTTGTATGCGTTAACAGGTTCCGAGTTCACCGTTCAAGGGATGATGGAAGATTAAGTTCTGTTTCAGCCGCAGGATAATTCCGTTTCCATCGGCAAGAACTCGCAAATAAAACCGCGTAAAAGCGAACAGGGCCAAGGTATTAAGATTACACTGAGGTAATATGATAATTATCAATAATTTTGGCTACCTCTATGCTGTTCGCTTTAACGCGCTCTAATTTACTCAGACAGCTTCCCGATGGAAACGGAATCATTCTGCGGCTTACTGAAATTGTGACAGCAAGCAATTCAATCGGAACATATTTTTTTGAACTGCTATAACCCTGAACGGTTATCGTTTTTTATAAGCCGTGGCATTCCGCACCATGGCGCCGGCCCAAGACGGTGTTCCGAGTGAATGGATATGGGTGTAGGTGGCCAGAACGTTTTTATTGCAGACGCCGTCCCGTTTATGGATAAAACCGGCCCCGCGTTTCATGCCAAAGGCCAGATCTTTATCGGTTCCCCGCCATTTTAAAACCTTCGAATAGTGAAACTCATGACCTTTAATTTCAGAACCGACTTTAAAATACGGGTTCTCCTGTTCCACCGTTACAACGGTGTATCCGTGTCCCTGGGGCTTTTTTGAAAATCCAAATACCACCGGCAGCACGCCGGCCATGGGGAAGGTCCCTTCATCCAGAACAAGTTCCTCCCCGAGATACATGAGACCTCCGCATTCGGCATATATGGGCAGACCGTTTTCAGCCAATGTCTTTAATTGTTGTCTGAATGATATGTTCTCTGCCAGCTGACGGGCATGGGTTTCAGGAAACCCGCCACCGATATAAAGAGCGTCCACGGGCGGAATTTTATCGCTCACAAGGGGGCTGAAAAATACGGTTTCCGCCCCTTCCGTTTCAAGGGCTTCGATATTTTCCGGATAGTAGAACTGAAACGCCGAATCCCTGATGACGCCAATTCTGGGTCTTGGATGGGGAATGCCCGATGCGGGGTGACGGATATTTTCTCGAAGTTCGGTTGAAACAGGCAGCCCAGCGGCATTGTCGGCAACCGCTGCCAAGGCCTCGAGGTCGAGATAACGGTGGGCTATCTGGGATGCAGCATCGATGGCATCCTTTGCACAGTCATGTTCCGGTGTGGGAACCAGCCCCAAATGCCGTTCAGGAAAATTTTTCCAGTCAAGTTTCGGGATGGCACCCAATACGGGAATATTGCAATACTGTTCAATATTTTTTCTGAGAACATTTTCATGCCTGGGCCCGGCAACGCGGTTTAAGATCACCCCTTTTATATCCACATCGGGGTCAAACTGCTTGCATCCCAGAACAGCCGCAGCCATGGTTCGGGTGGACTTGGTGCAATCGATGCAGAGAATCACCGGCGTCTTGAGAAGTTTCGCCAGTTCGGCGGTGCTGGTGCTTCCTTTAATGTCTATACCGTCGTAAAGACCCCGGTTTCCCTCAATAACTGAAATACCTGCGGTTGTGGAATGCAAGAAAAAGGATCGAAGGATATTCTCTTCGTTGACAAGGTAGGTGTCAAGATTATAACAGGGCCGGCCGGCCGCAAGGGCAAGCCAGCCGGCATCTATGTAGTCCGGACCTTTTTTGAAAGGAAGTATCCGTTTGCCGATGGCTTTCCAAGCTGCAGTGATTCCGATCGACAGTATGGTCTTCCCTGATCCTCCCCGCAGGGCTGAAATTAAAATTCTGGGAAAATCCATATCTTCCTGCTGCATAGGAGGCATTTAAATAAAAATAGGTTCAGGGGCGGCCTGTTCTAACAAGGAAGATGTTCGTCACTAATCTTCGTGTTCGGCATGCGCCTGTTTGCCCACGCCTTTAAGCCCGTACAACGACGTGCTGCCACTGGACCAGTATTCGAGAATTTCCTCTTGCACCATCTGGGTGATGAACTTTTTGGCAGCTCTGGGTTTTTCACCGAGTATTTTCGCCAGATCATTAAAGTAAAACTTGGTTTTACTTTTTTTCTTTGAAAGCCCTGCTACGATTTTTTCTTTTGCCTCTTCGTATTCCATTTGTTGAGCCTCTTTTCGATAAAATGCAGGGGGCAACAATTTGCCCCCTGCTGTTTTATTCGAGTTTAGAATTTAAACTGTGTCGTCTGACGCCAGGTATAATACGCCGGATCACGGAAATCATCGATGAGGTGATGGGTAAATTCGAGTTCACATTTTTCAAAGAATCTTTCCCATCCGATCCTTTCCGCCCATTCACCGACACGTTCATACTTTCTAGCGCCCTCGGCATAGGCCTCCACGATTTTCTTGATGCAATCCGTGGTTTCCGGCCATAGTGGTGCATTATTGGGCAGAAACGCCACAACCACTTTTGAAAACTTGGGTGCGGTGATCCGGTTGGAAACTTTACCGCCCGCCATAATCACGATGCCGTCGCCCACATCATCGGCCAGCGGCATTGCCGGACACATGGTGTAGCAGTTCCCGCAGAACATACATCTGGGCTCGTTGACGGACACACTATTTACTTTGGTGCCATCGGCAAGTTCAACCTTGGACGGTTTAATCGCTGCCGTAGGGCAGGAAGCGATGGCCAGAGGAATCTCGCACATCTTGTCCAAATATTCATGATCCAGCATCGGCGGTTTGCGGTGATACCCCAGAATGGCGATATCCGAACAGTGGACCGCACCGCACATGTTCAGACAGCATGCCAGAGATACGCGAAGCTGGGCCGGAAGCCGCATGTCCTGAAAATCATCAAAAAGCACATCCATGGTCGCCTTTACCGGGCCCGATGCATCCGTGGCCGGTGTATGGCAGTGAATCCAGCCCTGGGTGTGTACGATGTTGGTAACACCGGCACCGGTACCGCCCACAGGGAATTTAAAACTGCCGCCGTCAAACTTGCGGCTTGTAAGATCCTGTTTTAAAGGTTCGACTTTCTCTTTACTGTCCACCATGAATTCGATGTTGTTACGCGTCGTGAACCTTAAGTACCCGTCACAGTGCTTGTCTGCAATCTCACAGATTTCACGGATATGGGTTACACTCATCAAACGTGCACCCCCCACCCTTACCGTATACACTTCATCGCCGGTTTCCGAAACATGAACCAAAACGCCCGGTTCCAGGATCTCATGATACAGCCATTTACCCTTGTTGTTCTTTATAACCGGAGGATAGAATTCATCGTATTTTCTCGGACCGATGTCGGTTATTCTATTTTCCATCGGTTTGTCAGGATTGTAACCTGAAGATATAAATGCCATGGTCATTACCCCCTATCTCTGATGATGTTTTCTGAATTCGTCGACGTCACGGCCGAATCCGCCTTCGACTTCCTCTTCTTTCCAGAAGATGTACGGATTGTGGCGTGGCTCCTGAACGTGCTGCGGCGCCGCTTTAATGTTCGTCATTTCAAGCAGCCTCTGGAAACCCTGGCGCTTCATGAGTTCGCCGAGCCGCTCGCGGTTCTTTCCTTCTTCCATCCAGTAGTCCCAGATACTTTCAATGACCTCTTTGATTTCGTCGTAAGGCTCTTCTACCTTTATAAACGGAACCAGGAGAGATCCCATCTGGGCACCATCAAGAATCGGGGCCTTGGCACCGACCAGAATGGAACATCCTCTGTCATCTCCGATTCTCAGAGCTCTCGGCATGACACTGATACAATGCATGCATCTTGTGCACTCACGATCATCTATCATAAGCTTTCCACCTTCAAGCCACATGCATTCCGTGGGGCAAAGACCGATCACTTCCTTCTGGATATCGAACGGTCCCCAGTCCCGACCGGAATGAGCTCCGCCGTTGGGCGGCACTTCTCCGCCCACGTAGGCTGCTACCGCTTCCTGATCAATTTTTATATCGTCTCGCCAGGTACCGATAAAAGAAATATCTGCCCGCGCGATGGATGCAACGCAACAGTTGGGACACCCGTCAAATTTAAATTTAAACTTGTACGGAAACGCCGGACGATGAAGTTCGTCCTGATATTCAACGGTAAGATCATGACACAGTGCCTGGGTGTCGTAGCACGACCATTCACATCGTGCCTGACCGACGCAGTCGGAAGGCGTTCTCAGGTTTGACCCGGAACCGCCCAAATCCTGATTCATGTTGTGGGTCAGTTCGAAAAAGATCTCTTCAAGCTGCGGAGTTGTGGTCCCAAGAAGAATGATATCACCGGTGGATCCGTGCATGTTGGTGAGGCCGCTTCCCCGCAAGTCCCAAAGATCGCAAAGCTGTTTCAGATACTCGGTGGTATAGAACTTTCCGGCCGGCTGATTGACACGCATGGTGTGGAAATGGGCAACGCCCGGAAACATCTGGGGCTGGTCGCAATATCTCCCGATAACGCCCCCTCCATATCCGAATACACCGACGATTCCGCCGTGTTTCCAGTGAGTTCTTCCGTGTTTGAAAGATAGTTCAAGAACGCCCAGAAGGTCATCACAAACATCCACAGGAATTTGGTAATCTATACCTTTTTCATTCTTTGCCCTCGCTTCGGCCTCCTGCTTTAGATCAGACACAAAACTCGGCCATGGACCGCTTTCAAGCTGGTCCAGCAATGGGGTTTCATGTTTTGCCATTGTATTACCTCCATTCGAATTGAAAATTAACCAATCTGACTAAAAAAGAAATTTCACCGTCCCCTTTTCAGGGCAGCAAAGGTCACCTCCTCTCATTATGTTGTTTTTTCGAGTTTTATAATTATAAGTCTTTGTTAAAAAAAATGAACAGCAAAAAAACTTGTATAAAATTAATATCGATTCTTGTCAATAAAAAAGCAGGGTTTCATTGTGTTAAATAAAATTTTAATTTCAAATCGTCGCGCCACTTATTTCTTGGGCGTTTTTTTATAAATTTTGTGATTTTTATGACAAAATTTTTCCCGTATTGTCCAGGGTGTATTCCGCTCGATCACGGATATTTTCGGAAAGGTTCGATGGCTCGATACAGATCCTCCACATGTTGCATTAGATTTTGTCTGATGACCGGGACCTCGGGCGCCATGGGGTGGTATGCCTGAACCATATCGGCGTTCAAATCGAGCAGATCTGCATGGGTGCAGGCCGAGAGATGTTGCCGGAAACCGTCGGCCAAAGATTCCGGAAACGATCTGACGGGTGGTTTTGAAACCAGTCCTTCAAAAAAACCCTTGAGGACACCTTTCACGGCAATATCATCGGACCACACAATTTCTCCAACCCCATCCAGCCTGTCGATGCGCATTTTGATGACAAGATTCAGGAAAAATACCAGCAAGGATTCCAATATCCATTCAGCATCCGGATCTTTATGCCCGATCCCGGGATCGATTTCAAACATGGGCGCGTACTGTCGAACCGTGATGAGTTTTACATCGATCTCACGGTTTTGGCATCTCAGGACAAAATCACCGGCGGCATGATGCCAGGAAGATATTTGTTCGGACGTCTCGACGTTATAATACCCGGTCAGAATTCTGGCGGCCTGCCGGTAAAGGTCTTCGGTTTGATCGGTGGAGAGGAAATAGTTCCCGTGTTCATGATCCCATACAACGATTTTGTGTTGTTCATCTGCCGGATCGAGGGAAATATGGAATTCGTTGAACCCTTCAAACCACTCTCCTAAAAACATTCTGATTTCCAATTGTTCGCTTTGGGAAAAAATGCGGCCCCGGCCATAGACCCTGGGCAGACATGAAAATGGAAATTGCGCGTTGAGCTGTTTTAAAAGTCGAAACTCTCTGTCTGCATAACGCTTCCCGATATCCGAAACAGCGACATTCAGTACAAACGACAGGGTCGTTTCAGCCAAAACCGTTTCAATCCGGGCCGGATGATAAAATTCTCCATGTTTTTCGAGAATGATCCTTATTCTTTCTATGGCTTTGGATGTTATATCCAGCCGGGCATGTTGCGAAACAGCACAGGTGATGATTTCACATCCGTCTTGTTCCAGAAAATTACGAACGGCGGTAAAATAGTCTCCATGGCTTAAATAAATGCCGGCCTCCGAGTCCGATCCCACCGTGGACGGATGCCTGTTGAGAGGAATGGGCGCGGACCATATCCGGTGGTCTTCCTGGACAGGTTTTTTTCGATTTGACAAAAAATAGGTAAATTGCGGCATGCAGAAAATCGTTGCGGTTTATTAATTATCTGAGGGTTCGGAGAGTTTTCTTTAATAATTCGCACCCTGGACAATACCTTTTTAAAGGGTGTAAACGCTCCGACCTTTCAATTATCTGTATTTTTCGATCTCTTTTAATATTTCAGGGGCGACGTCATAACCGAGCTCAACCGCTTTATCGAGATGTTTCACAGCCAGATCCTGCGCCTTCTTTTCGAGATAGGCAATGCCCAGGTTGTTATGTGCTACGGCAAAGTTGGGTTCCAGTTCGACAACCTTGAGGCTGGTTTGTATGCTTTCATCGAGCATCCCTTTCAAGAGATACGCATTGGCCAATGTGGTATAGGCCTGCAAGAATTTTGGATTCCATTTTATCGCTTTTTCAAGGGCAAAAATCGCTTCGTCGATATTTCCCAATTGAAGTTCTGCAAATCCAATATTCCCATACCCTTCGGCAAACCCGGCCCTGGACTTGACCGCCAGGTTATTGAATTTAAGGCAGCCTTCAACGTCCCCGCGCTGCAGGCAGATCCCCCCCAGCTGAACATAGGCCTCGGCAAGATTCGGACTGCACTCGATGGCTGCAAAAAGTTCCTTTTCAGCTTCCTCGTATTTTTTAAGCCCCAGAAGGCCGACGGCAAGATTGTAATGGGAGGTCCCGC
Source organism: Desulfobacterales bacterium (assembly GCA_012974475.1). Taxonomy (GTDB): domain Bacteria; phylum Desulfobacterota; class Desulfobacteria; order Desulfobacterales; family UBA11574; genus JAAXQD01. Next base: position 16,858 of record JAAXQD010000147.1, read on the forward strand.
ATTCAGGGTTCGCGGAAACCGCCGCCCTTTGGTGAGCAATAAATTCTTGTACGTTTTTTGCTATTGCCATGGTAAAATCCTTTTTGTTGGTTTTTTCTGATTTAAACTGTTTTGGGGTTATTATTTCATCAGCGAATTGTCAAGGGAAAACAAAATGTAAGCATTATTAGTACACACATCTTTTTTCTTGACACAACCGATCACTTTTTCTTATTTTTTAGGTTCACCTTATATTGACGACACCCTGATTGTTTTTCAAAATCAGCAACCATTTGAATAAAAAGGGGGATGTTATGATCGCAGGATGTTTCACAGCAGTTGTTACACCGTTTAAAGACGATGCTGTCGACTATGAAGGTTTGAACAAACTTACAGATTTTCAGATAAAAAATGGCATTACCGGAATACTGGCTGTTGGAACCACCGGAGAAAGCCCTGTTTTGACCTGGGATGAACATAACCGGGCCATTGAAACCGTTGCGAAAAAAACAAAGGGTAAATGTCTTTGTATTGCCGGTGTGGGAAGCAACAACACCAAGGAATCTCTGGAGGGGACCCAACATGCCCTCGCAGTGGGTGCTGATGCAGCGCTGCTGGTAGATCCATACTACAACGGCCCCAGTTCTCTTGAAATACGCAAGGAATATGTTGCACCCATCGCCCAGGCTGCACCGGGCATTGAAATCATTCCGTATGTAATCCCCGGCCGAACCGGTGCACAACTGCTGCCCGAAGATCTGGCGCTGTTGAACCAAGAGTTCGACAATGTAAATACGGTTAAAGAAGCCACGGGAAATCTCGAGAATATGAAACACACCAGAAAATGCTGCGGGCCAGATTTCACCATACTGTCCGGTGATGACGGGCTGACGTATGAGATGATGACGAACACGGGCATAAACGCCTCGGGGGTAATTTCTGTCGCGTCCAATGTCATTCCGAAAGCGGTGGCGGACATGGTCCACCTGCTCGAAGAAGGAAACGCGTCTGAAGCCCGGAAGCTGTTATCTGCCATAGAGCCCATTTTTAATCTGGTCACCATTACAACCACGGAAAAAACACCCTTTGGGGAAGTGAAATGCCGTGCCAGAAATCCGCTGGGCTTTAAGACACTCATGTCAATCCTGGGAATGCCCTCGGGTGGGTGCAGACAGCCTCTGGGGAAAATGACGCGAAACGGGCTCGAAAAGGTTCTTGAAGCCGCCCGAAAAGTACAGGCCGACACCCCGGAAATATTTCAACCGGTCGCCGAATTTTTCAATGTCGACATTGAGGCTCGCCTGAACGATCCTTCCACATGCGAGGGGCTTTTTTACGAAGATTATTGATGAGCAGCTGTTGGATGCCGGGTACCGTTATGCCCACCATCAGGTACCCGGCATTATTTTTTTTAAAGGCGCTCGAAAAGCCAACCGGATATGTTTTGAAACGGCGGTTAGGGTTTCGAGGCGGCCACATCTTCCTTCAACCGAGAATTCCCTTCTTTAAACAGAACATCTTTCAGCCATTTCAAACCAAATTCTAAAAGTGCGATTTCGTCTTCTTTTATTTTTTTAAGGGTCTTTGCATCGATATTATAACGATCCAAAAATGAGCTCTCAAAAACAAATTGCCTGAACGTATCGATGTTATAGCTCACCAAAAAAAACATCTTTTTGCTTTCTTCGGTCAGCTTGATGTTCGCTGGAAAAGACCGCTTTCTCACAACCAGATCGGTCCAGCCGGCATTGATCTCATCATGAATATCAACGCCCTGGTCTTTCCGCCATTCACGAATGGTCCATTCTTTGTCCTCTTCAAAACCCAGACAATGGGGCTCATTGACAAAAAAATAGAATCCATCATCGTCAGCGCCCTCCTTGTGACTCAGCGAAGCAACCCCCAGCGGATAATAACGGCAGGTTGTGGGTCTGTCTTCGTAAATGATGCAACCTGAATCGGTAACGAAAGGACATGATTGCATATCGTCGTCCATGAGCTTTAACGTAACCACCGGCAAGTCAGTTTTTTCCAAAAGCTGCGGCGACGTGTACACGGCCAAAAACGCTTCAGACGAAAGCTGCAGACGTCTTTTGAGTCTTATAATGTCATAGGGCGTGAGTATGATATTAATCCCTCTGCAGCATTTGGTGAAGCATTTAACACCGCTGTGACATTTAAACCTGAATCTACTGTCTAAGCTAAGCCTTACAGGCTCAATGCTGGACATTTTATCGGGTGTATCCATATTTCATATTCCCCTTTTATATGTACCGCTCTGTATGTTTGAACATATTGCTGCTTCAAGCAGTACTGATTTTTTCTGAAACAACTCGCAGATAAGGTCTTGTTTCGAAAAACCAAACGGTTGCTTCAATTTCAAAATTGATGGGCTCATAAAAAGTCCGTTTTGCTCGCTCACAAAAGACTTTTTACGAGTTTGTCAAAATTTAGGCTTTAAATATCCGAAGCACCAGCCGATGTCAACCGGTGAGAGAAAACAATACGGTGTTTGCAAAACCTTTAAGACAACAACTTAGGTCTTGATTTCAATGGCAAAGATGCTATAGATTTTAGACCGTATTTTATTGTTAATATTTTATTCACTATCGGTGGACACCTGTTTTCAGAAACCGTTCTCTATGCCGGAGAGATGGACCTTGAAGAACTCGTCGGCAAACCTCTGGAGCGGGTTTACGACCGTACAACGGGGCTGTTCCTGTGGAGCGTACCCCCCTGAATATGGGCAAATAAAATAAACATCAAAATGTTATAAAATATCCGGGGAGGTTAAAATGCAACTGACCGTTACCAAAGCAGAAAAATTAAAAGCAAAACCCGACGACTCCAGATTGGGTTTCGGTACGATTTTCACAGATCATATGTTTAATATGGATTACAATCCGGATGCCGGATGGCACAACCCGCGCATAGAGCCCTATGGATCGTTTAATCTGGACCCGGCCACCATGGTCCTCCATTATGGTCAGGGCGTTTTTGAAGGACTCAAAGCTTACAGAACAGATTCCGGAGCCGTACAGCTTTTCCGTCCCCGAGACAATTTTAAACGGATGAACAACTCTTCCCGCATCATGTGCATACCGGAGATCGACGAAGCTTTTGCCTTGAAGGGCCTCAAACAACTATTGACCATCGAAAAGGACTGGGTGCCGAGCGCTCCGGGAACCTCTCTTTATATCCGTCCCACAATCATTGCTACGGACCCCTATTTGGGGGTTCGCGCTTCCTATACCTATCGCTTTTTTATCATTTTGTCTCCGGTGGGCGCCTATTACGCCGAAGGCTTTAGCCCGGTCAAAATTTGGGTAACCCCCCACCATGTCCGTGCGGTCTCGGGCGGTGTCGGTGAAGCCAAAACCCCCGGCAACTACGCAGCAAGTCTCTATGCCGGCGAACAGGCCAACCAGCAAGGATATACCCAGGTGCTGTGGCTTTGCGGGGTCGAGCGGAAATACGTAGAAGAAGTCGGCGCCATGAACATATTTTTTGTCATCGACGGCAAACTGATTACGCCTATGTTAACCGGCAGCATCCTTCCCGGAATCACCCGGGATTCGGTGATCAAACTGGCAAAACTGTGGGGTATAGATGTTTCCGAACGAAAAATCAGCATCCATGAAGTGTTCGATGCCCATGCCGCCGGGAAGCTTGACGAAATTTTCGGATCGGGCACTGCGGCGGTGATTTCACCGGTGGGAGAAATCAAGTATGGCGAAAAAGTGATCTCCGTCGGTGACGGCAAGGTCGGCCCCATAGCCAACAGACTCTACACAGAGCTGACAAACATCCAGTTCGGAAAAACCAAAGATCCTTCGGGTTGGATCGAACCGCTCTAGCCCGCAGTTCTGATAAAAATTTTCAGCAAGTAGCGTCCCGCGCCTAATTTGTAGCTGCCTGAGGGCCTCCGCCCAAATTCTTCAATTTTAGCGTTGGCATATATCTGCAGTCCTACGCCCGGGATTTCCTGATAATTTTGGATGGAGAAAAACCGAGATGCCGAAAAATCAAGATGCACCGAAACACCTTTTGTCATTTATCTCAAAGATGGAAAGTGCCGGACTCCACCCGTTGGTCATCGATACCTTTGCGTATTATTATAAAAAAATCGTTTCCGGCGAAACCGGACTTATCTCTGACCGAGACATACGGCCGATTGCTTCCAATGAAGTCCAAGATGCAGCTCACCTTGAAGAATATGCTGAAGCCGGACGGAATGCGTTAAAGAATGCGGTGATGATAAAGCTCAACGGCGGCCTCGGTACCAGCATGGGCCTTACCCGGGCCAAGTCTCTTTTGGAAGTAAAAAACGGAAAAACATTCCTTGATATCATATTAAAACAGACGGAAAAACGCCATGTTAAACTGGCCCTGATGAACAGTTTCAGCACCCATGACGACACCCTTGACACCCTTTCCAGGATCCAACCGTCAGACCGGCCTCTCTTATTCCTCCAGAATAAATTTCCCAAGGTTCTCCAGGAAGATTTCGTGCCGGCAACCTGCCCAAAGAATCCCGAATTGGAATGGAACCCCCCTGGCCATGGCGACATATACGCGGCCATGTATACATCCGGAGTATTAAAAAGGCTCCTCGACACGGGCATCACATATGCGCTCATTTCAAATTCGGATAATTTAGGGGCCACCTTAGATGAATTGCTTTTGGGATATTTTTCCGAAAACAGATTCCCTTTTATGATGGAAGTGGCCCCCAGAACACCCGCAGATGTCAAAGGCGGGCATGTGGCCAGGCACCAGGACGGACGTCTGACCCTGCGCGAGTCGGCCCAGTGCCCCAAAAATGAACTGAGTGCCTTCAGAGACATAAAACGCTACAGATTTTTTAACACCAATAATATCTGGATCAATCTCGAGGCCCTTGATCGTCTCCTTGAAAAACAAGGGATTATAACGCTTCCATTGATCCGAAATCCCAAAACCCTGGATCCGCGGGATGAAAAAAGCCCAAAAGTATATCAGATTGAAACCGCCATGGGCGCTGCCGTCTCCCTTTTTAAAGATGCAACGCTGATTCAGGTTCCCCCTTCCCGGTTTCTCCCGGTTAAAAAATGCAACGAACTGCTGTCGATTCGGTCCGACCGATTTGTTTTTTCAAAGGAAAACCATCTGGTTTTAAACCCCAAGGTCCGTTCAAAAATCATACAGATCGATCTCGATCCGAGATATTACGGTAAAATCGATCTTTTCGATGAAAGATTCATCCATGGAATCCCTTCCCTGGCAGATTGCGAATCACTGACCATCCGGGGAGACGTGGGTTTTGAAGGCAATGTCACCATAAAGGGCAGGGTTGTCATAACAAACGACCTTGAATCTCAGGCGGTGGTTAAGGAAGGCACGGTACTGGATAAAGATGTGTTTTTCAATTGAGGGTCGGAAAGTTTTCTTTGTTGAATCATCTCCAAAAGAGTTGATGATTTCAAAAAAGCTTCTAACCCTTTTTGAAAATGGAATAATATTTCATAACGGCTTCCACATAATCTTCCGTTTCCGTGAAAGGGGGGATCCGCTGATAACGCTCAACGGTATTGGGTCCTGCATTATAGGCGGCCAGTGCCAGCGACAGCTTTCCATTAAAACGATCGATCATCTGTTTTAGATAACGCGTACCCCCCATTATATTTTCCCGTGGGTCAAAAGGATCTTTTATTTTTAGCCGCTTGATATTTTCGGGCATGATTTGCATCAGCCCCATGGCACCGGCCCTTGAAATCGCTCTGGGATTAAAATCCGATTCTATTTTTATCATTGCTTTCAGCAATGAAAAAGAGACGCCGTGCCGTTCAGCTGCTTCTGTTATTATTTGATCATATCGCCGGGTGACGTCCGAGTTCAGGGACCTGTCCGGTTTTTCCCGGATATAGATCTTATAGTTGGAGGATGTGGGTACGTTGGTGAAATGAAGCACCCCTTCGCTGTCCGCATAGACATAGATGTCGGCATAAAGGGACGGAACAGCAACAAACAGGATCGAAATTAAAGCATAGATTCCCACAAGAAAATAAATAATTCGAGTCCGCGCCATCACGTTATACGGGTTTTTGATAACAGTTCGATCGATCAAGGGCCAAAATTTGTTTTCCCCTTAAATGGTTGCCCGATCTTTTTGTTTGCAAATATATACGTTGTCAGGTATCTGACATCGTGCAAGCCGTTACTGTTCAGCCTTGACTTTTGTCCAATCATGGATCCATATATTTAAATCAAAAGCGCTTTGTTCCAATGGACGTTTTAACATGGCAGAAAATATAGAATGCAACACCCGTTGGGTGCGATTTTTCATACGCGTTGTTACCGTATTTTCCTTTTTGGTTATGGTATCGTGCGGAAACAATACCGACAACCAACCCCAAGATTCGGCCAAAGATTCGGTTATTGGGAGCATAAACAGTCTGGAACAATTTAATAAAATCATGGAAACATCTAAAGAACGTCTCCTGATTCTCGATTTCTATGCCGACTGGTGTCCGCCCTGTAAGGAACTTTTTCCTGTTCTCGAAAAAATCGGCAAAGAAAACCGCAACATCGTGACCATTTACAAGATTAACATTGACCGACACAGCGAACTTGCAAATTCCTTCCGCGTGACCGGCATCCCCCATGTCGCTTTTGTCAAAAACAAGGAAAATGTCCTTTCTCTGACAGGTTTATATCCGAAAAAAATGTATTTAAAGGTTATCCAACAGTATTCGGAAAACGGCACATCCTAATAAACGTCCTTATCGGCCTCATAATTTACATCTGCTGCAAGATTTTTTTAACTGAATTTCCGTCTGCCGTCGCTCCGAAATGCTTCATAATTGAACCCATGGCCTGCATCTTGTTCTTGAATTGCGCAAAATCGATGTTGTGTTTAATCCATTCGTGAATTTCCGCTTCAGAGGCCATTTGGGGCAGATACGTTTCAACAATCCCCATGAACGCGGATTCCGTCCCTTGACCTTTTTGTTCCAACACCTCTTTTTCAGATTTCAATAATTTTTTTAGGATTTTCAAGACATCATCGTCCGAAAGCTCTTTTTTGTCGAGTCGTGCAAATTCTCCCAGGATGACACGCAGGGTGTCTTTTCTCTGCGCATCCCGTGCCTTGATTGCAGCAGATAAATCCTTTTTAATCTGTTTTTGAAGGTTCATCGCGCCTCTTTTCTGTTTTCGTATTTCTGTACTTATAAACCTAACAGAATATTACGGTCATGTCCATACCGTGTCAATAAAGTATTGATTAACTCCGAAAAGTCTTTTACCCTAAATGCGTGGTGAGAAAACGGACAAGCCGATGACACCCTGTTTCCAGTGTCGCCAAGGGTTGACGGTCGTCAAGGACGGCTTCGCCCCCTGGCGCAACAGATCCGGGGCATCCTCGGCTTTTGATCAATTAGGGGTGTACCATCCCGTCGAATTTAATACCCCAGAAGACATCCAAGGACACATAAAACAAACATCGTGAAACACTGTCAAAATTTGAAGTCTAAAATCCTGCCGGCGATGATCCTGTGGATGTTATATCTATCTGCCTGCTCGGATGTTACGGAGAAGGCACAACCGCCTGTCGGGAAAAATCCCCCGATACTGAAACAGCATCGTGTTGAATACGGTATCGACTGCGATGGTTTGAACATGGTCAAAGACAGGGTTCAACCCCGTCAAAATCTCTCTGACATCCTAATACAACATAATGTCCCCAATTCGGCAATTCATGATGCGGCGTTGGAATCCAAAGCCGTATTTGACGTACGAACGATGAAAGCCGGAAATCCATTTTGTATCATCCGCAGCACGGATTCTTCAAAAAAGGTTCGCTATTTTGTGTACGAACTCAATCCCGTCGATTATGTTGTCTTCGATTTCGACGATCCAATAAAAGTTTCTTTGGGTAAAAAGCCGGTGCAGCTTAAAACAAAAACCGTTACAGGACGTATTGAATCGTCTCTGTGGGACACCCTTACGGAACAGCAATTGGACATTGAACTGGCCATCAAGCTTTCAGAGATTTACGCATGGGCCATCGATTTTCATCATCTGCAGAAGGACGATACCTTTCGGGTCATCTTTGAAGAAAAATTTGTTAAGGAAAAGCCGATTGGAATCGGCAAAATAAAGGCGTCCAGGTTCGATCATAAAGACAAAACATTCTATGCCTTTTATTTTGAGCAGGATGCTCATGGAAGTTATTATGACCAACATGCCGACAGCATGGAAAAAGCATTTCTCAAGGCGCCGATAAAGTTTTCAAGAATAACCTCGGGTTTTTCCAAACGACGGTTTCATCCGGTTCTAAAAAAATATAAAGCTCACTTCGGGATAGATTATGCTGCCAAGACCGGCACGCCGATTATGAGTACCGGCGACGGCGTTGTTCTAAAGGCCGGTTATGACAAAAATAACGGCAAGTACGTAAAGATCAGACACAACGGAGTTTATTCGACCCAGTATCTTCACATGTCTAGATTTGCCCCTGGAATAAAGCGGGGCAGAAATGTAAGGCAAGGGGAGATAATCGGATCTGTGGGCTCTACCGGCTTGGCCACCGGTCCTCATCTATGCTATAGATTTTGGAAAAACGGCAGGCAGGTGAATCCATCTAAGGAAGATATTCCCTCGGTTGAACCCGTTGGGATAGAACACCTTGACCGCTTCAATCAACAGATGGCCAATCTGAAACAGCAGCTGGATATCCTTGATATGTCAGGGGTATTGGCAATCCCCCATGATTCGGAACCGGCGGACCAATGAAGAATCCGGCCTTCTTACGAATTCTGCTGCAAATTTTACGCGCCACATCGTCAAGCGCTTTTCGACAAAAGACTCAAAAATCACTCACCGGAAGTTTTGAAATGGCTTATATTCAGTTGCTCACACACCAGGACATCGGTTGGAAACGCCAATTCTTCGGGCAGATTATCCAGCGGAAAGTATTCTGCTTCGCTGGCGTCTGAACCGGCCTTTAGTTCACCGCCCGCACTTGTTCCCAAGAACCATATCCCCACCGTCTGTTTTTCCAGATCGTGGAAATTTGAATGAACGGCAAAAACATCTCCGATATCCACATCCAGACCGGTTTCTTCTTTGAACTCTCGGGCGGCTGCCGCCCGAACATCTTCATCGTATTCAACGTGGCCGCAGGGGATGCACCACATCCCCGGGTAAGAACCGGTTCGTTTTACCAGGAGCAATTCGTTATCTTTTAACAAAATAACCGCAACCCCCACCGTTGGATTTTTATAATGGGTCCATCGACATCGCTCGCAGAACATTCTTCGATGATGACTTCCCGCTTTGGGCTGCAATCGCTCCCCGCAAAAGGGACAGAACTTGAACTCCATGACGTCATCCTTTATCCCAAACTGAGCGTTTCAAAACTTCCGCTGAGCAATTTTTTATTCATCTTCCGGAAAGCCCTCAGTGATACCATGATCCCTTTTCCACCGCTTCCCTGTATTTTTTGGTTATATATTTTCTCGGGAATGCTTCATTGGACAAATAAACGAACGTGCTGTTCACAAAAGTATCATACAATTCTTTGAACATCTCTGCTTTTTGGGTTTCATCGATAAAATTCCGTTCTCTTTTCTGCTCAAACAGAACGTTTTCCCCAAGTACAGTTACGATCTCATTCACGCTTTCCGTCGATTGACCCGGGTCCTTTATCAACACTTCTGTGACCGGGATTTCCATACGAACAACCAGAGAAATCTGCCACCGGTCCCCGGCGATTTTTCTTGAAGTATCGTAGAAATTCAACTGCATGCCGTTTTCAAGGTCCATGGTTTTTATGAGTTTTTCTTTCATCCAAAATTCCTTTTCTTACGCCTTCTGTATGATTTTACCGATACATGTCAAAGACGTTCTCTATCAATTTCTGATTTTTTTTGCACTAGTTTTGTTGAATTAACCCAAAGGACCTTTTTTATATTTGCCACATCACCGCATTTGCTGCTATGACAACCCTATAACCCTTGCAGGAACATCGATGAGATATCGGTTGTCGTTTAAATGCAACCGGTTCATAAATTCTCGACCATACCAGGAAAAATCCAATGAAATATCTGCCCATTGATAACAGTCTGTTTATTAAAAACCGTCAAAGATTTGCCGCCAAACTCAAACCCGGTTCCATTGCTCTATTGAACTCCAATGATGTGATGCCCACAAACGCCGACGGCACCCGATCCTTTGTTCAAAATACGGATATCTTTTATCTCAGTGGCGTCGATCAGGAGGCGAGTGTTCTGGTAATTTTTCCGGATGCCGGAGAAGAAAAACATAAAGAAATTCTGTTCGTTAAAGAAACCAATGAAGAAATCAGCACATGGGAAGGCCCCAAACACTCGAAAGAAGAAGCCACGGCAACATCCGGAATCGAGACAATCTACTGGACTACCGAATTCGAGAAGGTTTTCAGATCCATTGTTTTTGAGGCTGACCGGATTTATCTGAATTCCAACGAGCATTTACGGGCCGATGTAACGGTGGAAACCCGAGACATCCGTTTTTTGAAATGGTGTCAAAAATCGTATCCACTGCATAAATACGAACGGCTTGCACCGATTATGCATCACCTTCGGGCGGTTAAATCTCCTATGGAAGTGGAACTGATCAAACAGGCTTGTGCGATGACCGAAAAAACATTTCGCCGGCTGCTCGGTTTTATCCGGCCGGATATATGGGAATTCGAAATTGAAGCCGAAATTTATCATGAATTTCTGTCAAATCGATCACGGGGCCCTGCCTATGCGCCGATCATTGCTTCGGGCCCAAACGCCTGCGTTCTGCATTACGTCCAGAACAGCCGACAATGCAAAGACGGCGATCTGTTGCTCATGGATTTCGGGGCCGAGTATGCAAATTATGCTTCAGACCTAACGCGAACGGTGCCGGTTAACGGGATGTTCACCCCGAGGCAAAAAGCGGTTTACAATGCCGTCCTGCGCGTCCAAAAGGCGGCCATCCAAATGCTTAAACCGGGGAATACCTTCGAAGCGTATAACAAAGACGTCGGCACAATTATGGAAAAGGAGCTGATCGGCCTGGGGCTGCTGGATGCCAAAGCGATAAAAAACCAGGACCCGGACGATCCGCTTTATAAAAAATATTTCATGCACGGCGCATCTCATCATCTGGGACTGGATGTTCACGATTTTGGGAATAAATACCGGAAATTCGAGAAAGGAATGGTTTTTACCTGCGAGCCCGGCATTTACATCAAAGAAGAAGGTATTGGAATTCGATTGGAAAACGACATTCTCCTGACCCCCAAGGGCCCTGTGGATCTCATGGGAAACATTCCTATCGAAGCCGATGAGATTGAAAATTTAATGAACAAATAAAAACAGATTTCGTTTTCGATACCACCCTGCGTTTATTTATGTTTTCAAGTCCCTCGTTATGTCTTTGATCAACAACATACCGATCACATATACCATGGGAATTTAATCTAAACCTAAATTATCAGTGGAGGACTTGGAGGTATGACGTATAAGAGGATTGCGAAAAAGTGCAAAGCACTTCCGGCCAAGACAAAAACATGCCAGATAGCATGGTTGTATGGCATCTTCCGCCAAACATAAAACACAACGCCAATGGTATACGATAGACCACCTAAAAGCAATAGCACTAAACCGCCCGTATCGACTGAAGATAGCATTGGTTTAATCGCTACCAGGACAACCCAGCCCATGGCCACGTAGAACGCAAGAGAAACAATAGCCCCCTTGCGAAGCATCGTCGTCTGAAATAAGATTCCTATAACAGCCAACGCCCAAATAACACCGAAAAGTGACCAACCCCAAGGACCCCGCAAGTTCACCAGAGCGAAAGGTGTATACGTTCCGGCTATCAACAGAAAAATGGTCGAGTGATCCAGAGTCCTGAAAACTCTCTTGGCCTTAGCAAACTGAATGCTGTGATAAAGCGTGGAAGCTGTATATAAAAAGACCAGAGTTGACCCATAAATACTGCATGATACAACATGCCAAGCATTTCCATAGATGCTTGCAAAGGCAATCAGTACGCACATTCCGACAATTGAAAGAATGAAGCCTGCGCCATGTATTATGCTGTTGGCAAAATCTTCACGCAAGCTGTAACGGGGGATGCTATTATATACATTCATACTTTAACCTCAATTGAGCGTTTTTGATTCGATCTGCACCAATCTCTTGCGCATCAAAGATCTTCGAAATTCCTCGACATATCCATGGGTATGCACCCCAAGGGCATTTCCTGTGGGGCACCCGCGGATTCCGCAAATCTTGCTGCATTAAGATCTTGGCACATCTCTTCTCCAAAAATCCTCAACTTAGGTTTAATTTAACAAATACAACTCTCGTTTCTCGGTCAAGGGCTATTAAGCTCTTAACCCAGGAAGCATAACTTCTTCAAGTCTCATTCTTTGCCTTTCAAAGATCTCTCTGTCTTTTACTCTATCGAATTTGATCATATCCCCAAAACGAAGAATCACCTTGCTAAAGGGTTTTGGCAGAAGAAATTTATCCCAACTGTTGAAATACCATGCTTTTTCTGCAGAAACAGAAAAGGGAACGATTACGGCATTGGCAGCATGTGCTAAACGGATTGCACCAACCTTAACGATACCTGAAGGCCCTTTAGGTCCATCTACAATATGGGCCGCAAGTTTTTTATCCTTTAAATTGGCAATCATATTCTTTAAAGCCTCCATCCCACCATTTGAAGAAGAACCCCGAACTGGATTCCAGCCATTACGCAAAGCCATCTTGGCTACTATTTCACCGTCTCTGCTCTGACTGATCATGATACTTGGGTTGAAGGCTTTATAATTTTTAAAAGGACGAACAGCAGAAAAAAACTGTTGATGCCAAGTGCAAAGCAAAACGACACCGCCATTTCTTATATAATCCATCCAGTCCTCATCATTTTCAATCTTTAAACGAAATGTCCACGAATAAAATAAAATTAATCGATAAAAGAAAGAAATGAACACCTCTGACGTAAGAAAGCGATATCGCTTTATTCTTAAGATGGTGCACTCCTTGTTACTGATGGGTGAGTATTAAGATAGAAAAGAATTGTGCGTTTCCAAATTAATAGGATTTGAGGGGCTGTAAGTTGACGGCTTGTGTGCCTTTAGAGGTTTCTTTTAATTCAAAAGATACAGGGTCACCCTTTTGTAAACCGAAATGCCCAAAGTCCTTGATGCCCGATTTATGAACAAAAACGTCCCCATGTTCTTCAGTGTGAATAAATCCATAGCCCTTTTTTTCACTGTACGATTTGACATAACCTTCCATCTAACGTTTTTCCTTTCCTTATATCTTGTGCAAATGCTCAGCAAGTCACTTTGAAGGACGGCCAAAAAAAAGAGGTTCTTTAGACAGGCTCCAAAATAAATACTGAAAAGATACACAAGTAGTGAATGGTAAAATTAATCAACTCTTAAATTAATCCATTCGTAATAATAAGTCAATAGTTTGACCGGAAAATAATCCTTCTGCTTTTTGACTAGAATCCATTTCAAAACCTTCCGGTGAGTGATTTTTGAGTCTTTTGCCGAAAAGCGCTTGGCTATGCCACGCGCAAATCCCGCTTTAGAGGGATAAAATTTGGTGCTGTTTGAGGACGTTCGCCCGAGTTCCACAAATTTAGCCCTGCTTTTGGCGGGATAAACTCGGCGGGTTTAACGCTTTACAAAAGGCTCAAGCCAACGAATGGGAGGTTTTGAAACAGCTTCTAAGCACAATTTGAGTGACTTGCTTTATCAGATTCCAAACCAAAATCATATCAAGCAGATATCAAATCAGCGTCGTCAAAAAACAGCTCCACCGAACCATCTTCGGATGAGTTGTATAACGCCATGACAGATTCGGCGATTTTGTTGGCATATGGTTCGATGGGAAATATATTGTGGGTCCGAAGGATTGCAATCAAGGCGTTCATTCCTTTGGAGATGGAACTCACGATCATCTTACTTTCATAGGTTTCTTCGCAGAGAAATGAAAAACTTCCCTTTTGTAGCAGTGAAGACGTCACTTTTTTCATATCTTTGTCGATGATTGCATATTCCCTGATTTTGAGTCTATTTTTGGCACCATTTCGAGAAATCACGTATTTTTGACGCATATTTTTTCTCCTTTTCGTCCGGTTTATATGCTTAGAGATTTTCTCCTTCATTCTGGGACTGATTCGGATTCTCTTTCTTTTTCTTCCTTGCTAATTCTTTTTGACGTTTATTAAATTGATATTCTGATCTTGCCGATTTATTGCCGCTTAGTCTGTTATTATTCATATTGCCCACAAAAAAAAGCATCCCCTCAGTATTAGAAGGAACGCTCTTTTTACTCAGAATATTAGGCTAAATCACAGTGACATTTGCAGCGGCAGGACCTTTTTGGCCTTGCTCTATATCAAAGGAAACTCGGTCCCCTTCATTGAGGGATTTAAAACC
>JAAXQD010000101.1 GCA_012974475.1 Desulfobacterales bacterium
ACTGCCCCATCAAGACCGTGGACAGCTGGGATGCTCCGTATAACTACACCGTTCTCGTTATAGATTGCTTCATTAATACCCTTGAAGTCGAATTCGTTGATTTCCAACTTGCCTCCACGAAAATCTATAACGCCTGATCTTGTCCCGATGTCCCAGATATACATTTTCTCCATCATCTCAAGGGAATGCTTTGTACCGTATTCAGGAGTCGATCCACTTGGACCCCAGATCCGTAATGGTACCAGACGGTTCATGACTGTTCCCCCAAGCCAAAAAGTAGGCAGGTCACCGTAATGGTCTACATGCAGATGTCCGATGAAGACTTTGTTCAGATAATCGTAAGAAATCTTCTGGGCGGCAATACGCTCGTGAGAACCACTACCGATATCAAAGAGAAACTTGTCACCGTTCCCCAGTTCAACCAAAAAACATGCAGCAGCCTGCTTTGGTCGGGCACTGGGCATACCTGTTCCAAGTGCCGTAATCCTCATCTCGTCTGGTGCCAGATCTTCAGTGCCGGGAAAATATGTGTCTCTGTCCTTCAGAGCTTTGGTAGGGGAAATTTGGACCTGTTGTTCTTCGGCCATTGGCACCTTCTTGGCGTAGGCATCCTGCACACCTCTGTCCATCCAACGTGACGTAACAAAACCAATTGCCATGCCAACAAGAATTGCCACTACTAACGTCCTTTTTGCTTTGCTAATAGTTTTTATCTTCATGGTTCATCTCCTTTATCTGGTCTGCCTCTTACTAAAAATGGAAAACTATTGAGAATTTAAATACTGCATTATACATGCCAAAATAGAATCATTGCATAACCAGTTGTTTTTTTGGAATATATTGCCAAGCAAACGTGTCAGAAATTGTTTTACGATACACTTCTGTCTCATGTAAAAGCGTATCATATTATTTAATGCCTCGGTCTCTTGTTGCTATTAAAGTAAACATAAGAGCATGTGTTTAATTTTCAAGACAGCGAAATATTAAGGAATTAATGGAGAGAAGACATGGGTATGGAACAGATAAAACATTTATCGAATGCTTTTAAAGGCGTTGTGTTTTCTTGCCAAAACCACAGGTTCAAGGATTTCAATTGCCAGTACATATATCCTATTTCTTACAAAATTGCAAAAAAAGGCAAACCTTGTAAAATGGGTTTACCCTTTTTTAAAACGATATCACACGTTTTTTAGGCCTCTGATATTTACATGTTCATAGCAGATATTCAAGGTTTGAGTAACGGCCAGGCAAGATGTTTGGTGTACAGGGCGCAGCCAAATGCTACATGCTTGGAGGTATCCCAAGTTTCACACCAAATATCATCACCACAATATCTTGTGTGTCCGTAAAAACAAGAAAAGCGTAAAATATTATAATCAATTCACGCTTTCTCATCCATAGAATTGAGTGTACAAAGATAGCCGTTTTAAGATTTTCGATAGTGACAACTGCGTATCGTAGTCCTAGACTCTCAAAAGCTTTAAATGTTTTTGTATAAAGCAGCATGCTTAACTTTTTAGAGGCAAAAAAAGACTGCAATATATTGACATTTCAAGTAGAGATTTGATCCGAGTTGGCTCAAATTATCTCTTAAAAGCATTTAATCAGTCGGAACCGATAGGACAGGATGCCATACATTCGGAACAGCTGTAAAAAATGCCAGAAACAGCTGATTGCCAAATGTCCCAGAAATCAGAGCTATAAATCGCGCCTTTGATTTCCTTTTCATCAGCTCCTATAAATTTTTTTGCAATAGCGATAGCTCCCGGCAGTCCACCACTCAACGCATTAGAAACACAAGCACGATAATCGAGTGTACCGTCTTCTTGGATTGCTTCAACGGGGCATGCTGTTCGACACAATTCACACTGATCACAGGGATTTTCATCTAAGGGCTGATCGGCACTTAGAAATGCATCGGTAACAATAGTGCCCAGACGCACAAAAGGGCCAAATTCAGTAGTAACTAACAAGCGGTTTAATCCAATACCGCCCAAACCCGCAATGGCCGCAACTGTTTTGTGATTGATTTCACCCTTCATGCCCTTGGATTCAGATGCCATGTTAACGGGCAGATAAGGAGATACGCTGACTGCTCTGGCTCCCTCCCTGGAAAGTATTCGTATCGTCTCCAGGCTTATGTGATTAAGGCGTTCATAGACACACATAGAGTCATAGCGGTTCAGACGAATATTGCCGGAACATACAGCAGCTCGGTTCAAGGTAACACCAATACTAATAAGCGACAGAGCCCCGGGTAAAAGAGCCTCCGGTTCTTCACCGTGCTTTTGAAAAAGAGGTGAATCGGCTTTAGCCACACCTACCAAGTCTGCCCCCATGGCCTGAATTTGTTTTTTAAATTCAGTTGAAGATAACAAAGTTCCTCCTTTCCTTAATACCTGCACCATATTTAGCATGTTAAGCGATGTCCGAATTGAACAATACTTTAGTGCATTACTTACATATCCTTTACATAACAATCTTTCAAATTCGTATCGTAATGTTGAGTTTCCAGAAACTACAAAAGTTTATGATTTGGAATCAAACCTTGAATCTTTAGCGGTGTGTTTTTGCAGAACATCAAAGTTTTTAAGAAGTGATTAAGAAGATAATATCAGGTCAACTCGTTGGATTGGACCATCCTCTCTTCGAATCTGGGCTCCAAGGTGCTTAAGAATTTTCAGCATTGAACTGTTTTCTGCCAGCATATATCCGATAAATTTACGAATTCCATTTTTTCGTGCAGAATGAATTAATAAATTCAGAAGCTCTGTTCCCAGTCCTCGACTTTGATATGTATCAATTATTGTTAACGCAAATTCTGCCGCTTCAGGCTCGTCTTCTATTCTGATATATCGAGCAACCCCTATCCCAAACATGCTATCTTGACTTACAACATAGGCACACAAGGCCAAGTGATTTATGTTATCAATTTCTGTCAACTGCTTCAATTGACTGTTTGAGAGACTGCTCATAGGTACAAAAAATCGACAATATTTTGATTTGGTTGATAATTTATCAAATCCAATCTTTAACTCCTCTTTGTCATCTTGGCTTAACAACCGAATTAAAACGGGTGTCCCGTCTTTTAATCTAATTTCAATTGGGTAATCAGACATTTTGGTATGTACTGCCCCTCATTTTCATTATAAATTTTATATCACTATCGTGAAAATAACAAATACAGGAGCCGGATGTCAAATTTTGTGATGTAATGAATGTTTTCAAAAAGGTTTCATAAATCGATTTGCCACGAATCGATAAAATCAATGCGGGGCAAAATGTGCTGTTATGTATCGTAGTGTTGAAAATTATAAATCATGAAAATTTGTGTATAGTGAAATTGGTCTTAAATTACCAAGAGAAGGTTTAGCCGTTGTTGATATCACAACTATTTAGGGCCACTTTCACATTCAAGATACATAGCAGTAATCACTACAACTACCATTTTGTGATATCGTATTATGGTATCACAAAAAAATCAGGCCACTGATAGCTTTTTTTCATTGCAAATATCTGGCCTTGGCAGTCGCTAACATCAAGCTAATACAAGTCCCCCTTTAAAATAGCTCTTATAAATTAATGACTAAACCGCAAGGTCTAACCAGCCTTTTTCAACCTTTCTTCCACATGCTTGATTGCAAATATGTCATCAGATTGATGTCACTGTTGGTAATCTTGAGCTTGCGGCGGATATGTTCCCGGTGGCGGTTAATTGTTCCTGCTGACACACCCCGGGTTCGAGCGATTTCTTTGGTTTGCAATCCACTTCGAATCATGTTGCAGATATTGACTTCCGTGGATGTTAAGGAAAGATGGTTCTTGGACAAATGGCTGACAAAGGGCGAGGTGATATCCTCCAGGTTGCTTCTTAATATCTCCGCATATTGCCGCTTGGTTTTGGGCAGATGGAAAGCAAGCTCATGCAATATCGGCAACAGAATCTTATCGACGTTCTCTTGCACATCAATATAGATTTCTTTTTTTTCTTCCTCTATTCTTGCCAGAACCGCACGCAGAGCTGCGTTGGATTCCTGCAACGCTTTGCGCTCTAAACGCAGCTGCCGGTTACTCTCCTGCAATTCCAGCTCGGCAGAAATTCGCATGGCCGCAGAGCCGATTCGCTCTGCCAATGCATCCAACAACGCGCGTTCTTCTCTGAGAAATGGCCCCTCATCCGCCGGTGGACGTTCTTCGGTATACAAGATGATGACTTCGCCCATTGGTTCATTATACATGAAAATTTGTGATGATTGCCGCCACTTTGTTAATTTGAACCCCTTGCTTTTGTATGTTTCTCCCTTGAACGTAATCCGTACGCAGGTGATTTCCGGATACTGCCATGAATAAGGCAAAAATTTAACAATATCTCGCAACAGATCTTCCACCGAATCTGAATGACGTTCGGCCAGCTGTCCTATTCCATACAGGCAGTTCAACTCCTTAATCCGTTCACGCAAGGCAAGCATTAGTTTTGAAGGTTCGATGTCGCTGTTAAAGGGAATGCGCCAGAGACGAAAAAGTTCCTCCGGCAAGTCTTGAAAATCCTTAGGGGCAGTTTGCGCTGCTGGGGGTTTGTTTTTAGCCATGGGTCCTTTCTTTACACATTATAACTATGCATTAAATGTGCACTAAATTAGTACTCATAGTGCATATGATTTATGGGCATTATGGGTGCATTCTTATTGTATTTATTTTTTTTAGCCTGCCTTATATTCTAAGCGCTGTCAATTAAAAAAAACCTCAGCCAAAGGAGGCCCGTATGCCACCACCGACACTTGACTCAATCTTGGACGAGCGCCGCAGTCAACCCCAGGAACTCATTGAGGTGCTACAGGACGTACAGAAACATTATGGATATATCTCTGAAGACTCCATGAAGACCGTATCAAATGAACTGGGGGTTCCGCTGATGGACGTATACAGCGTTGCTTCTTTTTACAAGGCTTTTGCACTGCAACCACGCGGCAAGAACGTGATTAGGATATGTACCGGTACGGCATGTCATGTGCGCGGCGCAAAATTGATTCTCAACCAGGCTGTCGGTCAACTCGGGATCGAGCCCGATGAAGTATCGGATGACGGCCTTTTTACGATTGAACATGTGAACTGCCTGGGCGCCTGCGCACTTGGACCTGTGGTTACGGACAACGGGTCCTACCATAACCACATGAGCCCCGGAAAACTACGCAAGCTGATCAAATCCCTTCACAAAGCCGACACGGAGGAAAACTCCAATGACTAAGATCAAGACTATCAAAAGCCTGGAGGCCCTGCGTAAAAGGATTCTCAAAGACCGCAAAAAAATTCAGTCAACACTGGTTATGTGCGGCGGAACCGGGTGCCAGGCATCACGCTGCCAGGACGTTATCGATGCCGTTAAAAACGAATTGGCTAAACAGGGCCTGACAAAGAATGTCTGTATCCGTACCACAGGATGCCACGGCTTCTGCGAGCAAGGCCCCCTGATGGTCATCGAACCGGACAACATATTCTACTGCCACATTTTACCTGATGATGCCCATGAAATTGTCACCAAAACCATCCGTGACAATGAGGTTGTCGAACGTTTGCTTTACATTGATCCGGGTTCCGGCAAGCAGGTTCAGACCGAATCGGAAATTCCTTTCTACCGCGCGCAGGATCGCCATTTGCTGGCCCAAAACCGTTTGGTTGATCCATGTTCTATTGAGGATTATATCGCTATCGGAGGATATGCGGCCTTTGCCAAAGCCCTGTTTGAAATACCTCCGGAGTCGATTGTGCGGGAAATCAAAGATTCCGGGCTGAGGGGCCGCGGCGGCGGCGGATTTCCAACCGGCCGCAAATGGTCCGAGTGCGCCAGCGCAACGGGTGATGAAAAGTATGTCATCTGTAACGCGGATGAAGGCGACCCCGGGGCGTACATGGACCGCTGCGTTTTGGAAGGCAACCCGCACCTGGTTCTAGAGGGCATGATGATCGGCGCTTTGGCAATTGGCGCCCATCAAGGCTACGTCTATGTCCGCAATGAATACCCTTTGGCGGTCAAGCACGCACGGGTAGCTATTGAGCAAGCCAGAGAGATAGGACTTTTGGGCGCTAATATATTGGGGTCATCATTTTCTTTTGACACGGATATCGCTCGTGGCGGCGGTGCGTTTGTGTGTGGCGAGTCAACCGCGCTGATGTCTTCTCTGGAGGGCAAAGTCGGCGAACCGCGGCCAAAGGACGTGCACACGGTAACTGACGGTCTGTGGCATAAACCGACCACACTCAATAATGTTGAAACATGGGCCAATGTTCCGGCTATAATTTTAAACGGTTCATCCTGGTTTGCTTCCAAGGGATCAAAGGGCAGCAAAGGAACGAAAATCCTGGCGCTCACCGGCCATATCAAAAATACCGGACTGGTAGAAGTGGCCATGGGTACTACAATCAATACGATTGTCTTTGATATCGGCGGCGGCGGTTCAAATGGAAATTCCATTAAAGCCGTACAGACCGGCGGTCCCTCCGGTGGATGCCTGCCTGCGGATAAATTCGGTCTTGCCGTGGATTTTGACGAACTTGCCAAGGCCGGCTCGATGGTTGGCTCCGGCGGGATGGTGGTGATGGGCCAAGAGACTTGTATGGTGGATGTGGCCAAATATTTCCTTACATTTTTGCAGGACGAATCGTGTGGTAAATGCGTGCCGTGCCGCCTGGGAATCGATCGAATGCTCGAGATCGTCACTGATATTACAGAAGGGAACGGCACTCACCAGCAGATCAGCCTCTTGGAAGAATTGGGATCTACTGTGAGCCAGACAGCACTATGCGGGTTGGGAAAGACCGCAGCCAATCCCGTACTCTCCACGTTGCGTTACTTTCGGGATGAATACGAGACCCACATAAACGAAAAAAAATGTTCCGCCGGTGTATGTCAGGCATTGGTCACGTACAGTGTTGACTCTGAAAAATGCACCTGCTGCGGTATTTGTAAGCGCGCGTGCCCCCACGGGGCAGTTGTGGGCAAAAAGAAACAGGTCCATGCAGTCAATTTGGATCTATGCCAGAAATGCGGAATCTGCAAGAGTGAATGCGATTTTGACGCAATTCAAGTTCAATAACGAGGTGAAATATGACTCCACTAGTGACGATAAACATGGACGGTGCCAATATTAAGGTTGCGAGAGGATCAAGCGTGCTTGATGCCGCTTTAGAACACGGAACCTGCATTCCCCATTTGTGTCGTGTCCCCTATGTTGAAAGTATCGGTGCCTGCCGCCTGTGCATCGTAGAGCATGTTGTGAATGGTTGGTCAAAAGTCACCACTTCCTGCACACTGCTCGTGCAAGAAGGCATGGTGATTTTGAGCAATACGGAGAAAATCAGAAAACTGCGTCGCAACGTTGCAGAGCTGCTCGTTTCACAGGCTCCCAACTCCCGTGCTATCCAGGACATTGCCGTACGCTGCGGAGTGAAGGAAGTCCGCTATCCTTTCAGAAACAGTGACTGTGTTTTGTGCGGGCGCTGTGTGCAATCGTGCCCGGGAACCTTTGGAGTAAAGGCAATCGGTTTTGTCGGACGCGGCAAGGATCGCCGCGTGGAATCTCCGTTTGACCTGCGTTCCAAGCTCTGCAATGACTGCGGCAGGTGTATTGACCTTTGTCCCATGACCATGGTCCCTTGTGACGGATACATGAAGCCCGGGGAAGAGCGCCTATGCGGGAATTGCGAATCGAAGATGTACTCGGCAGAAGAGCAGGGGATCTGTATATCTTGTGATCTCGGCGAAGGTTTTCAATGCGAGCGCAGTCATCAGAATTTTTAGGACAGAGATACGGAAAATTTAACATATCGTGAAAGCCAGTTTGATTAATACGTCACATAAGGTTTCCTCTCTGATTAGAGAATTAACTGGGCTGATCGGAAGAGGGAACTTACAAAAATTTTGGGGTAAAATTCAGCAATTCGACACGTTTATTTTAAATGATCACCAGGCTGTGATATCTTGCAAGCACCTAAGTTCAAGCGATATTGAGATACGGTAATATCTCAAAAATTATACCCTGTCCCTTTCTTGGAATATCTTGATAAGTACAACCTCAAACCGAGTCTCGTTCAGTACATACATCCTATTTCTTACAAAATTGCAAAAAAAGGCAAACTCGGTGAAATGGATTTGCCCTATTGAAAATTGCACATATGCAATCAGGGCCAAGATGTCAGACTTATCACAGGTTTTTGAAGTGGATGATATTTTCATCTTTTGGATGGCTATCTGAATATTCATCGGGGTAAAAAGGAGATCGAATCATCATCCCGACTGAATTAAA
>JAAXQD010000229.1 GCA_012974475.1 Desulfobacterales bacterium
GACCTGTTAATCAGCTAAGTTTGTCGAAGCGTTTGGGGTTCTTGCGCAACCAGGATTCATCTCTGCTTGAAGCAAAGATTGTCGAAACAGAGAAGGTCTTGAATGGTTTAATTCGAGCGTTGCGAGATGATTGATATACTTCAGCCTTCAGTCTTCAACCTAAATACCTGAGTAGTTACCGTCAAATTAGGTCCAAGTTAGTTCGCTTCGCTCCGCATGCCATTACGAGCGGACAGGTCACAATTGGAATGATGGAATAACGGCCCCGGTGAAATAGAAAAAAGTTTCACCCCGGTTAAACAAATTTATGGTTTAACTGGGCAGGCTGGGTAAAAATATTGGGAACACAACAAGAACGATCTTTTACCTCAATTGAAATCCATCACTCCATTATTCCATTATTCGTGCGTGTTCAGGGGGTGTGCTTCCTCGTGTAACGATATTGGCGGAGTGGCTTCGTCATTTCAATGACTTAGCAGTGGGGGAGACCGCAGCTCCCGCATGCTTTTCGCGGGAGAACGCGGAGGGGGCAGGAATGCCACCGCTGCTAAGTCTTTGAAATGACCAGACACGTAGACGCCGGAGTGAAACGGGGAGGCACACCCCCTGAACATGTACCATTATTCCATGGAAGTGGCACAAACCAGGATCTATTAAAAGATCCGAAATTTCAATTAATTGTGGAATTTTCGAGACGTCAATCATATCTTTTTATGAAATCAACGGTCAGCATCCTCATTGTGAGTGTCATCGCTTTTTTCTGGGCGTGCGGCCCAAGGCCGATTCCCCCGCCCCAGCCTGTGGAATTTCATCCCGGAAACGCGCTCTTTTCAAAGGCTGAAAAATTGTTCCAGAAAAAAGAATATGACAGCGCCCTGAAACTTTACAATGAATACATTTTAAATTTTCCAAAAGGATACCTGGCGGCCGAAGCGCTGATGAAAATTGGATTGATCCAGACCGCTTTGGGGAAAAATGATGAAGCACGGAAAACCTTTGAACAGGCAATCGGCAAATACCCAGATAGCTTTTTTGCGCTTACCGCCAAAGTGGAGATTCTCACGACCTTATCCAATGAAGGCAAATATCAACAGGTTATCCGTCGAGCGGGTGTTATTCTTAAAACAACGAATTCCAGGGCACACCTTTTTAGAACATACATTCTTCTTGGCGATTCATATCTCGCCACCGGCTTCGCCGTGGATGCTTTAGACAGCTATCTTTCGGCATATACAAAAGCGGCGGAAGAGGAAAAAGAAAATCTATACCCTAAGATAGAACAAGCCGCCAAGGGTGCTGACCCCAAATCTATTGTTCGGCTTTTGACACGAATGGGCGATGAGCTGCCGGCAGATGACCTTATCTATAGACTGGGCGTAAAAAAGTATGAATGGAAAAAATACGAAGATGCCGTCAGCCTGCTATCAGATTTTGTGGAAAAATTCCCGAAACATCACCATGTGGTCCAGGCAGAGAATCTAATCGAAGAAATCAACGAAAAGTTTACCTTCAACCACAACACCCTGGGATGTTTGCTCCCGCTCAGCGGCCCCTACGAAACTTATGGCCGCAAGATATTGAATTGCATCGAACTTGCCCGGCTTCAATTTAATGCTAAACACAACCGGCCTCCAATAAGATTAATTGTAAAGGATACAGGATCTGATCCTGGAAAAACTGCTCTGGCCGTTCAAGAACTATCCGAAGAGAGGGTCGGAGCCATTATCGGGCCCGTGGCCACACATGAAGCCGCAGGGGCGGCGGCTCAGGAACAAAGGATTCCCATCATTACATTAAGCCAGAAAGAAAATATCACGACGATCGGCGACTATGTTTTCAGGAATTTCATTACCCCTAAAATGCAGGTCGAATCCATCGTATCTTATGCAATGAGCGTTCTGGGACTCAGCCGTTTCGCCGTTCTTTATCCGGATGAGAAGTATGGAAAAACCTTTGCAGAACTGTTCCAGGACGAAGTCGATGCATACGGCGGTGAAATTGTCAAGGTCGAGACGTATGATTCGGATCAGACGGATTTTGCGGACCCGATAAAAAAGCTTGCAGAA
Source organism: Desulfobacterales bacterium (assembly GCA_012974475.1). Classification (GTDB taxonomy): domain Bacteria; phylum Desulfobacterota; class Desulfobacteria; order Desulfobacterales; family UBA11574; genus JAAXQD01. Next base: position 2,067 of record JAAXQD010000229.1, read on the forward strand.
TCGGATATGGAGTTTATCGAACACCCGGAAGAAAAAATGGTCGGCCCGGACTTTGAACAGACCAAACCCGTCATCGATTTTGACGCTATATTCATTCCTGACGGGCCCAAAGCATCAGGACTCATCCTCCCCCAATTGGCCTTTTACGATGTGGTGGGCATACAGCTTCTTGGAACCAACCTTTGGCACTCCCATCGACTGATCCAAATGGCACAACAATTTGTCCAGGGCGCCATAATGGTCGACGGCTTTTTTGCTGAAAGCAATTCAAAGAAGGTTAAGGATTTTGTCAATATATTTGAAGAGACTTTCGACGAAAAACCCGGTTTCATCGAGGCCGTGGCGTACGATACCGCAATGATATTGTTTAATCTGGTCAGCAGAAATGACATTCAATCGAGAAGCCAGGTGAAAGATGAAATAATGAATCTTCGAAACTTCCACGGCCTAACCGGAGAAACTTCTTTCGACCCTATCGGGAATGCTCAAAAAAAGCTCTATCTATTACAAATAGAAAAGGACAATTTTATAGAACTTAAAAACAAATAAAGAATCCGGGCCCAGAGGACCCGCCTTTGTTTTCACCCCATAGGGATGTGATTAACATCCCATTGCACGTGGTTGGAAGGCTGGAATACTGGAATGTTGGAAAACAACACCGAATTATCGCACGTGTTCAGGGGGTTCACTTCCCCGTGTAACGATTTTGGCGGAGTGGCTTCGTCATTTCAATGATTTAGCAGTGGGGGAGACCGCGGCTCCCGCATGCTTTTAGCGGGAGAACGCGGAGGGGGCAGGAATGCCACCTCTGCTAAGTCGTTGAAATGACCAGACACGTAGACACCGAAGTGAAACGGGGGAGTGAACCCCCTGAACACGTACGCTACAATTTCTCCATCAAATCACAGAGCAACCGGACGCCAAAGCCGGTTCCGCCGACACCGCAGTATGCGGATTCTTTTTGGGCGTATGCCGGCCCTGCAATATCAATATGTGACCAGCAGGTATCTCCCACAAACTCTGAAAGGAACAGGGCGGCGGTAATGGCGCCTCCATAGCGGGTGCTTCCGATATTGCTCAAATCCGCGAAATCGCTTTTCAACAGTTTTTTGTAATCCTCGGGCAGCGGCATGCGCCAGCAGCGTTCATGAACCTTTTCACCGGACAAGATGACATCTTCAGCCAATTTGTCGTCAAAAGAGAAAACCCCGGCGATCTTTTCCCCCAACGCCACGACACAGGCACCGGTCAGCGTTGCCAGATCAATGAGGATTTGAGGTTTATATTTTTTAATCGCATAGGAGATGGCATCGATCAATATCAATCTTCCCTCGGCATCTGTGTTGCCGATTTCTATGGTTTTCCCCTCATAACTTTTTATAATGTCTCCCGGCCGGGAAGCATCGCCGGACGGCATGTTTTCTACGATGGGGATAACGCCGATCAATTTTGATTTGGATTTAAGCCTTGCGGCAGTAATCAGTGTTGCTGCAACTGCTGCAGCACCGGACATATCCAACTTCATGTCCAGAAGGGATGCCGAAGGTTTAAGGTTTATACCGCCTGAATCAAAGGTTACCCCTTTCCCCACAAAGACAACTGTTTTCTTGGCTCTTGCCGGGTTGTACTCCAGAACCACCATCCTGGGCTTGCTCCGGCTGCCGGCGGCAACTGCCAGTATGGCTCCGAACTTTTTCCGTTTCAATTCCTTTTCATCCAACACGGTAACCTTAAGATTTTCTTTTTTGGCAAGCGTAACAATCGACTTTGTAAAACGTTCGGGTTTTTTGTCGTTGGGCGGCATGCTGACCCATTCTCTGGCAAGAACCGTTCCCTGGCAAACCGTTTCAACCCTCGATGGTAATTTGCTGTATTTTTCGGCCGCATCGGCATTTACAAGAAAATTGATTTTTTTGATGGGATGATATTTCTTTTCTTTTTTGTACTTGTCAAAAAGATGATTGCCGAGAAAGGCGCCCTCCATCATGGCCTCAAGAGCAGACGGCATCTCCACATTGATTTTCCCGGCAGCAGGGACCGCCATGAAGACTTCTGAAAACTCCTTCTTGATTCCCCCCTTTGCAGCCTTTCCGGACATGGCACGCATCGCCTCCATATCGATTTTATCATGTTTTCCAAGCCCAAAAAAAATAACGCTCTCCGCTTTGACTTCGGAAAGATTGTATAAGGCAATTTCATCATCTTTCCCACCCTTAAACGCTTTAATCTTTTTTGCTTTTCTGATCAGAGAATGTATTGTCTTATCTTCGTGGATGTTCTTATCTTCACAAACCGGAATAACGAGCGATTCAATTTTTTCTTTTTTAAGATCGACGGATTTTAAGTATAACATCTGTTGTTTCTCCTCTCCTAAAACGTCTCGGAATTTCTACAATTGTTTAAAATTAAATATCAATAGCTACTGGTTTATGCCACTTCCATGGAATAATGGAATAATGGAGTGATGGATTTCAGAGGAGATTAAAAATTGTTCTTGTTGTTTCCCCGATTTTCCATTGTTCCATCATTCCAATTGTGACCTGCCCGCTCGTGCCCCAGGCCGCCTCGCCTTGCCTGCCCGCTCGTGCCTCGCAGTGGCAGGTGGGCCCGTCCGCCATGGGCTTCGCCTCAGGCGAATGCCGGGCGCGCTTGGCTGGCGGGCGAGTTTGCAATGGCAGGCGGGGCAAACCGAACTAACTTGATTAAACAGCACTTCCATCAAGCCTGGTACATGGCAAATAATGTTCGAATACGCCTGATTTGCATGAGGACAAGCCCATTCATGGCTCCTCGCAAACCCTGGTTGGGCATTCATCCAGACAATCAATGAGCAACATTCTGTTGGACGGGTAATGGTTTGATCGATTTTAGATCTGCTGCTTCAGATTGCTGAGCAAAGTAAAGATCCCATCGAAGCTGAATATTCATCCAGAAATCCGCTGAGACTCTAAAATATTTACCAAGTCTTAATGCCGTGCTGGGTGTAACCCCCCTACGACCATTAATTATTTCATTAACCCTTTGGTATGGGACGCGTATTGCCTTTGCCAGTTCTTTCTGTGCGATACCCATCGGTTTTAAAAACTCTTCTAAGAGCATCTCCCCCGGGTGGGTGGGTGTACGGTGAGTTGGTATCCGAATCATTTTGTGCTCCTAATATAAATAGTTATTAATGATACCCTAACTGAGCGTAAACAAAACGGGAAGAATGTTTGATCTGTTTAATTTATAAGCAACTTTGTAAGTTCAGATGCGTATTCATAACGCTTCTATAATTGAGATATAAATTTGTTAAAAAATCCCATTTTGTTTGCCCGTTGGGAAAGTCGATGACACCCCATCTTCTTCGTTATCAAGGGCTCGCAGTAGATGCCTACGGCTTCACCCTTGATGCCTCAAATCTGGGGCATCCTCGCCTTTCGCTCAATTAGGGTGATAATCGGTAATTTCAACTTCAATAGGACCTGTTTCAGACCATTTGAAACAAATCCGATACTGGTCATTTATTCGAACACTGTATTGCCCCAACCTATTTCGAGTTAAAGCTTCTAATCTGTTTCCTGGTGGAATTCGAAGTTCATCAAGAGATAAAACAGAATCAACCTGGTCAAGTTTTCGGGCTGCAATTTTCCATAAGTTTTTCGGACATATTTTCCGGGCAATTTTTGAGGACAACCCATTAAAAATATCCTCGGTTGCTTTGTTCTTAAATGACTGTATCATGAAACCATAATAGCACGGCATCCATGCTATTCCAAGATAAAAATTCTATTAATGGGCACTAATTAGGATTTTACTTTGACAACACCGGAAGCAACTACCGGATTGGCTTGACATAATGAGTGTCTGTCTGTATTTATCAGGTACAGTTATCGTAACTACCGAGGCTTATAGTTCCATGGTTCACGGTTTAAGGTAATCTGATGAAAACTGAGCGGCACCACCGCAAGCGAAACGCCCCTGAACTGTGAACCTGAAGACCTGAGCAGTAACAGATTATCAAACTACCGTATTGTGAAGATGGAAGAAAGGGAGGTAAACCATGGCAGGAATTAACAAGGTAATCATAGTCGGCCGTTTGGGCAGCGACCCTGAAGTTCGTTATACACCCGACGGTACCGCTGTTGCCAATTTCAGCATCGCAACTTCTGACGAATGGACGGATAAGGCTACCAACGAAAAGAGAGAACGTACCGAATGGCATCGCATCGTTGCCTGGCGCAGACTGGGAGAAATATGTGGCGAATACCTGTCAAAGGGGAGGCAGGTTTACGTGGAAGGCAAGCTCCAGACGAGATCGTGGGAAAAAGACGGCGTAACTCGATACACCACCGAAATTGTCGCATCTGATGTGCAGTTTCTCGGCTCGAAGGAACCCGGCAATGCCCACAGGTCTTCGGATCCATCAGAGCCAAGTCAATACTCGAAGCCACCGGCGGCGGACAGACAGGATGATGACATCCCTTTTTAAACCTTTATTGAAATCGAATCGACACAGCATTTAACTTTATCGGGTTGATATTATTAATCCGGCAATTAAATATGCAAACAACGTTTTCCCCTCATGTCATTCCCGCGAAAGCGGGAATCCAGGAAATACAATGTGTTATGGATTCCGGCTCTCCGCTTCGCTACGGCCGGAATGACGGTTTTTTAATTATCGGGTTGATATTAGATAAAATATTGAGTTTAGAAGTTCATCGCGGATAAAGGTCGAATTGCCCAAACCGGGCGTTTATCGCTCAACGTCCTATCAATCCTGTGAGCTATTCACAGGTCTTACAATTAATATGGGCGGGTTATTCAAAGAAGATTTTTTAGGACCCTAAGATTCTTTGTTTTCTTCAATCTTGTCGGGCTCTATATTTTCAGATTCCGCGGTGGCACCTTTAAAATTTTTTATGGCCTTGCCCATGCCCGCCCCTATTTCCGGAAGTTTGCCGGCGCCAAAAATAATCAGGATAATAACAAGTATTATAATAAGTTCCGGCATTCCAATTCCAAACATACGTCCCTCCAATTTGATTAATCTATTTTTGTCTCAATAATTTTATATCAAGAATCAGATTTTGTCTTTAAGTTCCTCCAAAAGTTGCCTAAACTCTTTTGATTTTAAATATCCGTCGATAACCCTCTGATAACCGATCCATTTCCGCCATAATTCGAGCCATATATCGTTGTGCCAGTAATATTCTGGATTTCCCTTTCCTTTGAGCCGTTCAGTGTAATCGATATATTCCTCGGTACAACTCTCACAAAATCGGAAGGGTGCCCTGAGATCGTCGACAAACCTTTGTTTGCCGGGTTCATCCGGTTGGATCTGTGTACCACATCTCTCGCATTTGAAAGCACACTGCGTGCATTGAAAAACTTTCTGAACCGCCAGAATTTTACGCTTTTTTATTATTTCAGCTTTTTTTTCTTTTGTGTGCTTTAATTTGTCGTCCAGTTGGATAATATTTGACACGCTCGGCAACTCCCTGCGCATCCCGTTTTTTTGACATAAAGGATGCTAAATTTAGACCATAATAACACCTGGGTATTTGCGTGTCAATCTATTCCAACGGGGTTTTGAAACGCCTCGATGGAAGTTCTTTGCAACCCCGTAAACACGTGATTTACGCCCCGGTTAAACAGAAAAGACCGATTGGTTTAACCCCGGTATGATAGTAAACTACCTACGGGGCGGGCGGGATAAACTTCCCTTCGACACCACTTAACTGGATCTTCGACAAGCTTGCGGAGAATGCGCTTGCCCTGTTGACCGGATAGCTTAGCGCGAAGCCCCGCCCTTTAGGACGGGGAGCTTCAATCCACGAAATTCAGCTGTTCGAGCCGTTGCAGTTAAACTTTTGTTTTTTTCTATGTCTTGTAAAGTGATGTTACTCGTGGTAATTATTGTAAAGGATCCGGCTTTTGGTTCATCCCATAAGAGGTTGATTAACATCTCATTGCACGTGGTTGGAAAGCTGGAATATTGGAATACTGGAATATTGGGTCGAAAATCGGAACGTTGCCCAATTTGGGAATATCAAAATACCCATGTATCTTATGAAGTTGATGGTAGTCCGCAACCCATCATTCCATCATTCCATTATTCCCGTCGAATAATTTGCTGGATAGCCAATTGTTTGTGACTCTCGCAATGCGGGACAGGCAAGGCCCTTCGGAAATCCCGCATCGCGGGGGAGGACCGGGTTTTTCAAGATTAAATAACCACACAACCGAAATTAAACGAAATTATAAGGATTTTTATGCATGTCAAGTAGCTTTCAGGCAAATTGTCTCCCGGTCTTGATCGGAAGCCTTCCGCTGCAGGGTCACGCGGAAAGCGTTGAACTGGTTTTTAAATATACTCCCCAAATACCCCTGTGGGTTCAATTGCCGGTGTATAGAGAAGAAGGAATGGTCGCCCAATTTCTGCCAGGCTTTCCGGGCCTTGCCATTGAGAAGGATAAATCCTTTGTCAATACCGCTGATCCATCTTTTGATGATGACCTGCTAGGGTTTTACAAGGATTATCTATCTGTAAGCGAAGGAGAAACGGATCTCGACGGCTCGAGGTTTGCCATGACCACCGATACTGCCGGAGGATTTTTTGCATTTATTGAGCACCTCCGGCAACTTTCCCATCTCCCGGCAGCGTTAAAAGGGCAAATCACCGGTCCCATAACCTTCGGGTTGGGATTAACCGATGAAACCGGGAAGGCGATTTTTTACAACGAACAACTCAGGGATGCGGCCGTGAAGCTTCTGGCCCAAAAAGCCAGGTGGCAGGTGAAAAGTCTTTCAGAATTTGGATGCCCGTCCATTATTTTCTTTGATGAACCGGCACTGGCCGGATTCGGTTCTTCTGCAATGATAAGCATCTCCAGCAAAGAAGTGGAAAAATGTTTTGAAGAGGTCATTGACGCCGTACACGACGAGAACGGCATGGCTGGAATCCATGTTTGTGCCAATGCCGACTGGTCCCTGATTCTGGAATCCAATGCTGACATCATCAGCTTTGACGCATACGCTTTTTTCGATAAGTTGATGCTTTATCCGGATCATCTCAAGGATTTTATTGAACGCGGGGGCATATTGGCCTGGGGAATCGTTCCCACTTTAAACAGTGACGACATTGAAAAAGAAACCACGGAATCAATCGTCGCTAAGTGGGAGGATCAAGTCGGGGAGATATCGGCGCTCGGCATAGAAAAATCCACCATACTGGCCCAGACGTTAATAACGCCGAGCTGTGGAACGGGTTCTCTGAGCATCGATCTTACAACAAAAGTGCTGACGTTAACCAGACACGTCTCTGATGCAATCAGGGCAACCGAATTTAAATATTAGAGAACCAGTAAAGAATCCGGGCCCAGAGGGCCCGGCTTTGGGTTACCCCTGGAAGGGGTTTTTTAGTTAAAGCCGTACAAGTTAAAAGTGCCTAAAGTGATCTAAAATGCCTAAAGTTATGGTGTCGCTCCCGCCTGCCATTGCAAGGCACGAGCGGGCAGGTCGCTCCGCTGATTTTATATGATTGGCAGAATTCCTTAACTTTAGCTCACTTTAAACTTTAGTTCACTTCAAACTCTTGCAGCGTTTCTCCAGGCTGAGCCGGAGAACTCTGACCTGGTCCAGAG
>JAAXQD010000103.1 GCA_012974475.1 Desulfobacterales bacterium
AATTTTGAGTTTTCCTTCTTTTACGATATCGGCAGCGTCAGAAACGCCGTTGTCGAAGCCGGTTCGGATGGGTTTCGCTCTTCAGTGGGGGTTGGACTGCATTATATCACACCAATCGGTCCCATGGGGGCTTATTATGGGCACAAACTGAATAGAAAAGATAATGAAAGCGCCGGGAGATTCCATTTTACCATAGGATTTAGATTCTAGTCGATTCGAACCGAAAAACCCCGCCCTTCAGAGCAGGGAGTTTCATTTATAATTCTACATGCTCGAGGTGTACATTTCTTTTTAGCGTAGCTCGAGCTGTCTTCTCAAACTGTTCGGTGATATCTGATACAAAGAGTCTGAACGCGTTGTTTTTGCTCAGTTGCTTGTCAACTTCAGGATGGGTATCCAAAAAGAATTTTACGTTTTCGGCAATGGCGATTGAAGAGTCTATGATATGGACCCTTTTTCCGATTTTTCTTTGGATTTTGTCTTTTAAAAGGGGATAATGCGTGCATCCTAAAATCAGCGTATCTATCTGCCTGACTTTTAATGGATGCAGATATTTTTTTATGATCATCACTGTTTCGGGTTTCTTCATCCAACCCTCTTCCACCAAGGGAACCAGCAACGGGCAGGCCGCTGAATAGACTTTTGCATCCGGCTTTAAAGCCATGATTTTATGTTCATAGATGCCGCTCTTGACGGTGGCGCGTGTTCCGATAACCCCAATTGTCAACGTATTGGAAATTTTAACCGCTTGTTCCGTCGCCGGCGTAACGACCTCAAATATCGGAATATCGTAATTTTCAGCAACACGGTCGGCTGCCACACTTGAAGCTGTATTGCAGGCCATTACGATGAGTTTTGCGCCTTGTTTAAGGAGAAAGTCGGTATTTTCCAGTGCGTACCTGACCACGGTTTCAGGACTCTTGCTCCCATAAGGCGTACGGGCGGTATCGCCAAAATAGATCATGTTATAACCGGGGAGTTCCTCCATTAGAGATTTGACAACGGTAAGGCCGCCAATTCCTGAATCGAATATTCCTATCATATCATCCTTTTTGTTGATTTTTTATTCGATGTGATTATATTCATTTACGTTAACCTCCATGACCAAAATCGAGGCGCTTATATGGATTCGCAAAATCAGACTCCGGCCATGAACCAGAAAATTTTCGATATCAGCCTTTCTGTGGAGACGGTTTCAGTATATTTGATATGTTGCAACCTCTCGGACAATGACATGGCAATCTCTACGAAGAATCTTTCCAGCATGTGGAACGGTGACGAAGCGTTGTTGCTTGAAGGCCTGAAAGATCTCGAAGAACAAAATATTCTCCGCAAGATTCTCTCTGACAGGGAGGGGAATAATATTTACAAACTTTTGGATGTAAAACGCTGGAAGTCCTCATGAGTTTTTTGAAAGTTCCTGGGCGACATGCGCTTTGATGGTGCTGTCAGGCACATCCGTTCGAATACCCGGACATAGGGAGGCCATGATGTGCCAGTTATTTATATCAACCAGTACACTTTTCAAAAACGGCCAATTTTTACACATCCGGGGTTTAACCGGATGAATGGAGCATAGTCCTTCCCAGAATATGCAGTACTTATCTTTGCCCTGGCCCAGAAGTGGCTTCCCCCCCGAAACCCGACAGTATTTCTCAACAAACGTCTTGGGATCTGTATCGACACGGGCGGCAATCTTTTCAATCTCTTTTTCGGTTACAAAAGTTCCTCCGAATCCTTTGCAGCAATCGCCGCATTGCTGACATTTGAAAATGTCCTTGGTTTTCATGTCGTTATATCGGATGCCGGCTCTTCATGGCCGTCTTTAGGGTAACTTGATCAACATATTTCAGGTCACCGCCCATGGGGACACCGGACGCAATTCGCGTCACTTTAACCGGATAACTCCCCAAACGTTCTGCAATGTAAGCGGCGGTGGACTCGCCCTCGATACTTGTACTAGTGGCAAGAACAACCTCCTGGAGTTTTCCTTGGGCGATTCTTGAGATAAGTTCTTTAATCCTGATTTTATCCGGTCCCACACCGTCCATTGGAGAGAGCGCGCCTTCCAGGATGTGGTACAGTCCCGTAAACGCCCCCGATTTTTCAATGGCCACCATATCGGCCGGCTGCTCCACCACACATAAAATGGCGAAATTTCTATTCCTGTCCCTGCAAATATTGCAAAATTCAGCGTCACTGAGTGAAAAACACATGGCGCATAATTTTATTTTTTCTTTGACTTCCATAATGCTGTGGACAAGATGATCCGTCTCTCTCTGCGGCGCCCGGAGTATATGCATCGCAAGTCGATCAGCAGTTTTTTCTCCGATTCCCGGAAGTCTGGAGAGATTTTTTATCAATTTCCGAATAGATTCTGGATAATAACTCATAGCGATTACTTTCAAACCTGAAGTATCTACATTAACCCCGGTATATTCATACCTCCGGTAAGTTTGCTCATCTCTCCGGAGACCATTTCCTGGGATTTTATTAAAGCGTCATTTATTGCTGCCAGTATCAAATCCTGAAGCATTTCCAAATCATCCGGGTCAACAACTTCCTTTTCGATCTGAATGGATACCACTTGTTGTTTGCCGTTGGCGACAACCTTTACCATTCCACCGCCTGAAGTCGTTTCAATCGTTTTTTCAGCCAATTCCTCTTGTAATTTCAGCATTTTAGATTGAAGCTGCTGGGCTTGCTTCATCATCTTTCCCATGCCTTTCATTGAAATACCTCCTATAAAATTTTAACATCAACAACGTTGCCGTTGAAAATTTCTAAAGCATCGGTAACCAGCGGTTGGCTTAAAGCCTCCTGTTTCAAACGGCCCGCCTGGCTTTTCTTTTTCTGATGTTCCAGGTCTTGTATCTTTTTGGGTACAATAACGACATCCATCTCTTTGCCGAAAAAATCGCCGCATACTTTTTTGATAATCGCTTCATTTTTATCCCGCAGGATCATATTTATATTAAAATGGCTTCCGTTAACTTCGATTTCAATGCGATTGTCGGCCAGTTTTTTTATCATGGAGTTCTTCAGATTGGCTGCGAGAGACGGATGTTCTTCTGAAATGATCGATAAAAGTCTTTTCCATGTGCCCTTAACATCCCCATCCTGATCAACCGGTGTTTCCGGTGACGAAGCAAAGGTATCAAGGGATTCTGCTATCCCTGTTGTCCTGTTTAATATTGATTGTGAATCTTTCCTCTCATCCTGGGGTGTAGAGCTGTTTTCAGTGACGACAACGTCGGTTTGGATTTCAAACATATCTTTTTTAAGATTATCGAGCTTTGCAATAAGAACATCGATGGGTAGCGCCGGTTTTGTCTGAAGTATCCGAATAAAAACCGTTTCTATGGCAAGCCTTGGATGCGATGAATGCTCTATGGTAATCTCTTCTTTAAACAGGAGATCAAAAATCTGGTTTAAAAAAATTGTTGGGACCTTCTTTACCTGATCCAGGATTAAGTCTATTTCATGGGCCGGAATATCCACCAGTTTACGGTTTTTTTCCCCCATCTTTACGATCAACAAATTCCTGAAATGTTCAATCAGGTCTGCATACAGTTTTTTCATATCATGGCCCGCGCTGTAAACCTCATCCAGAATGTCTAGAATCTCCGCGATATCTCCCCGGAACACAGCGCCTGAAATTTTAAAAATAATTTCTCTATCGACAACCCCTAATATGTCGAGGACCTGGTCATGTGAAATCGTTCCTTTGGTGCATGATATGACTTGATCCAAAAGACTTAGACCGTCTCTCATGCTTCCGTTTGCTCCCCGAGCAATTAACCCAAAGCTCTGGGGATCTATCTCAACACCTTCTTTCTTGCAGATCTTTTCCATATGTTTGGAAATCGACTCAACATCAATGCGCCTGAAATCATGCCGCTGGCACCTGGAAAGAATGGTTATGGGAATCTTGCGAGGCTCCGTAGTGGCAAAAATGAACATAACATGGGACGGTGGTTCTTCGAGGGTTTTTAGAAGCGCATTAAAGGCTGCGATGCTGAGCATGTGAACTTCATCGATAATATATATTTTGTAGAGGCTGTGGGCAGGCATGTACTTGACGTTTCCACGAAGTTCTCTGATCTGATCAACGCTGTTGTTTGAGGCGCCGTCAATCTCGAAAACATCTGCGGCATTCCCTGCGGTGATTTCCTTGCAGGAACTGCATTGGTTGCATGGAACGGGGACAGGACCGTCTTTACAATTCATGGCCTTGGCCAATATACGGCCAACCGTTGTTTTTCCGGTCCCTCTTGGCCCTGAAAACAGGATTGCATGGGCCACACGGCCGGCTGAAATAGCGTTTGTCAACGTCCGTGTAATGTGGTCCTGCTTGACAACCTCTTCAAGGGTTTGAGGGCGATATTTACGTGCAAGCACGAGATAGGACATGGAAAATTCCTAATATGGATGCGAACCTTAATGTTGTATCTGATATTTAAATGGCGGAGAGAGAGGGATTCGAACCCTCGGTGCCGCTTTTGACAGCACACACGATTTCCAGTCGTGCTCCTTCGGCCAGCTCGGACATCTCTCCGAAAATATTGGGGGCAAGGATCATTTAGATGCTATTTTATGGCGGAGAGGGTGGGATTTGAACCCACGATCCCGTTTTTGACAGGATACCGCTTTTCGAGAGCGGGGCCTTAAGCCGCTCGGCCACCTCTCCATCATTCTCATCCGCTGAAATACCGGTTGGTTCAATATACTTTTTTGATATGCCCTGTCAATGATCTTATTTTATATGGAACGAAATAACAACAGGCTTTTTAGACGCCGGTTCAATTGGTGGCATCGGAAAAAATAAAGTTTACAAGGTTATATCCCACTGCAGGCACCATCGTAAAAAATTGAAAATGTCCTTTTTGTCGATCCGTCAATTTTATCACTTGAACAAGATGTTTCTTTATAGTATCAGTTCGTTTTGTTGAAAAATATTACCCATAACTTACCTGTAAAAAAGGAAATTTTAAACATGGCCGAGATCATCCCTTTCAGGGGAATCCTATATAATACCGATAAGATAAATAATTTGGCAGATGTTGTTGCCCCTCCCTTTGATGTTATCTCAAAGCAGGAACAGAATGAGTTTCATGAAAATCACCCCCAGAACATCATCCGGCTGACACTGGGCAAAACAACCGAAAACGATACACCCACAAACAATCGCTATACAAGATCGGCAGACTGCTTTAACAATTGGCTTTCGGAAGATATCATCGAGATGGACAAAGAACCGGCGTTTTATCTGACATCGATGGAATTCTTCTTTGAAAATAAATGGGTGACACGTTACGGTTTGATCGCCCTGATCCGCCTTGAGCCCTTTGAAAAGGGCATTGTGCTGCCCCACGAAAAGACTTTTTCCAACATAAAATCGGAAAGGCTTGAGCTGATGAAAGCATGCCATGCCAATTTCAGTCCCATATTTTCTTTGTATTCCGATGATGAAAACAGTATTTTTGATCGATTAAAAGATATAACCCTTGAAAGAACGCCGGATCATGTTTTTACCGATAACATCGGGCAGAAACACCGGCTGTGGCGAATCCCCGATGGTTCTTTTCATCGGCATGTTTCCGAAGTCCTTGAAAACAAAGTGATATTTATTGCAGATGGACATCATCGTTATGAAACTGCGCTGAACTACAGGAATTGGCGGTCAGCCGGCAATCCTGATTTAAATGGCGGTTATCCAACCAATTACGTCATGATGTACCTTTGCAGCATGGAAGATCCAGGGCTTGTTATTCTTCCCGCACATCGGATGCTCAATCAGATTCCTGCTGAAGCAAGGGCATCGTTTGTCGATAACGCAAAGGATTATTTTGACATTATAACAATTCCTTACAAAGACGGTCATCACAAAGAGGGCTTGACACAATTTATTTCAATTCTTCAATCGAATACTTCGAAAAATTGTATCGGAGTTTTCATGAAAGATTGTCCGGAGCTTAACCTGTTGACCCTTAAACCGGGCGTTATGGAGCAAATGTTTGGCGATGAATTGCCGGAAGTGATCAGAAATATTGATGTAACGGTGCTGACCCGGCTCATTTTTATGGAGATTTTGGGTTTTGATCAAGCCAGGCTCGATAATGAGAAACTGATCGCCTACTCAAGCGTTGCTGAAGAGGCAATTGATGCCGTTGCCGCCGGAAGACACGACATGGCCTTTATTCTTAATCCAACAAAAATTCAGCAGGTACGCGATATTGCCGAAGCAGGCCTGATTATGCCTCGAAAAGCGACCTATTTTTTCCCCAAGGTCATTGCCGGCCAGGTGATGAACAGACTCGATCGGTAAGGCTGCTTGTAACCGTTCAAGGATCAGGGGTTCAAGGTTGATGAAAAATTGCACGATAGGTTCGACCCCCAAGCCCTGAAACTACGTGCAGTAATGACGGTTTTAAGGCATAAACATTTTCTCAACCTCATCTGTATATGCGCCGTTTTTTCGGTAAATGATCAGTGGCGGGCCGATCTTGATTCCTGCACGCCCCCCCTTTTTCCCCTCCACCAGAACCAGCTTTGCCGATGTTTCTATTCCTGAATGTATCGTGCGTATAGACTTCGGTTCTATTCCGGCAGTCCGCATTTGTGTGAGAATGTCGGTCATGCGCTCCGCCAAGTACACCATTACAAATCGTCCTCCGGTTCGCAACATACGACGGCCCGTTTCAACCACGTCATACAGTGTGGCCTTAATTTCATGTCGGGCAACGGCCCGTTGCCGATTCGGATTAATCCTTCCGGATTCCGCTTTTCTGAAAGGAGGATTACTCACAACCAGATCCACAGGCTCGGAAGTCGTTTCGAGGTTCAGTGTTTTCATATCCATACACAGAACGGTAATTTGATCGTCCAAACCATTTTCTGTGATATTGAGGGCGGCAATATCGGCAAGATCCGTTTGCACTTCAATTCCGTATACTTCAATTCCGGGATTGCGGTAGGCCAGTATCATGGGAATAATACCACAGCCAGTTCCTAAATCGAGGACCGTATCTTCCGGACCCGGTTTGGCATGCGAGGCCAGTAGAACAGCATCTATGGAAAAACGGTATCCGGACCGGTGCTGCTTAACCTGGATGCGGCCGTTAAAGAAGGAATCAGCGGTCAAAGATTTCATTTTTATACCGGTCCGATCTTGAATTTTATGTCTTGAACCAGCTCTTTTCCCAGTGCGGTGTTGATCTTATCGATCATATCCTTTTTCAAAAATCGGAGCTGATGCATCCACGCTGAACTGTTGACATTGACCAGTAAAAGCTTTCCCTTAAAGGCTTCCGGTTTCGTATTTTTTGCGATGGCATCTCCCACCGCGGTGTCCCACAGGCTCCAAATCTGAGCAAGATCTCCGTCACCATCACGGCGACAGGTTTTCAAAACATGGTTGATAATATCTCCGATGTGTCCAACTCCCGGAGTATTTTTTCTTTTTCCCATAATAAAAGAAGTACAAAGTGATTCATTGGGTTGTCAAGAACCAATTGAGGCGGTTTCACAAAAAGTCGGTTTTACTCACGCCACGGCTCTTTATGGTTTATTAAATCAATGTTGCTTTGATAAAAGAAATCAGGGAGTTATTAAATATGATAGTGTGATATTTAGCATACAAATTTTGCTTTTTCCTTGACTTGAAAGCAATGGTTACTTATATTAGATAATCGGCTGAAAACATAGGCATTTTGAAAACCAAATAGACAGGGATTATATCTATGAACTGGGATTGGGAAAAACTTAAGAAGAAGCAAGAACATAAAGAAGGAGGCATTGTCCCTCCGAAAATGAATGAGCTGGTCGAAAAATTTAAAAAGTTAAAATTGCCGGGCGGCCCCCTATTAATTCTTATTTTCCTCCTTTTATTTTTTGGATCTTCGACATTCTACACGGTTGCAGTGGATGAGGTGGGCGTGGTCCAGCGATTCGGGAAATATGGTCGAACCAGTCAACCCGGCCTTAATTTCAAGATGCCGTCCGGAATTGAAAAGGTGACAAAAGTCAAGGTCCGACATGTCTATAAAGAAGAATTCGGTTTCCGTTCTGTCCGGGGAGATTCGCGGA
This sequence comes from Desulfobacterales bacterium, assembly GCA_012974475.1. Taxonomy (GTDB): domain Bacteria; phylum Desulfobacterota; class Desulfobacteria; order Desulfobacterales; family UBA11574; genus JAAXQD01. Next base: position 8,089 of record JAAXQD010000103.1, read on the forward strand.
AAAGCTCCTATTCCGGCGGTGAGAGTGCTGCGGTTGCCCTCATGCTGACCGGAGATTTAAATGTGGCCGTAGTTCCGTGGATTGTTCAGTACCGGATAAAAGACCCTTACAATTTTCTGTTTAAGGTTCATGATATTCGAAAGCTGCTCATTGATATGTCCGAGGC
>JAAXQD010000111.1 GCA_012974475.1 Desulfobacterales bacterium
ATTTATATGTCGCAAACCCTTATCAAGGGGTGCGAAACCTGAGTACTTTATACCTAAAAAAGTCAGGTCTGGAATGATGCGGTGGCCAGTCAAAATATACTAACAAGTTGCACTCTCCGAGGCGTAGACTCTACGAGCCGGAGGCCAGGGCGGGCTTTAGGCACTTTAGATCACTTTAGACACTTTTAACTTGTACGGCTTTAAGTAAAACAGCCCCTTCCAGGGGTAACCTAAAGCCGGGCCCATTGGACCCGGATATTTATTGATGACTTTTTACCTTAACAATGACCAGCAAGTCCTTCTCCGGGTTTTCCACAAGAACGCTCTGTTTTTCTGAAAGCACTACACACTCACCTTTTTTTAAGGTCCTGCTTTGATGATCGGTCGTGGTTTTAGCCAGGCCTTTGGCGACCACCAGATGTTCAACCGTGGATGTATCGATTTTAATCGCAAGCTTTGAACCCGGATACAGTTCCACTTGAACGACACTGAAATCATCGTTTTTTACCAGGGTTGTCGAGATTCCCCAGGGATGGTGTACTGTTCTATGGGTTTGATATTCGGTCCGACGGTCTTCTTTTAACTTCTCCACAATAGATTTTACATCCTGGCTGGTTTCCATATCAGAAACAAAAACAGCGTCCGGCGTTTCCACGACAACCATGTTTTTTATTCCGCTGGTGGCAATCAGCCGCTCATGTCCCATGATTAAACAGTTTTTGGTTTCTTTTGAAACAACGTCCCCGTCAACAACGTTCCCGTTGATATCCTTTGGAATAAAATCATAAAGAGACTTCCATGACCCGATATCGCTCCATCCAAAGTCCGACGGCAAAACAACGGCTTTGTCAGTTTTTTCCATCACTGCGTAATCTATGGAGATGTTCGGCAACCGCTCATACGCTTTTTGAGACGGTGACGTTCCATGGAAAGGCAATTGTGTCATTTTTCTTAAAAGCTCGGGCTGGTGAACACGCAGCTCTTGAGCCATTACCGATGCTTTAAAGACAAACATGCCGCTATTCCAAAAGAAATTGCCGGCGTCCATATATTTCTTGGCGGTGTCCAAATCAGGCTTTTCAACGAATCTTTTTACGGAAAGGGCGCCATCCCCGACTTCGCCGGCGCCTTCGATGTATCCGTAGCCTGTTTCCGGATAATGGGGTCTGATGCCGAAGGTCACAATATATCCCATTTCTGCAACCTTTAGAGCGGACAGCAATTTTTCCTGAAATGCGTCCCGGTCACGGATGACATGGTCCGCAGGGAAAATGCACAGTACGGCATCATCTTCTTTTTTGAGAATATGAAGCATGGCCAACAGAATCGCCGGCGCGGTGTTTCGGCCGCAGGGTTCGGCAATGATTTTTTCATCGGCCGATATGTCCAGCGCTTCCATGTGCCGTGCAATCTCGTGGACATGTTCTTTTCCGCAGACAATCCGGATATTCTCCATGTCCAAAAAAGACGTCAGCCGTTTGACGGTGCTTTGGACCAGTGAATCTTTCCCGATGAATTTAACAAGCTGTTTGGGATGGCGTTCTCTCGATACGGGCCACAGCCGGGTGCCGGATCCGCCGGCCAATAGAACCGGATATACATTCGATAGTTTTTTCATGGTCTAAATTTCGCTGTTGCGTCCTTCTGATGCCACCGCCAGGCGGTTTCGATGATCGTTTCCAGATTTTCAAACCGAGGCTTCCAGCCTAAGGATTGTTTTATTTTATCGGAGCCTGCAATCAGTGTTGCGGGATCACCCGGCCGTCTATCGGCTTCCATTGCGGGAATCGGCTTGCCGGTGACGTCTCTTGCCAGGTCGATAACTTCTTTGACCGAATAACCCCGGTTGTTTCCAAGATTATAAACAGCACTCTCTCCACCGTGCAAAAGATTTTCCAGTGCCAGCAAGTGTGCCTGGGTCAAATCGCTGACATGGATATAATCCCTTACACAGGTTCCATCAGGTGTGGGGTAGTTGGTACCATAAACCTTGATATTCTCGCGTCCACCGGATGCAACTTCCAGAATCAGAGGAATCAGGTGGGTTTCATGGGTGTGCATTTCACCGATGGTACCGGATTCATCCGCCCCCGACGCATTAAAATATCTCAGACTGATGGTTTTCAAGGCATAGGCGGAATCACAGTCCTGGAGCATCCTTTCCACGGCGAGCTTGCCGGCACCATAAGGGTTTGTGGGGTTGCATGGATGCGTCTCCGTAATGGGCACTTCAACCGGCTCTCCATAAACCGCAGCCGTAGAAGAAAAAATAAACCGTTTGATATCATGTCGAATCATTGCGCTCAAAAGCGTTGTGGTCGAGGCCATGTTGTTATGATAATACTTCAAAGGATTTTCCATGGATTCACCCACCAGCGAAAACGCAGCAAAATGCATGACCGTTGAAATCCGGTGGCTTGAAAATAATCGATCCAGCAAATCCGCATCGCCGAGGCTGCCTTCCACAAAATCTCCTCCGGTCAGGAGTTCCCGGTGGCCGGTGGAAAGATCATCCAATACCATCACGTCGTACCCCGACCCGATCAGATCCTTGACCATGTGAGACCCGATATATCCGGCGCCGCCCACAACCAGAATTTTGTTTTTTTCCATTTTCAAGGCTCCAGAATAATCATGAAAAAGGGTCCAAGGATTCCAGGGTCCAAGGGGTTATTTTTCTATAGAATTCATCAGCGCTGTTCTTTTGCATTTTCACTCGAACCCTTGAATCCTCGCTTTAAGTATAATGGGTTTTAATCCAAGTCTGATATTCCCCGCTTATTACGCGCTCTACCCATCTGCGGTTGTCCATATACCATTTTATGGTCTCTCGAATTCCGGTTTCAAAAGAAGCTTCCGGGCGCCAGTTCAATTCCTGATTCAATTTAGTGAAATCAATGGCATATCTGCGATCATGCCCGGGCCGGTCTTTGACAAATTGGATCAGGTCTCTCCGGGACCGGTTGTCGTTCAACCGGTTTGTTTCATCCAAAATATCACAGATCATCTCCACAAGTTTAATGTTCTCCATCTCACTGTTGCCCCCGACATTGTAGATCTCTCCGGTCTTTCCGGCCTTCATGATGATCCAGATGGCGGTGCAGTGATCTCTCACAAAAAGCCAATCCCTTACATTGAGACCATCTCCGTAAACCGGCAGGAACTTTCCTTCAAGGGCATTTAGAATCATCAGGGGGATGAGTTTTTCAGGAAACTGGTAGGGACCGTAATTGTTCGAACAATTGGAGATCGTCATTGGAAGACCGTAGGTCTTATGATATGCCCGCACCAGATGATCGGAAGACGCTTTGGAAGCGGAATATGGGCTGTTGGGCTTATACGGCGTTTCCTCGGTAAAATAGCCTTCCCTGCCCAAGCTTCCGTAGACTTCGTCCGTACTGATATGATGAAAACGGATAAGGTCTTTTAGCCGTGATCTGGCACACTCCAGAAGATTGAACGTCCCCATGATGTTGGTCTGAATAAAGGCATCCGGTTTTACAATAGACCGGTCCACATGGGATTCAGCGGCAAAGTGACAAACGCTGTCGATTCGATATTCATCAAATATCCCGGCCATCTTGCCGGCATCGCATATGTTCGCTTTGATAAAAACATACCGTTCGGGAAAATCTTTTTCAATATCGGTCAGATTCTCCGGATTTCCGGCATAGGTCAAGTTGTCGACATTCACGATCCGTCCGGTAAAATCGGATTCCTTGAGCAGGTACCGGATGAAACATGTTCCGATAAACCCGCACCCGCCTGTAACCAGCAAGTTCTTCATAAGCTTACACGTCCTTTTCAATTTCTTTCTGAGAAACAATACCATCGGGGTGAATTTTTTGCAAAATAATTTGACTCCTTTTAAGGGATCAAGATATAGACGAAATTACCGGCAAACGTGTGGTATCGAAATGACCTTATAACATAGACGGATGAATATGTCTTCATTGGATATTCTTGCAGATCAATATTTAAACTACCTGGTTTTCGAAAAAGGGCTTTCCCAAAAAACCATTGAATCCTACAGCAGCGATTTGTCCAGACATCTCCGATTTCTCAGGCAAAAAAAAATCAAAAATATCGTCGATGTCGACACCTCGTTGGTATTAAAGCACCTGATCGCCTTGAGAGGCGCCGGCCTGGGATCGAGGTCATGTGCCAGACACCTGGTTGCGCTGAGAGGGTTTTACAGGTTCCTTGTCCAGGAGAAAGTGCTCGAGTACGACCCCGCCAGACTTATCGATCTTCCCAAAAGCGGACTTAAACTCCCGGATGTCCTTTCCGTTGCAGAGATCGAACTTCTCTTAAACGTTCCGGATACCGACACCCACCTGGGAAAGAGGAATGCCGCCATGCTGGAACTTCTCTACGCTGCGGGCCTGAGGGTTTCAGAACTTGTCAATCTGAATTTTCTCGATGTAAACCTCGAAGCCGGTTTTGCCCGGGTTCTGGGAAAAGGATCCAAAGAAAGAGTGGTGCCCTTTGGCATTCACGCAAAAAAGAAGGTCCAAGACTACATAAACGTTGCCAGACCGTTGCTTTTAAAAGACCGCGTAAGTCGCTATCTGTTTGTTGCCAGAGCCGGAAAACCCATGACCCGGCAGGGTTTCTGGAAGCTTTTAAAACAATATGCACAACGGTCGGGGATCAAAAAAAAAATAACACCCCACAGTATCAGGCACTCCTTTGCCAGTCATCTTCTGGAAGGCGGTGCTGACTTGAGAACCGTCCAGGTGATGCTGGGCCATGTCGATATTTCTACCACCCAGATTTACACCCACGTCGCCCGGGAGCATCTCAGGAAGATTCATGCCAAGTATCATCCGAGAGGATAGTTTCCATCCATAAATGGCCCTTTTCCGCAATCTCTGCGTCAATCTGCGGAATTACTTGTGCGGCGTACCGCTTGTACGCCTCCGCGGAATTACTTGATTTCCTTGACCTTGCGTAAAATTACCAATTTCTGAATTGGAAACTTTATTTGCTTGAAAGTGACTAAAAAATGATTTGCGCTGAAAGCGCTTTCCTCAACTTTAGGCATTTTAGGCATTTTAGCTCACTTTAGACACTTTGTATTTTTCACCATTTGACGGGAATCCGGACCCTCTTTTTGGCCTTGTTGGTAAACAGAAGATATCCGTTCTTTTTTCCGTACCGGTAAAGATCTCCGGTTATCTCTACATCTGCTTTACAGTAGTCGATGATTTCACGCATCCGCCCCTGTTTCCACCAGCGCAGGGCCTGAAGGCCGTCCGCAGTCTTTTTCTTGCCCAATGTTACGCTTGCCAGATGATCCAGAGAGAGTCTGTAGCCGAGGCGCTTATGAACATCTTCAAGAATATCAAGGGTCGGAAGGTTTTCGAAACTAAAATCCGAATATCCACCCAGCACACGGAAGTCGAATTTCTTGATGTTGAAACCGATAACGAGATCACAACCTTTAAGGTGTTCGACCAGTTGAGGTACCTGTTCATCTAAAAACTCGAAATAGATATCTTCTTTAGAATCATAAAGTACGGCGCAGCTGATCCCCATCAAATCCGCTCGATGCCAGCCGCCCACCTCCTGCGCTGAACGCTGGGTCTCCAAATCGAACACACAAAAGTGAATGTCGTGCTCGGGGATCGAGTGTCCCGATTTCTGGAATGTGCCCCTTTCAACTTTTGTCTGTTTGCGTCTTGCGGCCGATCTTTTCCGAAATCTCCCCTTAAAGCTTGGAGATCTTTTGTCCATATCCTTGGGGATATCGGTTCCATGGAATGTTAAACCCTTTTTATCGGAGCCGGATTCATCCTTTCGCAAGGGGCCGTCGAATCTAACTTCCTGCATGCTTTTAGAATCACGATCCTTTAGGATTTTTTCGAGCAGGAAACCGGCAGCAGCCTTGTCTATGGGTCTGTTTCCGGAACCGCATTTTGGTGAATGCACACAGGAGGGACAGCCGGATTCACATGGACATGCACGAATCAATTCAAATGTGTACTCGAGCAGGTCTCTGGCGCGTTTAAAAGCCTGTAAACTCAGGCCGGCTCCGCCGGGGACTCCGTCATAAATAAATACCGCCGCACTGCCAACCTGTGGATGAAGGGGTGTGGAAATACCGCCCAGGTCATTTCGATCTGCCATCACCAAAAGCGGAAAGATGCCGATTGCAGCATGTTCAATGGCATGGATCCCCCCCATAAAATGAAAATACCCTGCTTCAGCTTTTTTTTGAATTCGAGGCGGAATTTTAAACCACAGGCCGTCTGTCTCAAAAATCTGTTCGGGAAGATCCAGGGGGATAACGCTCAACTTTTTTTTAGCATGTATTCGCCATTTTTCATATCCTAATACTTTATCTGTTACTTTAAGTTTGCCGGCATATACGATTGTTCCCAATATATTTTTTTCATCATATATATCCAGTATCTCCGTATTTTTTTGTGATCTTACCCGGGTATAATAATCGACGTGGGCTCTGGAAACTTTAACGGTCCGCGTATCCAGATCGAGGATGTCCACAAGGAATGTATCGCCTTTATGAAGATAAATGGCTCCGGGATGGGTCTCTTTAAAGGCCCTGAATCCATCGACCTCCCCTTTGCTCCGGCCGGTCTTATTGCTGACAATATTGAAACGGTCTCCCGTCCCTCTCAGGTGGACATGCCGGTGGGGGGCCTGTCGGCTGGAATAGATTTCCGTCCCGTCTTCACTTCTTAAAAGATCGCCGTTGGCCTCAAGGCTTAAGACAGCCTTTTTAATATGTTTACGGGACATCAATGGTTCGTCTGACTTTATGGGCAGTTCGGCTGCCGCACAGATGATGTGTTTTTTTATAATCTCAGGGTTGTACGGGTTGACCACCGCCGCTTCGGGCTCGCGGTCGAGGAAATCTTCGGGATTTCGCATAAAATATTGATCCAGAGCATCTTCGCCGGCAATCAGCACCAGCGAGGACTTCTGTCCGCTGCGACCTACCCTGCCGCCCCTTTGCCATGTCGCCACAACGGTGCCGGGGTATCCCACCAAAAGACAAAGGTCCAAATCACCGATGTCGATACCGAGTTCAAGGGCACTGGTAGATATCACGGCCAAGAGATCACCTTTGGCAAGCCTTGCTTCGATTTCCCTTCGCTCTTCAGGAAGGAATCCCGCCCGATAGGCACTGATTCTGCTGGCAAACGGCCCGGATTGACTCCCTGCCCAAATGGCGATCAACTCGGCAAGTTTTCTGGATTGGGTATAAACAATCGTACGCAAACCTCTGTGAAGCGCTGCTTTCAGCAACAGTATGGCCGTCTGTGCCGGTCCCTGAAGCGGATTGATAAATACGACGTGTTTCTCACCCAGAGGCGCGCCGCTTTCTGTGATGGTATCGACCTTTAACCCCGTAAGTTGTTCGGCAAGCTGAGCAGGATTGGACACGGTGGCCGAACAAAAAACGAATTTAGGGGCCGCACCGTAAAAAGAACATATCCTTCGAAGCCGTCTGAAAACCTGGGCCATATGGGACCCCATGATTCCCCGATAGGTATGAACTTCATCCACCACAACCGTATCCAGGGCACCAAAGAATTCTGCCCATTTTAGATGATGCGGCAGCAGCGAGAGGTGAACCATTTCCGGATTGGTCAAAAGAATGTTGGGCGGTGTTTCTCTGATACGTTTTCGATGCCAGGCCGAAGTGTCTCCATCGTAAATCTCAATGGTGGGCGTTACCGTTTGACCGTGGGCGGAAAGTTCCTGAAAGGTGCGCAGTTGATCCTGTGCCAGCGCCTTTAATGGAAAAATGTAAAGGGCTTTTGAATTCCGATTTTTTAACACATTTTCGATCACCGGAAGATTATAAATGAGCGTCTTGCCGCTCGCTGTCGGCGTTGCAACAACCAGGTTCCGGCCAGACCTTATCCGATCGACGGCATCCACCTGGTGCCGGTATAGATCATGGATCCCTGCAGACGTTATGATATGGTCTATTTCTTTGGGCCACGGTTTTTCAGGTTTCGAAAAAAAGGGTGGGTGCTCGGGCAGCACCGTATGATGCACCACTTGACTCCCCAGGCGCTTTGAAGAAATGAGTGACCGGACATACTCTTCTATGGCGTTTTTTTTATGCATAAAGTTGAGGAAGATGCCCTCATCTTACTTTCTTTACTTGAAAAAATGAAAAT
>JAAXQD010000254.1 GCA_012974475.1 Desulfobacterales bacterium
GTTCAATGTTCGATGTTCGCAGCCCGGTCGGCTCCGGTCTGGCCGCCGGAAATAATTTTTGTAATCATTTAATATCTCCAATTTCTAAATTAGAATCTTCAGCAACAAGACAGGTTACCCGGGCGTTTAGGAATCCACCGGCTTCTACCACTAAATTTTTGCAGATAATTTTACCGGAGCATTTTCCGGTTGAAAGTATAATCAATTCTTTATTAATGATGGAAAAGTCTTGGGCTCTATTCTTCAAGATGTATCTCCTGCCCGGAAGCCATTTTAAGCCGATTTTCATGGGTAGAATCCTCGAAACATCTTGCTATTACAACGGCTTTGATCATTCAGGTCGATCCGATCTGACCCAAATCCGAGCGCCCCCCCTGCGAACTATTTTTTTAACTTCAACGTAATGGCATCTCCTTTTTTAATTTTTAGGCGGCGGCTGGCATTGCCGCAATTCAGCGCAAGTTCAAGATAGCCGAAGCTTCCGAAAATGGCAAGGGGAGACTCGGGTTCTACATCTGCATACCGTTGGGAAAAACCTGCAATTATATTTTTGCCGGTCTTGATTTCAAATCCTTTTTCATCATCGTTCCCGGCAAATTTTTTCAAATCATCTCCATCAATATTGGAAATACAGTTTCCAAAGCGATCGATGGAGACAAAAGTCCCTATCAGTTCATCCCCATTGGAAATACGGGGTTTTGGAATATCCAGAGAAACAAGATCCTGTGGATCCAAGGGCGAGCCCAAACTATTTATGTCAATTCCCATGGATATGTGGGCACCCACCGGAGCAAAAATATCCCTGCCGTGGAAGGTCTGGCTTATGGGATTTAAAAAGTAGTGCGTATTCTCGACCCGAACCATCGCGTCGATCTCTCCTTCATCCACGAGAAGGGTTAGCACCCCGTTATTCGGAACAAGGAAAACATGGCCCATCATTTCCAGGGCGACGATGGCACGATCGCTGCCGACTCCAGGATCTACAACAACAATGTGCACCGTGTGTTCAGGGAAATATCGGTAGCAAGACTGAATGAGGTAGGCGGCTTCGACCAAGTCCTGCGGATCGACGGCGTGGGAAATATCAATAATCTTGGCGGAAGAATTGACCGAAAGGATAACCCCTTTCATAACCCCTACATAGGCATCCTCAGAACCAAAATCCGTCAGCAATGTGATTGTCGACATGATGAAGCGATTTTTAACCCTTTTCGCCCGAATAATTGACGAGGGTGATCCTCCCATTTTTGGTGTTATCCAGGACTCTCGATAACTTGCGGCAGCTTCGCCCCTGAAGCCTTGGAAGAACCGAATAAAATCGTGGAATATCCGGGTTAAGGGTCCAATTATTGAAACATTCTTTTCTGAAAGCTCAAGCCGAGATGTTTGTAAGCTTCCTCTGAAGCCTTTCTTCCGGAAGAGGTCCGTGTAACAAGTCCCATTTTTAACAGATAGGGTTCAATGACATCCACAAGTGTATCGGTTTCTTCCTGAAGGGTTGCTGCGATGGCTTCAATGCCCACCGGACCGCCCTTATAAAACTCGATAATTGTTTTTAGATATCTGCGATCGAGATCGGTCAATCCCTTTTCATCAACACCTTCTAACGACAGCCCTGCTTCGACGGTCTTTTTTGTAATGATGCCGTCTGCACGCACCTGTGAATAGTCTCTTACACGTTTAAGGAGCCTGTTGACAATCCGTGGTGTTCCCCTGGATCGTTTCGCAAGTTCGGTGGCCCCCTCATCATCGATGGTGACCTTAAGCAGAACGGCAGAACGTTTGATGATTTCCACCAGATTTGGTTGACTGTAAAAATCGAGGCTTCTGAAAATGCCGAACCGGTCACGCAAGGGCGCTGATAAAAGCCCCACCCGGGTGGTGGCGCCCACAAGTGTAAAGCGGTTCAGCCGGTACTTGTGACTTCGGGCATGCATACCCTTGTCAAACACAAAATCGACGGCAAAGTCTTCCATGGCAGAATACAGAAATTCCTCCACAATCTTCGGGGTTCTGTGGATTTCATCGATGAAGAGGATGTCCCTGTCTTCTAGATGGGTTAAAATGCCGATGAGGTCTCCCCCTTTTTCTAAAGAAGGTCCGGAAGACGTCGTGAGATTGCCCCCCATTTCATGGGTAATAATATGTGCAAGTGTCGTTTTCCCAAGGCCAGGCGGCCCATGAAATAGGATGTGATCAACCGGTTCCTCACGCTGTTTTGCTGCTTCAATCGCTATTTTCAGGGCTTCTACAACCTCAGTCTGACCGATATAATCCGCAAATCGTGTCGGCCTTAAAGACAGGATTTCCGGATCTTTGTCAACCGCAAGACACGATCCAGTCAGAATATCCTGTTTGTGGGAAAAATCTATTCGTGTATCGTCATTCATTTTAAACATTCACTCAGTGGGTTCACTTCGCTCCCCCTGTCCCTGCAAGCTCCCCCGCCGAGCAAAGTGAGGCGGCCGGAGGTGCCGGCGGACAGGTTGCAATTGGAATGATAGAATCGTTTCGTGACCATTAAAACACTGCCAAAAGCAGGGATACGAACCTGAAATTAACAGGGTGTCGAATTCCCGAGGGGTTAGAATCGACATTGGTATTGTCAAATCAGGTTGGGGCATTCTCTTCGCGATAGACTTCTTCAAAGAGCTCTTCAGGCGTCGATAGGGTGGTGTTACGCTTCATGGCATCCGTAATCATCTGTTTTGCCTCTTTTGTCCTGTATCCCAGTTGACGTACCAGTACCTCCAATACTTTTTTCGACAGGTCTTCGACCACTGGATATTCTATCTTTTCAGATTTTCGGATCAGCGCAAATTTATCCATTTTGCCTTCGAGTGTGGCGATAATTTTACGGGCCGTCCGGTCACCGATTCCTTTTAATTGTTTGAGCGTGTTAACATCTTTTGACTCAATGGCTCTTGCAATGTCACGGGCAGGAATACTCAAGGCTTTAACCGCCTTGAGGGGTCCGATGGCTTCAACAGAAATAAAGTATTGAAAAAACTCTTTTTCAACCTCAAGATTAAAACCAATCAGAATCGGCTTAGGTTGCCGCTCGGTCTGCTGATAATAGATATAAAGGGAAACCGGGTCACCCATCGCTTTTGACCTGAAGGTTTCCATTACAAATGCGGGGAGAAGGACCTCGTAACCGACCTGATTTGCGAGAATAAGTATCCGGTCATCTTCTTTTTTCAAAAGTTTTCCTTCAAGATAACCTATCATCTTATCCTTAATCTTTATGTGTTATGTGATTTGAGCCAACTTGGCGCTATGGCGGAACAGCCCGAGGAGTGCCAATCCCATGGCATCAGAAGCGTGATAAGGCCGTATGGGCGCCGTCAGGTTTAATAAACTTCGTACGGCCTTTTCAAGCTGCATTTTGGTTGCATTGCCATTTCCGGTTAATACCTGTTTGGCTTCACGAACAGGAACTTCCGTGACAGGTACATCAAACCGGCATCCGGCAAGGAGAACAACGCCGGACACTTTGCCCAAAGTGATGCCGGCCTTTGGAAATTTTTTCACAGAGAATACGTCTTCCACGACCATTAGGTCCGGCTTTTCGTCTTTCAAAACAACGAGAAGATTTGAAAAGATTTGATCAAGGCGGTTGGGTAAAGACGTGTTTTTAGAAGTATGAATACTGCCGAAGGAGAAGTCGTCGATTTTGAGACCCATTCCCTTGACAATTCCAACACCCGTTGCAGATAGGCCTGGATCGATACCGATAATCTTTATCATGCCACGCTCTTTTCTTGATTCGGCATTCTCTGTATGGCGTAGTAAAACCTAATGCTTTTCCGGATCAAAATTTAGCATCCGATGTCCGGTATCCGGTATCAAGGTGCAAGTCCTTTTAATTTGCGTTTGGCAATTTTTGCCTCATTCGACTTCGGATATTTCTTTATAAGTTCCGATAAGATCAGACGCGCATTTGACTTGTCTCCCAGGTCCAAAACTGGGCGTTGTCAGCATTTTTTGACTTCGGATATTGTTTTATTAATTTTTTAAACCCTTCTCGGGCGGCTTCAAAGTCACCTTGATCATACGCCTGTTTGGCAGACTGGTATATCCCCTCCTCAGAAAGTTGGGTTTTGACCTGCTTTTCGGATGTCTTGCCTGAATCCGGCGGGCTTTTTTGACCGGACGCTGTTGATTCAAAATTCAAATACTGCTCCACACGTGCGATACGGTCTTTATTTGAATTTGTGGTCTTATCAATGGCCGCTGACGATTTTTCAAAGGCCTGTATTTTCTGTTTTAAGAAGTATTCTGTCTCTTCGAGTCTCCCACTTAAAATTTGAATCTCTTCTCTAAGGCTGTCAATCGTTGCACTTTGACTGGCGGTTTTACTTCTAAGATTTTTATCATCCTTGCCGTATTCAGATAGCTTTGATTCAAGTTCTTTGTTCTTTTGTTCGGCCTCAGCATAGCGGTGTTCCGCTTGCGCCAGGCGGTCGTCCAGGGAAATTACATCCTGCTGAAGTGCGCACCCGGATAAGCCTATCATCCACGCCAGAGCAATTAACACCGTTTTTTTCATGGTAAGAATTTAATCCGTAAAACGTCAATTTTATGTGAAATCGTTGGCAAGCGACAGCCCGCCCGTCGCTTGCCGTTTATGATTGCCAGTTCCAATAACCGCCGCCGAATCGACCTTTACGCTATTCGGGCATCCTATCAGTTAAGGGTAAAATGGCATCTTCGGTTCTTGGCCCAGGCCGCTTCATTCTGGCCGGGGTCTGCCGGACGTTCTTCACCATAGCTTATGGTGATTAAGCGCGATGCTGGAATGCCAAGGTCTACCAGAAAAGACTTTACACTTGAGGCGCGTCTTTCACCCAGAGCAAGGTTGTACTCAAGGGTGCCACGTTCATCGCAGTGTCCCTCGACGGTAGACTTGCCGTTGGGATTGTTTTGGAGCCATTCAGCTTTGGTTTTTAATATTTCTTGTGCATTCGGGGTTAAAGTGGCGCTGTCAAATTCGAAGTGGATATCTTCATTTAAAAAGTTATCTTTCGCCTTTTGTATCGCGTCTTCTTTGAGGCGCGCCTCTTCTATGGCCCGCTGTCTGGCCAGTTCTTCCTGTCTTGCTTTCTCAGCAGCTTCATCTTCGGCCTGCTGGGATAGAGAGGTGTCCTCTTTGACAGCCTTTTTTGAACATGAAGCGGTGAACAGCAAACCGGGAATTACAAAGACCATGGCCAAAATTATCCACAACTTTTTTTGCATTTTTTCCTCCTTTTAAGGTATTGCTAAATTATTTATTGACCATTCTTGGTGACCATTTTGGTTCTGTCTGCCGGCCTTTCAACACAAGTAGGCGTCTCTGGTCGGTTCCATAACTCGTCATTACATAGATCCTGGAAGGCCCTTCCCGTGTTGAAGAGAAAACGATAAGATTCCCGTCTGGAGACCAGGAAGGTGACTCATTGTCACCTTCGTTGTGTGTCAATTGAATCAAGCCTTGACCGTCAATTCCGACCACGAAGATATTGTTATGGCCATTTTCCATTCCTGAATATACCACCTTATCTCCTCGGGGAGACCAGCTGGGCTGTGTATTATAGCGTCCCTCAAACGTCAATCTCTTTACCTGGCCGGAATCTAAATTTTTGATATAAATTTGTGGGGTTCCAGACCTTTTGGAAACAAACGCCACAGACTTGCCGTCCGGAGACCAGGTGGGCGATACATCAATACCCTTGTTATAGGTTAACCTTTTAATAATTTTCCCGGTTCCGGTCAATAGATAAATTTCCGGATCATCTGAAAATGAAAGGGTCGCAGCCAGTTCGAATTTGTTGGGAAACCATGCCGGCGTCGTATTAATACCTTTTTTTGCCACGACATAACCGCGATTTCCTCTCAAATTTTTAATGTAAAGATCGGGTTTGCCCTTTGCATAAGAGGTATAGGCAAGCCATTCCCCATCCGATGACCATGCCGGTGAAAGGGTGATATTTTTGGTGTGCGTAAGCTGTCGGGGATTGTATCCGTCAAATTCACAGATATAAATTTCCTTGTTTCCCGTACCGGTAGATACAAATGCGATTTCAGTGTTAAAAATCCCCCGATCACCGGTCAGGGTGTATATCACCTCGCTACAAAAACGGCGTATTATCTTTCGTATATCCGCAACCTGTCCCTTGTATCTTTTTCCGACCAACAATTGCTCTTTGAAGGTATCGTAAAGTCGGAGCTCTATTTCCACAAGGTTGTCCTGGACCAGAACACCGCCGGTTACCAGAAGCTCTGCACCGATACTGGTCCAGTCATGGAAATTGACACTGACAAAAGTGGCATCCGTTTGAGGGTTGACCAGGAAGGCTTCACGGTCAAGAAGTTTAAAAAATCCTGTAAATTCCAATGTTTCGGCGAGAAGGTCAGGCGCTGATTCTGATAATTGGTCGGTTTCATGACCCGAAGAAACCTTCGTGAACAATGGCACCGCCATGGGAATTTTTCTTAAAAAAGGATGGGAAATGTCAACATAATCGTATCCCGCCCGGGACACTCCCGGCACCGCCCAAAAAGAGATGATTACAATCAGCCCAAAAATTTTAATCCAGCAATTTCTCATAGCAATATCAAACTCCTTATATCAGCAACGAATATCTTATTTGCTTATTCCCGAAAGCGTAAAGTGAAAACCGGCTTCAATATAGGGCCGTACGTAGGCTTGTGGGATCGGGGGAAGGGGATTCGACTTCATAATCGCATTTTTTGCAGCTTCATCAAAATAGCTGTTTCCCGACCTTTTATCAAACCAGACATCCTTTATTTCCCCGTTTCGCATAACCTTAATCGCAACCCAGGCTTCAAGATCGGTGCGGCCCCCTGCCAATTGGTCGGAAAATGCCCAATTTTTCTGAATTAGATATGCAATTTCGATTCGATAGATATCGATGAGTTCCAATACTTTCTTACTGCCGGCTCCGGTTCCTCCCGGAATTCCCGCACCCCTGCTATTCTGTTGATTCTTCAGGTCTATCGGTCCGGTCTTTTCCACCTCCTTCTCAAGGCGGGCAATGGCCTGTTTGATCTGGTCGGGTCTCGTTTCGTCAACTTTTTTTTCAATTCGGTCTATGGCGCTCTTAACCACCTTTTCAGTTTTGAATGTCTTCTTTTTAAGCGATGTTTTAGCCTTCTTCTTGGGATTAAGAGAAATGGATTCAGAAGGCTTTTTAACTGTTTCAGGCGTGGTTTTCGTGGAAATCTTTGGCGCTTTTTTTTCCGTTATCGATGGTTTATTGGCGTCTACAGCGTTCTTTTTTTCCGGAAGGGACATTTTTCCCTGAGAGGGCAGTGTTACAATGCTGACATTTATAACAGACAGGGAAGGCTTTCTTCCTTTCGCATAGCCGGGTGCAAAGATCAGAACCGCAAAAACAATCAAATGAAACACGAGAGAAGCTGTAAAATTCCAAAATAATGTCCGGCGTTCACCTTCCCCTTCTCGGTCTAAATAATTATGCGGATGTGCCCTTTGATTCATCAGCTTTTTGTTTGTTGTTTGTTGCCTTTTTTATCGTCCTGAATCGGTTCCGTTACCATGCCCAGTTTTTCGACACCTCCCGCTTTTATCTCAGACATAACACGGACCACAAACCCGTAGGGTATATCCCGGTCTGCTCGAAGATACACTTCCCGATCCGATCTGCCTTCTAAAATTTTCTTGAGTTTCTCCTGAAGAAAATCGATGGTGACCTGGTAAGTGTTAATATATATTTCATTTTTTTTGTTGATGGTGATGATAAGATTCTCTTTTTTTGCGGCAAGTGGCTGTGAGGTTGTTTCAGGCAGCGCAACATCTACACCCTGCATCATCATGGGCGCCGTTACCATAAAGATAACCAAAAGAACGAGCATAACATCAACAAACGGTGTTACATTGATATCAGACATTAGGCGGTCGCCGTTGGTTCCGAGTGCCATGGATGTTTCCCCCTTATGTGATTATATCACGTTCGATAATATTCAAAAAATCGGCGGAAAAATTCTGCAGTTCAGAATCGAGGATTCTTATTTTCTGCATAAAATGATTGAAGGCGATAACTGCCGGAATTGCAGCCGCCAAACCGGCCGCTGTTGCGACAAGTGCTTCTGAAATCCCCGGAGCAACGACGGCAAGGCTCGCTGAACCTTTCAGGCCGATACCATGAAAAGAGCTCATGATGCCCCATACGGTACCGAACAAACCGATGAATGGCGTTGTGTTTCCGGTTGTTGCAAGGAAAGGGACCATTCGAGTCATGCGGGTGGTCTCGCTGTTAATCGCCCGGCGCAAGGCACGTTTGACGTTTTCGATTCCGGTGAATCTTGAGCTTAGGGATGTGTTTTCAGCACCTGATGAAGGTTTTGATTCCGATATTTTTGGACTGCCGCCCCGGCTCAATTTATTCAGTTCAATATATCCCACGCGAAAAATCCTGGCAACGGGGCTGCCGCGTAGCTGTTTGGCCTTTGCAAAAGCATTGGAGAGATTTCTGCTTGTCCAGAAATAATCTATAAATTGAGCCGACTCTGAGAATGCCGTCTTGATATAGCGGTATTTCATTATCATGATTGCCCAAGATGTGACTGAAAAAAATAGCAGAAGCAACAGTACAAATTTAACCATTGGACCGGCATGCATGATCATGCTGAGTATATCTAAATCTGTAGAATTCATAAAAAACTCCGTTGTTCATACGGTTGTATTAAAAAAAATCTTTTCCACCCAAAGTTCGAAAACCCTATTTCTTAATTTTTTTAAGTATCTGAACCTGATTTTTGTGTCAAGAAATTTGCTTGGCCTTCATGCGGCGGCTCATTTTTATGTTGCTTTTGGAACATCCTGCAAATACACATAAAAGCTGGATGTCGATGGTATGGATTCACTGTCACATCCCATAAAAAGATTGCAACTATTTATGGGGCAGTTGTTTCTCCGTAACGTTAATGGCGGAATTACTTTGTATTTTCAATGAGTTGAGAGTTGCGGAGACACCAAGGTAAAGGCGTAATGACTGCCCGCTGAACACATACAAAAGATTATCTGATTGTGCGGTGCAGGCGTGGGCCGGTGGTGTGGAACTGGCGTTATAATTTATGAGCAAGCCATTGAACGGATAAGGGAGTTTCTATGAAACATATCGCAAATCTATTGTTTGAAGCAAACATCTTAAAAAAAATCCCCAGATCGGGTTTCCATTTTTTGGGTGCCGGCAAGGAATCGGTGGCCGAGCATTCATTTAGCGTTTCATTCATTGCATTTGTCATGGCTCAAATGGAACCGGATGTCGATGCACTCCGGCTGATCGCCATGTGTCTGGTGCATGATCTTCCAGAGGCAAAAACCGGCGATCTTAATTATGTGCAGAAAAAATATGTGACTGCAGATGAAAATAAGGCTATGAACGAAACAACCCGAAAACTACCCTTTGGAACGAAACTTTCCGATCTTATGGCGGAATTTAACGCCCGCGAGTCCATGGAGTCCAAGCTTGCCCATGATGCAGATCAACTCGCACTCATTCTTGATTTAAAAGCCCTTTCGGATATCGGCTACGAACCGCCCAAAAAGTGGCTCCCTTATGCTTTGAAGCGTTTGGAAACCAAAACGGGTCAAAACCTTGCAGAGAGTATTATGAAAACGGAATGGGACGCTTGGTGGCTTGAGAATTATGTTGACAGCCCAGCTGAAAAAGAATAAATTTTTTTGTTTGATCTTAACGAGTATTTAACTGTTTTTAATGCCTTAAAAGAAGAAGTTACACGGTTTTGTTCTGCCGTTATTAATGTCATAATACGGTCAACATATCGGAGGAAAAAATGAATTGGTTCACCAATACCTTCGGGAGTTCTGTAGGAAAAAAGATGATGATGGCTGTCACCGGCCTTTTTTTCTGTGTTTTTCTGGTGCTGCATCTTGCCGGCAACCTGACCCTTTATATGGGTAAAGATGCTTTTAATTCCTATGCAGAACATCTCCATTCTTTAGGGCCCCTCCTTACCTTGGCGGAATGGGGGCTTTTAATTTTTGCCGTTGTCCATATTTCTACGGGTTTACTCCTTTTTTATCAGAATTTTAAAGCCAGACCCGAACGATATGCCGTCAACAAACGAGCCGGCGGCCGAACGCTGGGGTCGGCGACCATGCCGTACACCGGCGTTTTTCTGCTGCTGTTTGTTATTTATCACCTGCTCAATTTTCATTTTGTGGATAAAACCCATACCACCATTTTTCAGATTGTATCGAATGCGTTTGCACAGCCAAGCTATGTATTGATTTATACGTTTGCCATGATCATCGCGGCGGTTCATGTCAGCCATGGATTTTGGAGTGCATTTCAGACCCTTGGCGCCAATCATCCGAAATACACCCCTTTTTTAAGGGGGCTGAGTCTTGTATTCAGTCTGATCGTCGGGATCGGGTTTGGTTTTATTCCGGTTTATGTTTCGCTATTAGTATGAAGGAGATCACCATGCAGCTTGACGCAAAAATACCCTCTGGGCCTCTTACGGAAAAATGGGATAAACACCGTTTTGAGCTGAAACTCGTCAATCCGGCCAACAAGAGAAAATACAATATCATTGTGGTGGGAACAGGTCTTGCCGGGGGGGCTGCAGCGGCATCACTGGCCGAACTCGGCTATTATGTAAAAAATTTCTGTGTTCAGGACAGCCCGCGGCGAGCCCACAGCATTGCCGCCCAAGGCGGAATCAACGCCGCCAAAAACTATCAAAATGACGGCGACAGTATCTGGCGCCTTTTTTACGATACTATCAAGGGCGGCGATTTCAGGGCCAGAGAAGCCAATGTTTATCGCCTGGCTCAAGTCAGCAATAATATTATCGACCAATGCGTTGCACAAGGGGTACCTTTTGCCCGGGAATATGGCGGTCTTTTGGCCAATCGAAGCTTTGGAGGCGCTCAGGTTTCCAGAACGTTTTATGCCAGAGGCCAGACCGGGCAGCAGCTTCTATTAGGAGCATACAGCTCATTGATGCGACAAGTGGCGGCCGGTCAGGTCACCCTGTTTCCTCGCCGAGAAATGCTCGATCTGGTGGTGATCAACGGACAGGCAAGGGGCATCCTTGTCAGAAATCTGATTACGGGTGAAATCGAAAGCCATGCCGCCGATGCTGTGGTCATGTGCACCGGCGGATACGCCAATGTTTTTTACCTTTCGACCAATGCCATGGCCTCCAATGTGAGCGCCACTTTCAGGGCCTATAAAAAAGGCGCCTTTTTCGCCAACCCCTGTTATACGCAGATTCACCCGACGTGCATTCCGGTACATGGAACCTACCAATCCAAACTGACGCTCATGAGTGAAAGTCTGAGAAATGACGGTCGCGTCTGGGTTCCCAAGATTCCCGGAGACAGACGACCGCCGAGCCAGATCCCCGAATCTGAAAGAGATTATTATCTTGAAAACAAATACCCGAGTTTCGGCAACCTGGTTCCGAGGGATGTGGCGTCACGAAATGCCAAGACCCAGTGTGATATGGGAAAGGGCGTCGGAGAGACAGGCTTTGCGGTGTATCTTGATTTTAAGGATGCCATCAAAAGAGACGGGAAAGAGGTTATTGCCCAAAAATACGGCAACCTTTTTCAGATGTATGAGAAAATCACCGCTTCGAATCCCTATGAAGCACCGATGATGATTTACCCGGCATCTCATTATGTCATGGGTGGACTTTGGGTGGATTACAACCTCATGAGCAATCTGCCGGGGCTTTTTGTTATGGGTGAAGCCAACTTTTCGGACCACGGTGCCAATCGTACCAGCAAGCTGCTTTCCATCAACGGAAAACGGACGGTGGATGACTTTCACCGTGAGCTGGGACACATTCTCTGGGAATACTGTGGCATGTCCAGGAACGATGAAGGCCTTTTGAAAGCCAGAAAACTTATTCAGGAACTTCGAGGAGAATTTTGGGAAAATTCCGTGACCCCGGGTTCTGACAAAGATTTCAACCAAAGCCTGGAGCGGGCCGGCCGCGTGGCCGATTTCCTGGAGTTTGCAGAACTGATGGTGGTCGATGCCTTTGAGCGCAAAGAATCCTGCGGCGGCCATTTTAATGAAGGATACCAGACTGAGGAAAACGAGGCCAAGCGCGATGATGAGAATTTCTGTCATGTGGCTGCGTGGAAATATAAAGGAGATGACGCGGAGCCCAAACTCCACAAGGAACCCCTTGCTTTTGAAAATGTTGAATTAACACAGAGGAGTTACAAATGACAAAAAATATAAACATAACGCTGAAAATCTGGCGCCAAAAGAACGCCAGTGTGAAAGGCGGCTTTGAAACCTATCATGCCGCCAATATTTCAACCGACATGTCATTTTTAGAAATGATCGACGTCGTTAACGAACAACTCACCTTGGACGGCAAAGATCCCGTTGCATTTGATCACGACTGTCGGGAAGGGATCTGCGGAATGTGCGGCGCTGTCGTCAATGGCCGTGCACACGGTCCGGAAAAAGGAACGACACTGTGCCAGCTTCATATGCGGCATTTTTCCGACGGTGATACCATCGTCATCGAACCCTGGCGTGCCAAGGCATTTCCCATCATAAAGGACATTGCTGTGGATCGAAGCGCCTTCGATCAGATCATCATTGCAGGGGGGTATATTTCTGTAAACGTCGGAGGTGCGCCGGATGCCAATGCAATACCCATCGAAAATGGATGAACTCTGTTTCGGCAACTGTAGCAACGAAAGAGAATGTGAAGCAGAATGCCCAAAAGAAATCTCCATCTCCAACATCGCCCGTATGAATCGTGAGTTTATAAAAGCGGGTTCAATTTCATCCGTAATGTAACACTCTGCTCAAATCTTACACCCCTTAAAAAAACATTGTCGCAATCTAACGACTCGTTTTTAAGGGGTTCAATGCCTGACAGCACCTTAAGGTTGATTTCTCTGCTGCTTTCCCCTGCAAACAGAACCAAATTTTATCCTAATTATCTGCTTCGGCCGCTTACCGATATTGTGACCGTAAGCAATTCAATCTCGCCAGAGGTGGATAAATCGGAACATATTTCTGGGAACTGCTTCAAACGGTATTAAAAAGGGTGCTTGACTGTTCGATCAAAAGTGTCATATTGATCTATCTCAAAATATTTAATGTTGAGGTGGTTATGGAGAATATGTTTGCTTTTCTTGATAAAATTTCATCGATGCTCGGTATCAGGTCCGTATACCTTCATCTCTTTTTTAAGACCCTCTTTGCCATCCTAGTTTCTTATATTGTCTGGTTGATCTTATTGCGCATTCTTGCTGTTTTTGAAAAAAAGACCCAAAAAGCCGATGTTATTCAAATTAACATAGCGGTTTTCAGGGGAATACGCAGGGCGGTGTTTTATGGCGTGCTCCTCGCAACCGGCACATACCTCATCAGGCTTTTTAACATCGGTCTTTTGGAAAACATTTTTCATTCCCTGATGATTATACTCCTGGCATCTCCGGCAAAGGATTGTCTTTTAATTGTGCTGGAATACCTCGAAAAAAATATAGTAGACAGAACGAAAACCAAAGTCGATGATATTATTTTCGACCTTCTCAATAAATTCTCAGGTGCTGTTATTTATGCAACTGCTGTGATTCTGGCCCTCGATGTTCTGGGCGTCAATGTCATGCCCTTTATCGCGGGTGCGGGCGTGGCAGGCATTGCCATCGGTTTTGCCGCCAAAGACACGTTGTCGAATCTCATCGCCGGGGTATTGCTTATTATCGACAGACCCTTTGAAATCGGCGACCGGATCGAAGTCTGGAGTGCTCCTTCCGGAAGCGCCACCTGGGGAGATGTTATCGATATCGGCCTGCGCGCCACCAAGATCAAAACAACCGATCATATTATTATCATTATACCCAACAATGAAATCATGAAACGGGATATCGTCAACTACACCAGTATTTCAACAAAGATCAGAGTCCGAATCAATGTGGGGGTCGCATATGACGCGGATATTGAAAAAGCAAAAGATTTGATCAAAGATGTCGCCGGCGAAGCGGCCTGGATTTCCAAGGAACCGCCGCCCAAAGTAGTTGTGAGAAACTTTGGAGAATCGTCGGTTGATCTTCAGTTGCGGGTGTGGATTGATAATGCGCGAAAACGGATGGATACCATTTCCTATATTACCGACAAGGTTAAAGCGGCGTTTGATAAAAACGGGATTGAGATCCCCTATCCAAAAAGGGACATTACCATAATAGAACGGTCAATCGCCGAACCGGAAAAACCGAAACAAAAACCTGTTAATAAAACTTCTTGATTTGAAAACGCATAGAAGTTAATAT